>JBKJKJ010000164.1:0-36591 GCA_046597455.1 Burkholderiales bacterium
TCATCAGGGGCGACGCCGTGCTCGGGTGTCCCGAGAGGAGCGTAACGATACGACCGGTAGCAACTTACCGGTGAGCGACGGGCCCGCTCCCCAGCGGGCGGCCGTTGCGGCCGTTACGCTCGAAATCAATGATACAGGCCACTAGACTAGTCACGAGCTCGCAGCACAAAAAGCCCTGCGTGCCGAGGCGCGGCAACGTCTATCGCGAAGCGCGCACATCCACGGGCAAATGCTGAGAGCTCAAGGTTCGCGCCGCTAGCTCTGCGTCCACGGCAAGCCCGCCGCCCGCCAGCCGCCCGCGGTGCTGCGGTGCCCGTCCGCGTCCTTATCGCCCTCGAATCCTTCGAGCACGTTGTAACTCTCGGCGTAACCGGCCTGGGTCGCCATCATCGCCGCATTGTGAGAACGCCCACCGCTGCGGCAGAGGAACAGCACGATCGCGTCTTTCCCGACCTGCTGCTCGAGCTGCGACACGAAGTCAGGATTAGGCCGGTTGCCGGGGTAGCTCAGGAGCTCGACTTCCACGGCACCCGGGACGCGTCCCACCCAGTCGAGCTCGGCGCGGGTACGCACGTCGACGAGCTTTGCACCGGGGGTCTGCTGGAGGACTTCGTACGCCTCCCGGGGTGTCATCGCGCCGTCGTAAGGCAGGCCCATCTGCTTGGCCCGCTCGCGGGCTTTCTGGAGTGTCTCGCTGGGGGTCATGAAAGACTTTCAGGGTTTGGAAAGATGTCGGATTTTAGCACCGGCACCGCCGCGGCATCCCCGCACTATCATAGTGCGGAGCTGCTCCGGCACGCACCATATTAGTGCGCCAGAGCCCGGTATAAACGCGCAACCCATTGTGGCACAATGCGTTTCCGGCTGGATGCGTTGGCACAGTTCCTGCTCACCCGGCACTCCCATTAGCTTTACCCCCCCGACCCTACTACTCAGGAGAATACCAATGGCAGGCGGTGCCGATGTCATGAAAATGATCAAGGACAACGAGGTCAAGTTCGTCGACCTGCGTTTTACGGACACGCGAGGCAAAGAGCAGCACGTGACCGTTCCGACGAAAGCTTTTGACGACAGCAAGTTCAGCGATGGTCATGCTTTCGACGGGTCTTCGATCGCCGGCTGGAAAGGGATACAGGCATCGGACATGTTGCTGATGCCGGACCCGGAAACCGCCAACCTCGATCCCTTCACCGACGAGCCGACGCTCCTGCTGACGTGCGACGTGGTCGAGCCGTCGGACGGCAAAGGCTACGACCGTGACCCGCGCTCCATCGCCAAGCGTGGCGAAGCGTATCTGAAGTCGAGCGGCATCGGTGACACCGCGTACTTCGGCCCCGAGCCCGAATTTTTCGTCTTCGATTCGGTGACGTGGAACGTGGACATGTCCGGCTCCTTTGTGAAAGTGAAGTCGGAAGAGGCGCCGTGGTCATCCACTGAAGATTTCGAAGGCGGCAACATGGGCCACCGGCCCGGCGTCAAGGGCGGCTATTTCCCCGTGCCGCCGGTCGATTCCCTGCAGGACATCCGCTCGGCGATGTGCCTCGCGATGGAAGAGATGGGCATCGAAGTCGAAGTGCATCATCACGAAGTCGCGGCCCCCGGCCAGTGCGAGATCGGCACCAAGTACAACAGCCTGGTGCGGCGCGCCGACTGGAACCAGATCATGAAGTACGTCATTCACAACGTGGCGCACTCGTACGGCAAGACGGCGACCTTCATGCCCAAGCCGATCGTCGGCGACAACGGCTCGGGCATGCACGTGCACCAGTCGATCTGGAAAGCCGGCCAGAACCTCTTCAGTGGTAACGGTTACGCGGGTCTGTCCGAGGTGGCGCTGTTCTATATCGGCGGCATCATCAAGCATGCCAAGGCGCTGAACGCGATCACCAACCCGGGCACGAACTCGTACAAGCGACTGGTTCCGGGCTTCGAAGCGCCGATCAACCTCGCGTACTCGGCTCGCAACCGTTCAGCGTCGATCCGGATTCCGTACGTGTCGAGTCCGAAAGCGCGTCGTATCGAAGTGCGCTTCCCCGACCCGACGGCCAATCCGTATCTCGCATTCACCGCAATGATGATGGCGGGTATCGACGGCATCCAGAACAAGATCCACCCGGGCGATCCGATCGACAAGAACCTCTACGATCTGCCGCCGGAAGAAGCCAAGAAAGTTCCGAACGTGTGCTCGTCTCTCGATCAGGCGCTCGAAGAGCTCGATCGTGACCGCGAGTTCCTCACGCGTGGCGGGGTGTTCTCGAACGACATGATCGACGCGTACATCGCGTTGAAGATGGAGGAAGTCACGCTTTTCCGTATGACGACGCACCCGGTCGAGTTCCAGATGTATTACAGCCTGTAACCGGACAGGCGCGAGACGAAGGCGGGCGCGGCGCGCCCGCCTTTTTTTTCAGCCGAACCATGCGATTGATCACAGGTTTGCGCGCCTTCGCACACTTCGAGACCGCAATGCCCCATGACAGTGCATTGCCACTGCGTGTTCACTGACATAGACTTGGCGTGCCGTGAGCGCCGCGCCGCGTCAACCGGCGTCCCGCGCGCGCATTACCTGCTATGGAATGAGTCCCGCCCGTATGCCGATGCGTCACCTCGCAACCCTATGGCTATTCGCCATGATTCCGCTGCCTGCCGTCGGGCAGATTTTCGAGTGCATCGATCAGAACGGCAACAAGCGCTTTACCAACATCACAGCCGAAGCGAAAGGCTGCAAGGCGCTCAACGTTCCGCTGCACACGCCGCCCACGCCGAGCGCTCCCGCCGCAGCAGCGAAATCCCAGACCAAAGCGGCTCCGATCGCCACGCCGGCGAACTTCCCGCGAGTCGATGCGCAAACCCAGCAGCATCGGGACAACGACCGGCGCCGCATACTCGACCACGAGCTGGCCAGCGAGCAGAAGCTCCTCGATGAAGCGCGCAAGAAACTCGCGGAGCAGGAAAGCGTGCGACTCGGTACCGAGCGCAATTACCAGCGGGTGCTCGACCGGCTCGAGCCCTTCCAGAAAGACGTCAAGCGGCACGAGGACAACGTGGCCGGCATCCGGCGCGAAATTTCGAACATGCGCTGACCGGCCTTCAACTGCGCCGCGCGTGTGGCGTAGTTCTTGCTAAAGCTGTCGCCCAGACTACGATTATGGCGACTCATGCACTCCAAGGTCTCGATCTGCTGGCGACGGCGGTCATGCTGCTCGATGAAGCCGGGCTCGTGCGCTACATGAACCCGTCAGCAGAAAACCTCTTCGGCCTTTCGACGCGCAATGCCGAAGGCACGCAGGTCGACAGCCTGCTCAGGAGCAGCGTGCTGACCGCGGCCATAGGGTATGCCCGCGCGAACAATTCCAGTTACTCCGAGCACGACCTGACCGTCGCGACGAATGGGTACGGCATGCTGCATCTGTCCTGCACTGTCACCCCGGTCGACTCGAACTCCGACGTGCCCCGGGGCGGCTTTCTCATCGAGTTCCGCCATATCGAGCAGCAACTGAAGATTGCGCGCGAAGAGCGACTGCTAGACCAGAGTCAGGCGAATCGTGAGCTGATACGAAATCTCGCCCACGAGATCAAGAATCCCCTGGGCGGCATACGCGGGGCGGCGCAACTGCTCGACCGTGAGCTCGAGCGCCCGGCGCTGCACGAGTACACGCAGGTCATCATGAAAGAGGCCGACCGTCTGCAACTGCTGATGGATCGGCTGCTCACGCCGCATCGCCTGCCGCAACCCTCGCAGGTCAACATACACGAAGTGCTCGAGCGCGTGCGCAGTGTGCTTCTGGCGGAATTCCCGGGGATCTCGCTGCGCCGGGACTACGACACGAGCCTACCCACCATCGAAGGCGACCGCGAGCAGTTGATACAGGCGACGCTGAACATCGCGCGCAACGCTGCACAGGCGATCTCGGCGCAAACCCCATCGTCACCACCCGACCTGGGCGAAATCAGGCTCAGAACACGAGTCGCGCGCCAGGTGACGCTCGCGCGCAAGCGCTACCGTCATGCCATCGAGTTGCTCATCGTGGACAACGGCCCTGGCATACCCGACACACTGATCGAGCGCGTTTTCTATCCGCTGGTCTCCGGGCGTGAGGGTGGCAGCGGGCTCGGCCTGACGCTCGCGCAGAATTTCATTTCGCAGCATCGCGGTACGGTCACGGTCGAAAGCGTGCCGGGCAAAACAGTTTTCTCGATCCTGCTGCCGATCAAAGACAGCGACGAGGGATGACGGTTGGACGATCCGACGCTTGGCTCGGCAACCTAAACGAAAGCAACCATGAGCACGACGATGCACACACTTTGCCGCCGGTTTCGCCGGCCCTCCATTCTTCGCTCGTCATCGCGCCCATGAAGCCGGTCTGGATCATCGACGACGACCGTTCGATACGCTGGGTGTTCGAAAAAGCGCTCGCGCGTGAAAACATCGCGTTCAAGACTTTTTCGTCCGCGCGCGAAGCCCTCGCGGCGCTGCAGACCGAAACGCCGCAGGTGGTCGTGAGCGACATTCGCATGCCCGGTGAGTCGGGCCTGGAGCTCCTGCAGAAAGCCAAGGAGCGCTACGCCAATCTGCCCGTCATCATCATGACCGCCTATTCGGACCTGGAAAGCGCGGTGACGGCGTTCCAGGGCGGCGCGTACGAGTACCTGCCGAAGCCTTTCGACGTCGACCACGCGGTCGAGCTCATACGCCGGGCGGTCGAGGAAAGCATGCGGCAGGAGACGGTGGCTGAAGTCACCGAAGCGGCGCCCGAAATCATGGGACACGCGCCTGCGATGCAGGAGGTTTTTCGCGCGATCGGCCGTCTTTCCCAGTCGCACGCCACCGTGCTCATCACCGGTGAATCGGGCACCGGTAAAGAGCTCGTCGCCAATGCGCTGCACCGTCACAGTCCGCGAGCCGCGCGGCCTTTCATCGCGCTCAATACGGCGGCCATTCCGAAGGAGCTGCTGGAGTCGGAGCTTTTCGGTCACGAACGCGGCGCGTTCACCGGCGCGCAGAACATGCGCCGCGGGCGCTTCGAGCAGGCCGAAGGCGGGACGCTGTTCCTCGACGAGATCGGCGACATGCCGCAGGAGCTGCAGACGCGCCTGCTGCGCGTGCTTTCGGACGGCAATTACTATCGCGTCGGCGGGCACCAGCCGATCAAGGCCAACGTGCGTGTGATCGCGGCGACACATCAGGATCTGGAAGCCCGGGTGCGGCAGGACCTGTTCCGCGAGGACCTGTTTCACCGGCTCAACGTCATTCGGCTGCGCCTGCCGTCGCTGCGCGAGCGGCGTGAAGACATAGCGCTGCTCGCCAAGCATTTTCTGCAGAAGAGTGCGCGTGAGCTCAGCGTGGAAGCGAAGCGCCTGTCCGATGCAGCCCTGAAATACCTGCAGGCCCAGGATTGGCCGGGCAACGTGCGTCAGCTCGAAAACGTGGCGCACTGGCTGACGGTGATGGCGCCGTCGGTCAACATCGAAGTGAACGACCTGCCAGCGGAGCTGCGCACCGAGGCGAGCGCACCGGCCGCTCAGAACTGGATCGCCGCGCTCGAGCGTGAAGCCGAGTCTCAGCTCAATCGCGGCGAGACCGGCATCATCGACGAGCTGACGCGCCAGTTCGAAAAAGCGCTCATTCTGCGCGCGCTCGCGCATACCGGCGGGCGCCGGATCGAGGCAGCGCATCTGCTGGGGCTCGGCCGCAATACCCTGACGCGCAAGATACAGGAGCTGAAAATAGATGGTGAAAGGCCATAGCCTTCCACCATGCATTTTCCGGTAGGCACCCTGGAGGAAAACCGATGGTTTGCCTCCTTGAACCGCCTGTCTTTCGACCCTGTGATGGCGACCCAGTCGCCTTCAGCGGCCTGTATCAGTGATTTCGAGAGTAACGTTCGCAACGGCCGCCCGCTCGGGGGCGGGCCCGTCGCTCACCGGTAAGTTGCTACCGGTTCTAAGGTTACGCTCCACGAGTCAGACGTTCAGGTCCGCGATCACGGGCGCGTGATCGGAGGGGCGCTCGAGTCGGCGCGGCTCGACGTCGATCGTGCAGGAAGTGCACAGGGTCGCGAGCGCGGGTGAGAGCAGGATGTGATCGATGCGCAGCCCCATCTTGCGTCTGAACGCCATCATCCGGTAATCCCACCAGGTGTATGAGCGCTCGGGCTGGTCGAAGAGGCGAAAGCTGTCTTTGAGTCCGAGCTCGAAAATCGCGTTCAACTCTGCGCGCTCGGGCTCGGTGAAATGGATCTTGTTCTCCCATAACGCCGGGTCGTGCACATCGCGCGCCTCGGGCGCGATGTTGAAATCGCCGACGATGGCAAGCTGCGGATGTCGCGCGAGCTCATCCTCGAGCCACACGCGCAGGGCTTGCAGCCACTTCATCTTGTACTGGTACTTCGGCGACTCCATGTTTTCGCCGTTCGGCACGTAGGCGCAGATGACACGCACGCCTGATATCGTGGCCGATAGCACGCGCTTCTGCTCATCTTCCAGGCCCGGGATGCCGATCGTCGCGTCGGTGATCGCCGTGCGTGAGAGTATCGCGACCCCGTTGTAGGTTCGCTGCCCGCTGAAGAGCGTTTGGTAGCCCGCGTCCCTTAACGCGTCCAGTGGAAACTTGGCGTCTTCGAGCTTGGTTTCCTGCAGACACAGTACGTCCGGCGCGTGTGTGCCCACCCAGTCGAGGACATGGGGCAGACGCACATTCAGTGAATTGATGTTCCAGGTTGCGAGTTTCATGAGTCAGTCGGAGGCGTTCGGGCCGCGCAGTTGTTTGCTGAATTCGTCGATCGAGCTGTTGCTCTTAAGGCGGTGATGAGGCATGGCGTTTGACGTAGTATCACGTTCAACCTCCACCTTACACACCCCAGTTTAACCGTCATGCGCATCAAAGCTGTCGTTTTCGACCTCGGTAATGTTCTCGTCGACGTGATGCACGAGCGCGCAGCCGCGTCTCTCAAGGGCGCCGGCAACCAAGACCCGCGCCGCCTGCACGACGCGATCGTCAGTTCCGCCCTGCTGCATCGCTTCGAAACCGGCGAGCTCGACCGCCGCCGCTTCTTCCTGGAGCTGTCAGAGCACGCCGGACTATCGGTGAGCTTCGATGCGTTTTGCGCCGCGTTCTGCGACGTCTTCTCGCCGGTCGAGGCGATGATCGCCGCGCACGCCGCGGTGCGCCGGCGCGGCGTGCTCACCTACCTGTTTTCCAACACCAGCGAGCTTCATTACGATCATCTGCGGCGAACCTGCGACTTTCTTGGCGGGTTCGATGGCTATTTCCTGTCGTACGAGTTGAAGTCCATGAAGCCGGGCGGGGTCATGTACGAGGCGCTGGAAAAGCAGACCGGACTCGAAGGCCGACAGATCTTCTATATCGACGACCGGATCGAAAACGTCGAGGCCGGCGCGCGCCGCGGCTGGCAGATCATCCACCACGTCAGCCCTGCCGGCACCATCGCGCGCCTGAAAGCGCTCGATCTGCTATAGGGTCATCGCGCGGCGGCGGGTGCGGGCGCCTTCGTTGGTCCGGTTGTTCCGGTTTGTCCGGTCGGTGCGGCCGATGATTTCGGCGCAGCCGCCGCCTGGGATTTCACCCCGGGAGGCGGCGTGCGCGGGTAGCCTGCCGCGTCGAGCGCCGAATCCCAGTCAGTGTCGAGGTAGCCTCTGAGTTTCGTCGCACCCACGATCAGGACCGGCACGTCGTTGTTGCCCATGATCTTTTTGAGTGCTTCCCCGTCCTTATGGGCGTTACGCTCGGTAAACGGCACGCCGCGCCGCACGAGATGGCTGCGCGCCGCGGTACACGTCTCACCACAGTCGAATACCCAGAGCGTGACGGGAAAATTTTTCACCGCCTGCTGAACGCTGTAAGGCAGCGTCGAGGTCTGTATCGTGTTGGCGCCGACGTTGCGCTGCTCCACCGTGCCTTTGGCGCTCACGGGCGGTGGTGTGTCGCGCCATTCGACGCTGCCTTTCTCGTCGACCCAGCGATAGAGCTGCGCCGCGCCGACGGGTATCGCAGCGAGCGCCAGCACCAGCGCAATCCGAGCTTGCTTCTTCATGGTGAATCTCCTGCCAGCCAAAGCGGCGCTACTCTAGCATCGTGTCGACCGTTGAGCAAAGGACAAGGACGAGAGGGCGCAATCAGGGGAAGGTGGAACGCTCATGCTTCAACGCGCGACGTGCGCGCGGCGCGCACACGCGTGCTTGGCGAGACTGCGGTTTGCGCGTCGAACAGTGGCGCGGCTTACCGCGCCCCCGAGTCTGTGCGTTTACCTCAAGCTTCCACCATTCCGCTATGCCGCAACAGGGCGTCCATCTTGGGCTCGCGGCCACGGAAAGCGACGAAGGATTCGAGTGCGGGCCGGCTGCCGCCCACACCCAGGATCTCGTTCCAGAACCGCTTGCCGGTCTCCGGGTCGAGCACGCCCTGCTCTTCGAAAAGACTGTAGGCGTCCGCGGAAAGCACCTCGGCCCATTTGTAGCTGTAATAGCCCGCGGCGTAACCGCCCGAGAAGATGTGCGAGAAGCTGTTCGGAAACCGGTTGTACGGCGGCGGGAAGAGGACAGCCACGCGCGCGCGGATCTGCCCGAGGAGATCGAGCGGTGTCGCGGCGCCCTCGGGGTCGAAGTCGTAATGCAGATGCAGATCGAACAGTGAAAATTCGAGCTGGCGCACGGTGTGCAGGCCGCTCTGGAAGTTCTTCGCCGCGAGCATTTTGTCGAACAATTCACGAGGCAGCGGTTTGCCAGTCTCGACATGCCGCGTCATCGGCTCGACGACGTCCCATTCCCAGGTGAAGTTCTCCATGAACTGGCTGGGAAGCTCGACCGCGTCCCACTCGACCCCATTGATGCCGGAAACCCCGAGGTAGTCGACGCGAGTCAGCAGATGGTGCAGGCCATGGCCGAACTCGTGAAACAGGGTAATCACTTCATCATGAGTGAATGTCGCGGGCCTGCCGCCGACCGGCGCCGAGAAGTTGCAGTTGAGGTAAGCGACGGGGACCTGGACACCGCCCGCCTTGCGTCGGCGCGTGATCGCCTCGTCCATCCACGCCCCGCCGCGCTTGGTCGGGCGTGCGTAGAGGTCGACGTAGAACTCACCCACGAGCGCGCCGGCGCGGTCGCGGATCGCATAGAACCTGACGTCGGGGCTCCACAGCGGCGCTTCCGCAGGCTCGATCGTCAGCCCGTACAGCGCCTCGATGAGGCGGAACATGCCGGGCATGACCGTGGTTTCCGGGAAATACTGTTTCACTTCCTGATCCGAAAACGCATAACGCGCCACGCGCAGCCTCTCGGACGCATAAGCGAAGTCCCACGCTTCGAGCTTGTCGAGCCCCAGCTCTGCTTTTGCGAACGCGGCGACTTCATCGAGATCGCGCTGCGCGTAAGGCTTTGCACGGACCGCGAGCTCGTTCAGGAATTCGAGCACCTGGGTTGGGGAGTCGGCCATCTTCGCCGTCAGGGAATAGTCGGCATAGCTTCCGAAACCCAGCAGTCCGGCCAGTTCCCGTTTCAACTTGAGGATGTCAGCGATGAGCGGCGTGTTGTTCCATTCGTCCTTGCCGAACTCCGACGCACGTGTGACGTAGCCGCGATACATGAGCTCGCGCAGCGGGCGGTTATCGGCGTACTGCAGAACCGGCACGTAGGATGGCGCGTGCAGCGTGAACTTCCAGCCGTCGTGCTTCTCGGCCTGCGCCGCTTCGCGCGCGGTCTGCAATACATCGTCGGGTATCCCTGAAAGCTCGCTTTGGTCGGTGACGTAGTGCGCGAAGGCGTTGGTGGCATCGAGGAGGTTGTCGCTGAATCGCGAAGACAGGTGAGACAACCGCTCGCGTATCGCCATGAACCTCACCTTGTCGTCAGCGGAAAGCTCGGCGCCGCCGAGGCGAAAGTCGCGCAACTCGTTTTCGATGATGCGCTTTTGCGCGGGGGCGAGCGTGTCGAACGCCGCGGAATCGCGCAGCGCCTTGTATTTCGCGTAGAGGCGGGGGTGCTGTGAAATCTCGCTGTAATACTGCGTGATCTTGGGCAGGTTGGCGTTGTAGACCTCGCGCAACTCCGGGCTGTTCATGACGGCGTTCAAATGTCCGACCTGGCCCCACGCCCGGCCGAGGCGCTCGTTCGCGTCTTCCAGCGGCTCGATGAAGTCATCCCACGTGGCAGGCACTTCCGGCGCGACCATGCGCTCGGTGACCGCTCGATTCTCCTCGAGCAGGCTATCCACCGCCGGCGTGACGTATTCAGTCTTGAAGTCGGCGAAGCGCGGGAGTCCGGAAAAATCGAGCAAAGGGTTCATGTCGTAAGCCGTAAGAAGTGGGAAGTCAGAGGTCGAGGGGATCCCGGGCGGGACGAGCCG
The DNA here is from genome assembly GCA_046597455.1 of Burkholderiales bacterium. Lineage (GTDB taxonomy): Bacteria > Pseudomonadota > Gammaproteobacteria > Burkholderiales > SG8-41 > JAQGMV01. Next base: position 10,361 of record JBKJKJ010000164.1, read on the forward strand.
GGATGGGAATCTCCGAGCAAATATGGGGCCTCGGCATCGGAGTTCAATGGACCGCGCGCGCAGCGCTAAGTTGTCAACTCCTGGCTGATAAGTGCAAGTTACGGAGTCATAAGGAGAAAAGAGGCCATGCGCGGGGAATCCGCAGACGCGTGGAGGCCGGCTTCGGGCCCTGGCGTTTTACGGTTTGTCGATCATGGCGAGCGCTTGGCGCCACTCGCCTCGTAAACCACCTGCCCGTCGACGATGGTGTAACAGACACGGCCCCGCACCTCGTACCCCAGGTACGGCGTGTTCTTGCCCTGGCTTTTGAGCGCCGAGGCCTCGATTTTCCAGTAGCGCTCGGAATCGAATATGCACGCGTCGGCGGCGGCGCCAACGCCCAGATGGCCCGCATCGATGCCGAGCACGCGAGCCGCATCGGTCGTGATGCGCGACAGCGCGGTCGACAGCGGGACGCCGCTTTCAGCCGCCCACTTCAAAGTCAGCGGCAACAGGAGCTCGAGGCCGGTGGTCCCCGCCTCGGCCTCGCTGAAGGGCAATTGCTTCGCGTCTTCATCGACCGGCGTGTGGTCCGAGCAGACCGCGTCGACCGTGCCGTCGGCGAGCGCGCGCCGCAATGCTTCCCGATCGCGCTCGCTGCGAAACGGCGGCATGACGCGGCAGTTCGGATCGAAATAACCGATATCCATTTCGGACAGGTGCGCATGATGGATCGCGATGTCGCACGTGAGCGGCAGGCCTTCGGCCTTTGCTCGCCGGACCATTTCGAGCCCTTCATAGCTGGAGATGCGGCACAGGTGCACGCGAGCGCCGGTTTCGCGCGCCAGCAACAGGATGATCGCGATTGCCACCGTTTCCGCACACACCGGTATGGCGGGAAGTCCGAGCCGCGTGGCGACCTGGCCATCGTGTGCGACGCCGTTACGCGAGAGCGCCTGGTCCTGCGCCCGCAGCCACACCGCGAAACCGAAGGTGGAGGCGTACTGCATCGCGAGGAAAAGTACCTGCGTGTCCTTGAGCGGGGCATCGGCCTGCGAGAACGCGACGCAGCCCGAGTCGCGCAGCTCCGCCATTTCGGTGAGGCGCTCGCCTTGCAAACCCTGCGTGAGCGCGCCGATCGGATAGACGCGAGCGCGGTTGAGATTCTTCGCGCGAAACTTGAGCATTTCCACCAGGCCGGGCTCGTCCAGCGGCGGATCGGTGTCGGGCGGACAGGCGAGGCTCGTGACGCCGCCGGCGAGCGCAGCGTCCATCTCCGATTCCAGTGTCGCCATGTATTCGAAACCGGGCTCGCGCAAGCGGGCGGCAAGGTCGACCAGGCCGGGGCACACGATCAGCCCCTCCGCATCGATCGTGCGGTTCGCGGTGTAAGCCTTCGGGGCTTCGCCGATTCCGACGATCCTGCCCGCGGCGATGTAGACGTCCTGAACAGCATCGATCCCGTGCTTCGGATCGATGAGGCGCCCGCCTTTGATATGAATTTTCATACTAGTTGCCGCCCAGTATGCTCATGACCGCCATGCGTATCGCGATCCCGAACGTGACTTGCGGCAGGATCACCGACTGCGTGCCGTCGGCCACGCTCGAGTCGATCTCGACACCGCGGTTCATCGGTCCCGGATGGAGCACGATTGCATCCGGCTTGGCGAGCTCGAGCTTGTCTTCGGTGAGGCCGTAATACTTGTAGAACTCCTGCGCTGACGCGAGCAGCGCCCCCTGCATGCGCTCGTTCTGCAGTCTCAACATCATGACGACATCGACGTCCTTCAGACCGCTGCGCATGTCGTGGTAGACGTGCACGCCGAGGGCGTCGACGTTGCTGGGCAGCAATGTGCGCGGACCGATGACGCGTATCTCCGGGCAGCCCAGCGTGGTCAGGGCGTGGATCTGCGAGCGCGCCACGCGCGAGTGCAGGATGTCGCCGACGATCGCCACTCGAAGCTGCGAAAAATCCTGCTTGTAATGACGGATGGTGAACACGTCGAGCAGGCCCTGGGTCGGGTGCGCGTGGCGGCCGTCTCCGGCATTGATCACATGAATTTCGGGCGCGACGTGCTTCGCGATCAAGTACGGTGCGCCGCTCGCGGCGTGCCGCACGATGAACATGTCCGCCTGCATCGCCGCGAGATTCGCCACGGTGTCGAGAACGGTTTCGCCTTTGCTCTGCGACGAGATGTTGATGGCGAGATTGATGACGTCGGCAGACAGCCTTTTCGCCGCGATTTCGAAAGTCGTGCGCGTGCGCGTCGACGACTCGAAGAACAGATTGAATACGGCCTTGCCGCGAAGCAGCGGGACTTTCTTGACTTCGCGCTGGGTCACGCCCACGAACGACTTGGCGGTGTCGAGGATCTGCCAGAGTATGGCGGTCGGCAGGCCTTCGAGGCTCAGCAGGTGGTGCAGCTCCCCGTTTTTATTGAGCTGCGGATTCGACGGATCAAGCCACATCCGGTGCGCTTCTTTCGTACCAGCCAAGACTGAGCCGCCCGTGCTCGTCACGCTTCAACTCGATCGCTTCGTCCTGGATGAGGTCCATGGTCGCAGCGAGCCACTGCGCGGCGATCGGCAGCTCCCGGCCTCCGCGATCCACGAGTGCCGCGAGCCTGATGCTCGCCGGCCTGCCGTAGTCGAAGAGCTCGTTCATCGCGGCGCGTATCGTGCGTCCGGTAAAGAGCACATCGTCGACGATAATGAGGGGGCGGCCTACCACTTCGAACGGGATGTCGGAGCGTTTCACGTCCCGGTGCAAGCCGATTTTTTCGTAGTCGTCGCGATAAAACGAGACGTCGAGTGTGCCCAGGGGGGTTTTCAGTCCGAGTGCATCGTGCAGACGTTCGGCAAGCCAGACCCCGCCGGTATGGATGCCGATCAAACCCGTTTCCGGCCCGACATCGGGCCGCATTTTTTCGATGAGCGCCTGCAGAAGTTGCTCGGCGTCGGGTAGCGGCTTGCCCGGCATGGTCGTCAGCTTTTGGAGTCGCGCAAGACTACCACATCCCGCCTTCGATCTTAAGAGGGCGGCGTGCTCGAAAAGTACGAATCGAGGATCTCGCGCGCGGCGGCAGCGTCGAGCGACGCCTTGATTTTTTCGGTGCGCACGCCGCTTTCCCGCAGCCGCGATTCGGCCGCGCGCGAGGTGAGTCGCTCATCCACCAGCATCGCGGGAACGCCGAAACGGCCTTCCAGGCGCTGTGCGAAGCGCCGCGCAAGCCGGCTCATTTCGTGCTCGGTGCCGTCCGCGTGCATGGGCAGGCCTACCACGAGCCGCGCCGGGGACCATTCTGCAATGAGCGTTGCGATCTGCGAAAAGCGCGTCGCATTGTCTTCGGCGCTGATGGTCAGGAGGGGATGAGCGATACGCAGCGTGAGATCGCCGACGGCGACGCCGATGCGCTTCTCGCCGAAATCGAAGGCGAGCACGGTAGTGCCCGCGAGGTGAGGGGTGAGGGACGGGGGGCGAGGGGGAAGCTTGCTCGGGTCAGACATCGGTTTTGCGCCTGACGCCTCCCGCCTTAGGCCTAACCTTCACCCATGTCCGGCCACTTCCGACAGCTTCGCGTAATCCACACCGAGCAGGCTCATCGCCGCCACCAGCCGCTCTTCCGCCGGCACGTCGAATATCACCTCCGGCTGGGCTTTCACCGTGAGCCACGCATTCTGCGCGAGCTCGTGTTCGAGCTGGCCCGGCGCCCAGCCGGCGTAGCCCAGGGTCACGAGCATCTGGCGCGGACCCGCGCCGCGCGCAACGGCCTGCAGGATGTCCCGGGACGTGGTGAGCCCGATCTCCGGGCTGATGGCGAGCGTCGATTGCCAGTCGCCGAGCGGGGAATGAAGGACGAAGCCGCGATCGACCTGAACCGGCCCGCCGAAGTGAACCGACACCGACTTGAAAGCTTCGGTCTCAGGCGCGATGCTGACCTGCTCGAGCAGCGCGTGCAGATTCATCTCGGTCGGCCGGTTGACCACGACGCCGAGCGCCCCCTGGTCGTTGTGCTCGCAGACGAAAGTCAGCGACTTGGCGAAATGGGGGTCGGCCATGGCGGGCATGGCGCTCAGGAAATGCTGCGAGAGATTCACTTTTTCCATGCGGGCAAGTCTGTAGAGTATTGTAAGTCCCGGTGGCAGGTGTAACAAACGCAATCGGGCGTGAGCCCTGTCGGGTTTGGGCAGCGCCGAGCCGATTTGGCTTGCGATGCGACGGCGTGGCGGGTGCGCATCGCCACAGGCGTCCAAAACCGTCGGGGCGCTACCGGCGCCAGAAAGACGGCGTCAGGATGACCAGGACCGTCAGCAGCTCGAGCCGCCCGAGCAACATGGTGATCGAGCACACCCAGGTCTGAAAATCGGTGAGGATCGAGAAGTTGGCTGCAGGGCCGATCTCGTGCAAACCCGGGCCGATGTTGTTGAGCGACGCCACGCTCGCGGAAAACGCGGTCAGCACGTCGAGGCCCGACAGGGTGAGTAGCAGCGTGGTGCCGACCAGCGTCGCGAGCCACGCGAAGAAAAAAGCCAGCACGGCGAAAACCACCTGATTGGGCACGACCTTGTTTTGAATCTTGAGCGGCGTGATCGCGTTCGGATGCGCCAGCTTGCTCAGCTCGCGCGCCATCTGCCTGAACAGGATGATCGCCCGGATCAATTTGATTCCGCCTCCCGCCGAACCCGAGCATGCCGCGAAAGTGCCCAGGAACATCAGCCACAGCGGCGCGAACACCGGCCATTGCGCATAATCGACGGTGGCATAGCCGGTGTTCGTCGCCACCGACACGGTGTTGAACGCGGCGTAGCGCAAAGCCGTCAGGAAATCGGGATAGACGCCTTTGATCCAGAGAAAAGCGGTGATGCCCGCCACGCTCGCGCCCAGCACGAGGAGGTAATACGGCAGCTCGCTGTCGAGCCGCATCGGTGCGAGGCTGCGACCCTGCCATATCCGGAAATGGGTCGCGAAATTGATTCCCGCGAGGGTCATGAACAAGATCGCGACCATTTCGATGGCGATCGAATTGAAATGGCCGAGACTCGCGTCGTGCGACGAGAATCCACCCAGCGACAGCGTGCTGAAACTGTGTATGAGCGCGTCGAGCCACGACATCCCCGCAACCTTGTACGCCAGGAAGCACGTGAACGTCAGTGCGAAATAGACGATCCACAGCCCTTTGGCGGTTTGCGTCATGCGGGGCGTGAGCTGGTCGTCTTTCATCGGACCCGGAATTTCGGCTTTCGTGATCTGGCGCCCGCCGACGCCGATCATCGGCAGCACGGCGACCACGAGCACGATGACACCCATGCCGCCCAGCCATTGCAGCTCGGCCCGCCAGACATTGAGCGAAGGGGCGAGATTGTCGAGGCCCGAAAGCAGCGTGGCGCCGGTGGCCGTGAGCCCGGACATCGCTTCGAAATACGCGTCGGTGAAGGTCAGTCCGATCGCGAGGAAAAGCGGCATGCAGGCGAAGAGCGCGCCGCCTATCCACACCATCGCGATGAAGAGGATGCCCTCGCGCAGCTGGAGCTCACGGCGGTGGTGGCGGGTCAGGAACCACAGCAGAAAGCCGCTGGTAAAGTTGACCGCCAGCGAGCCGGCGAAAACGCCCGCGGTGCCGTCATCCATCCATAGCGAGACGGCGAGCGGGAGAAAATACGACAGGCTCATCGCCATGGCGACGAGGCCGAGGACCGGCAGGGTCGGTAGGATCCAGGGCATGCCGAGGCTCTAAAGGAAGCTGACGCTGACCTGGAACAGCTTTTCGACCTGGGGCACGGTGCGTTTGTTCACCACGAACACGATGGCATGATCGTCAGGCTCGATGACGACATCGTGGTGCGCCATGAGCACCTGGTAGTCGTAGACCGGCTTGCCGTCGTCGTGTTTGCTGGGCTCGCGCGCGTGCCGCCTGACGATTGCGCCGATGTTGGCGCCTTTCGGGAGATCGAGCTCCTCGATGCGGCGTCCCACCACTTTGGAAGAGCGCGCGTCCCCATGAGCCACCAGCTCGAGCGCTTCGGCCGCGCCGCGCCGCAGCGAGTGCACGGCCACGCAGTCGCCTCGCCTCACGCGCGCGAGCAGCGTGCCGATGGTCGTCTGGGCGGGTGAAATCGCGATGTCGATCTGCCCGCTCTGCACCAGATTCACGTAAGAGCTGCGATTGATGAGCGCGATCACTTTGCGCACGCCCATGCGCTTGGCGAGCAGCGAGCTCATGATGTTGTTTTCGTCGTCGTTGGTGAGTGCGCAGTACACGTCCATGTCCGCGACGTTTTCCTCGGCGAGGAGCTGCTCGTCGGTCACGTCACCGGAGAGCACGAGCGTCTTGTCGAGCTCGGCCGCAAGCCGCTCGGCATTGACCTTGTTGTATTCGATCAGCTTCACGTCGTAGCGGTGCTCGATCTGGCGGGCGAGGCGGCGTCCGATGTTGCCGCCCCCACCGATCATCACCCGCTTGGTGGGCTTGTCCATGCGCCGCAGCTCGCGCAGAACGCCGCGAATGTTGCGGGTGTCGGCGATGAAGAAGACTTCGTCTCCGGCTTCGACTACGGTGTCGCCCTGGGGAATGATCGGACTCTCCTGCCGGAATATCGCCGCCACCCGGGCATCGATCTGCGGCATGTGGGTGCGCAGGTGCGAGACCGCGTGACCGACCAGCGGGCCGCCGTGGAAGGCCCGCACGGCGACGAGGCTGACGCGGCCTTCGGCAAACTCCAGCACCTGCAAAGCCTCCGGAAACTCCAGCAGCTTCGCGATGTAGTCGGTGAGCACCTGCTCGGGGCAGATGGCGGAGTCGACCGAGAAATTCTCCGGTGAAAAAATCTCGGGATGCGAAAGGTAATCGCTGGAGCGTATGCGCGCGATCTTGGTCGGGATGTTGAACATCGTCGCTGCGAGCTTGCACGCCACCATGTTCGTCTCGTCGCTCTGCGTGACTGCGATGATCATGTCCGCGTCGCGCGCGCCAGCCTCTTCGAGCACCGCCGGATGGGCTGCATTGCCGACGAACGTGCGCAGGTCGAAGCGGTCCTGCAGCTTTTTGAGCCGTTCGGAGTTCAGATCGACCACGGTGATGTCGTTGGCTTCGGAGACCAGATTTTCTGCGACCGAGGAACCGACCTGGCCTGCACCGAGTATGACTATTTTCAAAGCGATACCGTTGCGCCGGAAAAGCCGCGATTCTAGACCCCGGACGGCGCGGGGACCAGTATCGGCCCCGAAGCGATTTCGGCCCGCCGATGCGTGAGGCATAATTCAGGGGCTGATGAGCCGCGGAAAATCCCTCACCCGTCTTTATATCCCCGGCGAGATTCCGTCCCACGGAATTTTCGATGCGCCAGCGGATCAGGCCCATCACGTCGCGCATGTACTCAGGCTGGCGGCAGGGGACGCCCTGACCGTTTTCGACGGCAAAGGTCTGGAGTATCCCGCGGTCATTGAGCGTATCGTCAAGTCCGCGGTGACCTTGAGAGCGAGCGCCCCCAGCCTCGTCGATCGGGAATCGCTGCTGCAGGTCACGCTCGCGCAGGGTATTTCGAGTGGGGAGCGCATGGATTACACCGTGCAAAAGGCGGTGGAGCTGGGCGTCTGCTCGATCCAGCCACTTGCGCTCGAGCGCAGCGTGGTGCGGCTGTCTGTGGAGCGTGCCGCAAAACGCGTCGCGCACTGGCAGGCGGTCGCGGTGGCGGCGTGCGAGCAATCCGGACGTAACCGCATCCCGGTGGTGCTGCCGGTGACGTCGCTCACAGGCTGGCTCGCCGGGGTTTCGGCGGACGCCCTGCGCCTTACGCTGTCCCCTGACGCGTCGGCCACGTTGCGCGAGCTGGGGCGGCAGGCCGGCCCCGTCGTTCTGCTCGTCGGGCCCGAAGGCGGTCTTGCGCCCCGCGAACGGGAAGCGGCGCAGGCGGCCGCTTTCACGCCGCTGCGCCTGGGTCCACGGGTGTTACGCACCGAGACCGCGGCGCTCGCCGCGATTGCTGCGATGCAAGCATTGTGGGGCGATTTCTGAAACGCAGAAATTTCTTTGCTTTTCAGGGGTTGTAAGGCTTTTCCTCACGCGCAATCTCGCATAATATCCGCGCACTACCGCAAGCGTAGCGCGTGCTTAACGCGTTCAAACGCGCAGCAGGAGCACTCAATTACGATCACCAGACAGGCCAAGGAAGCGCTCGCGAGCGCCGTCGCCGATGTGCCGCAGCCGGTGCGTCGTCAACGACTTTCCAGTCAGGATCGATTCATCGACTGGTTCCAGTCGGTGGCCCCGTACATACATGCTTTTCGCGGCAAGATTTTTGTCATCGCTTTCGGCGGCGATCTCGCCTCGGATGGGCGTTTCTTCGATCTCACGCATGACCTGAACCTGCTTGCGGCACTGGGCGTGCACCTCGTGCTCGTGCATGGCGCTCGCCCGCAGATCGAGGCCCGCCTGCGCGAACGCCAGCACGAGAGCCGGTTCCACAAGGGTTTGCGCGTGACCGACGACATGGCCCTCGCTGCGGCCAAGGAGGCAAGCGGACGACTGCGCGTGGAGATCGAAGCCTGGCTGTCGATGGGGCTGCCCAATTCGCCCATGGCGGGCGCCGATATCCGCGTCGCGAGCGGCAATTTCATCACGGCCAAACCCCTCGGCGTGCTCGAAGGCGTGGATTACATGCACACGGGCGAAGTACGCAAGGTCCATGCGGGCGCGATTCACAAACGGCTGGGCGACAACGAGCTCGTCCTGCTGTCGCCGCTCGGTTATTCGCCGACCGGTGAAGTCTTCAATCTTGCGCTCGAGGACGTCGCGGCTTCGAGCGCGATCGCGCTGGGCGCAGAGAAGCTCATTTTCATGATGGATACGCCCGGGGTGACGGGGCCGCGGGGCGAGCTCATGCGCGAGCTCACCGTCAAGCAGGCCAGGACCCGGATCGCGCGCAGCGGTGAAGCCGCGAGCGACGTGCACTTCTACCTCCCATGGGCGGTGCGGGCGTGCGCGCAGGGGGTGAAGCGGGCGCACCTGATCTCGGGCCACATCGACGACGCGCTCCTGCTCGAGCTGTTCACTCACAAAGGGGTGGGGACGCTCATCACACCCGACCCCATCCAGACGCTGCGCGTCGCCAAGGCCGAGGACATCGGCGGCATCCTGCAACTGCTCGAACCGCTGGAATCCGAAGGCACACTGGTCAAGCGCAACCGCAGCCTGCTCGAGAGCGAGATCAGCAGGTTTGTCGTGATCGAGCACGACGGCATCGTGATCGCCTGCGCGGCGCTTTACCCGTTCCCGGACGAGCGTGCGGCGGAGCTTGCCGGGCTCGCGGTCCATCCGGACTTCCGCAGCCAGGGTGTCGGCGAAAGACTTCTGCGTGACATCGAAATCCGCGCGCGGCGCAGGAAGTTCAAGCGCCTCTTCGTGCTCACGACCCGTGCGGAGCACTGGTTCGTCGAGCGGGGTTTCACCGAAACCGACATCGAAGCGCTGCCGGCCCCCAAGCGAGCGCTCTACAACTGGCAACGGCGCTCGGTGGTGCTGGTGAAGCGCCTTTGAGTATGGCCGCGCCGGACCAACCGACTGCCGCGAAGGCCGCGCGCAGCTTTCTGCCGCTGCGATCGCGGCTGCTTCTCGCGAGCGCATTGGTGCAGCTCGTCATGCTGGGGCTCCTCGTCTACAACGGGATCAGCGTGATGGACGACAAGCTCCTCGAGCGCGCGCGCATCCATCTCGAGGAGCAGAAGCAGCTGCTGAGCGCGGCACTCGCCATGCCGCTGATGCAAGGGGATCGCGCCCGGGTGCAGGAAGTGCTCGACGGCGCGCGGCGCGACCAGGCGATGTCGTATCTCGTCCTGTTCGATCGCAAAGGAAAGGTCATCGGCTCCAGCGGTTGGGACCGCAGGCGGACTCTCCCCTCGCGTGAGCGTGAGCTCGTCTCGCGCGGCCAGGGCGACGTATTCCACACCGAAACCGAAGTGCGCATGGGCGCCGAGCGCTACGGCAAGCTGTCGATGGGCGTGACGACCAAGTACCTCAAAACCGCTCGCGTGGAGTTGATTCGGGAGAACCTCGCAATCGGGGTCCTGGCGCTGCTGCTCTCGACGGGCCTGATGATCGCGCTGTCTTACTGGTTGACGCGCAATCTGACCAAGCTCACTGCCGCCAGCGCACAACTGGCCGGCGGCAATCTCCATTTCAGGCTGCCGGTTCGCGGCAGCGACGAAGTGGCCCAGCTCACGATCGCGTTCAACACCATGGCCGAGACGCTTGCCGGGCGCATCGAGGCGCTGGCCGAAAGCGAGCAGAAGTTCACGACGATCGCCGATTACAGTTACGACTGCGAGCTGTGGATCAACCCGCACGGCAAGCTGATCTGGATCAATCCTCGGGTGTACGACATGTTCGGCTACACCGTGGCGGAGTGCCTGTCGACCGAGAGCTTTCCGGCGCCGTTCGTCGCGGCTTCCGACGCCGGGCGAACGATGCGCCAGATTCGCCGGGCGCTGAGAGGCAACACCGGGCAGGATTTCGAGTTCCGCGCCCGGCGCAAGGATCAGAGCGAATTCTGGGCAGCCGCCGACTGGCGTCCCATTTACGGCAACAAGGGCGAATATCAGGGCATCCGCATCAGCATCCGCGACATCACGCAGCGCAAGGAAGCGGAGCAAAGACTGGAAGCGACCGTGGTCGAGTTGCGCAACGCGCAGAGCGTGCAGCAGGAGTATCTGGGGCAGGCCGAAGACGAGCACGCCAGGCTTTCGGCGCTGCTCGGCGCGATGGACATGGGCATCCTGTTCGTGTCCGACGACAACCGCGTGGTCTACAGCAATCCGGCTTTCAGCCGCATCTGGCCGCTGCCGCAAGGTGGCCGGATCATCGGCAGCACCCCCGAAGACCTGGTGCAGGCTTCTACGCCGGGTCTCGCCCGTCCGGGCGACCAGACGCGCCACATCCTGTGCAAGCCGCCAACGGGCGAACCGCTGACCCCGTATGAAATACAGATGGGCGATGGACGTCTGGTGACGCAGCAGGGACACGCGGTGCAGGACGCTTACGGGCGACCCGTCGGCTACCTGTGGCTTTTCGAAGACGTGACCCGCGAGCGCCAGACTGCGGAGCAGCTCATCTATCTCGCCGAGCGCGACGCACTGACCGGTCTTTACAACCGGCACCGCTTCAACGAAGAGCTCGCGCGCATGATGGCCGACGCGCAACGGCACGGCTCGCGGCTCGCGCTTCTTTTCTTCGACCTGGATGATTTCAAATACATCAACGACACGTTCGGGCATCGCGCGGGCGACGCGATGCTGATTCGGGTGGCGGGAGAAGTGGCGGGCCAGGTGCGCCGCAACGAGCTTTTCAGCCGGCTCGGTGGCGACGAGTTCGCGATTCTTGTTCCCGATATTTCGGACGATATGCTGCGAGTGCTCGCCGAACGCCTCACCCGCTCGATCGCGACCGTGCGCTTCCAGTTCGAAGGCGAGAATCTGCGTCTCACGACGAGTCTGGGCATCGCGGTCTATCCTGACCACGCCGACAATGTCGAAGACCTGATCGCCCGCGCTGACATGGCGATGTACCAGGCGAAGGAAGCGGGGAAGAACGCGTGGCGCATCTATCGCAGCGAGCTAGACACCTCGACGCAGATGGTCTCGCGATTGTCCTGGAACGACCGCATCCTGCACGCGCTGGAAAACCGGCTGATGACGCTGCATTACCAGGGCATTTACTCCACGTCCGACCGCTCCCTGTCCCATTTCGAAGTGCTGGTGCGCATGAAGGACAAGGACGATCCGACGCGCATGCTGATGCCAGGCCAGTTCATCCCGATGGCGGAGAAATCGGGCAAGATCATCGAAATCGATCGCTGGGTGCTGCGCGAGTCGATCGAGATGCTGGCCGACTCCGAGACGATACCGGCGCTGGCGGTGAACATCTCGGGACGGTCTTTCGACGAGCCCACGCTCCCGCAATACATTGCAGAACAGCTAAAGCGCTGCGGGGTGACCCCGAGCCGCCTGATGGTCGAGCTGACCGAAACCTCGGCGGTCTCCGACCTGCACGATGCCCAGCGTTTCATAGAAGCGCTGCGCCAGACCGGGTGCGGCGTGTGTCTCGACGATTTCGGCACCGGTTTTTCGTCGTTCGCCTATCTCAAGCACCTGCAGGCCGACGCCGTGAAAATCGACGGGCTGTTCATCCGCAACCTGCCGCAGGACTACGACAACCAGCTTTTCGTCAAAGCCATCGTGTCGGTCGCGAGAGGCCTGCACAAGACGACGATCGCCGAATGCGTGGAGGACGAAGCGACGCTCCAGATGCTCAAGGCTTTCCGCGTCGACTATGTGCAGGGTTATCACCTCGAGCGGCCGCGAGGCGACCATCCGCTGCTCGGCCAGGTGATCATGCGGGAAGAAACGAACATGGAGCTGCCGCTGACCGCGGTGAACGGCGAACGGTAGGTTCCCGCACGACTTACGGACTTATCCCGAACCGCAGTCTGCGAAGCCGGATTGAGTCTCAGCCGGGGGGTGGGACATAACCCTGAGCGCGCTCGGCGCCTTCGCCGAAGAAGTGTTTCTCCATCTGTTCCACGAGATAATCGCGCGCTTTCTTGTCGGCAAGATTGAGGCGGTTTTCGTTGACCAGCATTTTCTGGTGCTCGAGCCACTGCTTCCACGCTTCTTTCGACACGTTGTCGAAAATACGCCGGCCGAGCTCTCCGGGATACGTCGGGTAATCCAGTCCTTCGGCCTCGCGGCCGAGTTTCACGCATTGAACGGTTCGTGCCATAGCGGATGTCCTCGGTTCTGTAAGCCGTCATTCTATCGCCGCCCGCTCACGCCCACCGGGTCGAGCGGTAGACGAACAGCGGCAAAACGAAAGTTACGCGGCGTAACGCCCATCCCGGGTTGATCCGCTGACCCGCGCCAGCGCCTCAGCGGGTCAGGGTCTGGACGCCGGCCGGGGTGCCGAGCAGGAGGACGTCGGCGCCGCGGCGCGCAAAAAGGCCGTTGGTGACGATGCCGGTGATGCGGTCGAGCGCGGTCTCGAGCTCGACCGGATCAAGGATTTCCAGGTTGTAGACGTCGAGTATCGCGTTGCCGTTATCGGTGACGAAACCCTGCCGCCATTCGGGCTGTCCCCCGAGCCTGACCAGCTCGCGCGCGACGTAGGAGCGGGCCATGGGGATCACTTCGACGGGAAGCGGAAACCGGCCCAGCACGTCGACGAGCTTGCTGTCGTCGGCGATGCAGACGAACGTCCGCGATACGGCCGCAACGATTTTCTCGCGCGTCAGTGCCCCGCCGCCGCCTTTGATCATCGCCAGCGCGCGATTCACTTCGTCCGCGCCGTCGACGTAGACCTCGAGCTCGACCACGGAATTGAGGTCGATGACTTCGATCCCGGCGGCTTTCAACCGCTGTTCGGTCGCCGCTGAGCTCGCGACCGCGCCGTCGAAGCGATGCTTGATCCGGGCGAGCTCTTCGATGAAGCAGTTTGCCGTCGATCCGGTTCCGACGCCGATGATGCCGCCCGTGGGCACGTGCGCAATCGCCGCGCGCGCGACGGCCTGTTTGAGCTGGTCCTGTGTCATGCCTCGATGGTAATCGGTGGGCGCTGAACGGTAAACCATGTCTGCCATGTCCGATGTGCCGCACCTGACGTCACCGTGCGCCTTTCGTCTCACGCCTGCTGTGCTACGCTGTGCCCCCTATGAAAAAGCAGGATTATCTCGAACGCATACTGAACGCCCGGGTCTACGATGTGGCGATCGAGTCGCCGCTCGAGCTCGCGCCCAATCTGACGCGGCGTCTGGGCAACGACGTGCTCCTGAAGCGCGAGGACATGCAACCGGTGTTCAGCTTCAAGCTGCGCGGCGCGTACAACAAGATGGTGCGGCTTGCCGAGGCGGACCTGAAACGCGGGGTCATCACCGCGTCGGCGGGCAATCACGCGCAAGGGGTGGCGCTTGCGGCTCAACGGCTGGGCTGCACGGCGACAATCGTGATGCCGGTCACCACGCCGCAGATCAAGGTCGACGCCGTACGCACGCGCGGCGCCCAGGTCGTGCTGCACGGCGACTCGTATAGCGACGCATACGAGCACGCCCGCAAGCTCGAAAAAAGCAAGGCCCTCACGTTCGTCCATCCCTACGACGACCCTGACGTGATCGCTGGGCAGGGCACGATCGGCATCGAGATCCTGCGACGCTCGGCAAACCCGATACATGCGATATTCGTCCCGATCGGCGGCGGCGGGTTGATGGCGGGAATCGCGGCGTATGTGAAACGACTGCGCCCGGAAATAAAGATGATCGGTGTCGAGCCCACCGATGCCGATGCGATGAGCCGCTCGCTCAAGGCCGGCCGCCGGGTGACGCTCGATCACGTCGGGCTGTTTGCCGACGGGGTTGCGGTGAAACAGGTGGGGGTGGAGACATTTCGCCTGTGTAAGTTGTTCGTGGACGAGGTGATTCGGGTCGACACCGACGCGATGTGCGCGGCGATCAAGGACGTGTTCGAAGATACGCGCGCCATACTCGAGCCGGCCGGCGCACTGGCGGTCGCCGGCGCGAAAGCCTATGTCGAGCGCACCGGCATCCGGGGCGAGACGCTGGTGGCCGTTGCCTCCGGCGCCAACATGAACTTCGACCGGCTGCGTTTCGTTGCCGAGGAAGCCGAGCTCGGCGAAGCCCGTGAGGCGATCGTCGCAGTCACCGTCCCCGAGCGGCCCGGCAGCTTCAGGACGTTTTGCTCGCTCATCGGCGCGCGTAACATCACCGAGTTCAACTACCGCTATGCGACCCCCGCCGAAGCGCACGTTTTCGTGGGTGTCCAGGTGCGCGATCGCAGCGAGACCCGCAGCCTTGTCGACACGCTGCGCAAGCACGGCCTCGACGCGCTCGATTTTACCGACAACGAGCTCGCGAAACTCCATGTGCGCCATCTCGTGGGGGGGCACGCGCCGAGCGTGGAGAACGAAATCCTCTACCGCTTCGAGTTCCCGGAGCGACCCGGCGCGCTGATGAATTTTCTCAACGCGATGAGCGGCGGGTGGAACATCAGCCTTTTCCATTACCGCAACCACGGCGCCGACTATGGCCGGGTGCTGGTCGGCATGCAGGTGCCGGCGAAAGACAAAAAGAAATTCGAGATGTTTTTGGAAGATCTCGGCTATCCCTACGAGGACGAGACTCGCAATCCCGCGTACCGTCTGTTCCTGGGTTAGCGCGGGGCACGCCCGCACCCAGAACGGGGTTATAAAACCCAGGTGCAGCGGGTTTTCAAATCGCCCGTCCGTATTTTTCCAGTTTGCGGGATCAAGTTTGGAAAGTATCTGTCGTAGCACAGTAGGTGCACGCGGTGCCTGCACGTTTTACAGCGGTCTGCAGCAGACCGATCCGCGAACCGCGCGTTAAAATAGACTCCGAGGCAATGATCAAGCTTTTGAACTCCAAATTCCTGCGTGGGCTGCTGCTGGCAGCCGCTCTCGCACTGCCGGGGCTGGCGAGCGCCGCCCCCGAGGACGACTTTCTGGGCGCGCGCGACGCGTATCGCTCGGGTGACGCCCGTAAGCTGGACTTTTACGCAAGCCGGCTCAGGGGATACGTCCTCGAGCCGTATGTCGCGTACTGGCAGCTACGCCTGCGGCTCGAAGAGGCGAACCCTGCGGAGGTGCGTCAATTCCTCACCACGTATGGCGACGCGCCGGTGGCGAGGAGCCTGCTTGGAGAATGGCTCAAGCTCCTGGGCCGGACCCAGCAGTGGCAGCTCTTCGACCTGGATTTCGCGTTGTACGGCGGAGAAGACGTCGAGCTCATCTGTTACGGCATCCAGTCCAAAGCCCGCACCCAGCCGCAGGCGATTGTTGAAGCGCGTTCGCTCTGGTTCGTTGCGAAAGAGCTGCCCGAGAGCTGTACGACGCTTTTCAGCGCCCTCATGAACAGCCAGAAGATCAGCCAGGACGATATCTGGACCCGCGTGCGGATTGCCCTGGAAAACGGCCAGGTCGCGATGGCGCAGCGGGCTGCGATCTATCTGCCTGCCGGCCAGCAGCCCGATTCGCGCGCGCTGAGCCTCATCTTCACCAATCCCGGCGGTTATCTCGAAAAGCAGCAGTTCGACACCCGCACGCGCGGCGGCCGCGAAGCGGTCATGTTCGCGACCTACCGGCTTGCACGCTCGTCACCCCAGCAGGCGGCCGCGCACTGGACCGGGCTGGAAGCCCAGTTCAGCGCGGCAGAGCGTGGCTATGTGTGGGGCCTCATCGCGCAGTCCGCCGCGATGCGCCACGATCCCGAGGCGCTCGGCTGGTTCGCGAAATCGTCCGACCTGTCCGATCAGCAGCTCGGGTGGAAAGCACGCGCGGCGCTGAGGCAACGTAACTGGCGCGAAGTGCAGGCGGCAATCGATGCGATGACCGGCAAGGAGCGCGAGCAATCGTCGTGGCAATACTGGAAAGCGCGCGCGTTGAAGGCCGCAGGCCGGGACGAAGAGGCGATCGCACTGCTTACGCCGGTGGCACGCGAGTACAGCTTCTACGGCCAACTCGCGCTCGAAGAGCTCGGAGAGCGGATTTCCACGCCGCCGGCGGGTTTCAAGCCCGGACCCGAGGATATTCGCGTCATGATGCAGAATCCCGCCGTGCGCCGCGCGCTGGAATTCTACCGGCTGAGCCTGCGCAATGAAGCGACCCGGGAATGGGTGTGGCTCGTGCGCAACCTCGACGATCGTCAGCTCCTGGCCGCGGCGGAAATTGCGCGGCGCCACGAGCTCTACGACCGCGCGATCAACACGGCAGACAAGACCCAGAGCGTGCACGATTTCAGCCTGCGCTACCTCGCACCGTATCGCGACGTGCTCAAGGTGCGGGCAGGCCAGATGGATCTCGACGAGGCGTGGGTTTACGGGCTCATACGCCAGGAAAGCCGCTTTATCTCGGGTGCCCGCTCGCGCGTGGGCGCGGGCGGGCTCATGCAGCTCATGCCGGCCACCGCGAAATGGGTGGCGAAGAAAATGGGTCTGCGCGCGATCGGCGACGTGACCGAAATCGACATGAATGTGAGCCTCGGCACGTATTACCTCAAGCACGTGCTCGACAGTCTCGACGGCCAGCCGGTGCTGGCTTCTGCGGCCTACAACGCAGGGCCCGGACGCGCGCGCGCGTGGCGTCCCGACACGCCGATCGAAGGCGCGATCTATGCGGAATCCATCCCTTTCAGCGAGACTCGCGACTACGTCAAGAAAGTGATGGCTAACGCGAGTTATTACGGGCATACCTTCAGCCAGCAAACCCAGTCGATCAGGCAGCGGCTCGGCGTCATCGGCCCGCGCGAGCGCGGGCGGGAGGTTACCTTGGGGGATACGCCGTAAGGGGTGTCCGGCGGCGGGCGCAGATGCGTGGGTGAATGGTTCGCGGGGACCCGAAGTGCCCGCATGGGGTCGGCAATGGCCTTAAACTCACCCCCATCAGCAAACACCCAGCCTCAGCGTAAATGATCATCAACGACGTTCTAGTTCTCGGCGGCAGTGGTTTGGTCGGCCGCCATGTGTGTCATCAGCTCGTTGCAAGCGGATATCGCGTCACGATTCCCACACGCGATCGCGAGCGTGCCAAAGGCGACCTGATTCCGCTGCCGACGGCCGAGGTCATCACGGCCGACGTGCACGACCCCGATACGCTCATGCGGCTGATGCGCCGCTGCGATGCCGTGGTCAATCTCGTCGGGGTGCTGCACGACGGTCGCGGCAAAGGCAGCTTTCAGCGCGCGCACGTCGATCTCGCGCAGAACGTGGTCGAAGCGTGCCGCCGCAGCGGCGTGCGCCGTCTGCTCCACATGAGCGCCCTGAACGCGGATCCGAATGGCCCGAGCGCGTATCTGCGCTCGAAAGGCGAAGCGGAGCGGATCGTGCGCGATTCCGGTCTCGACTTCACGATTTTCCAGCCTTCGGTGATCTTCGGGCGTGAAGATCATTTTCTGAATCTCTTTGCAAGCCTGCAGCGCCTCCTGCCCGTGGTGCTTCTGGCCATGCCCGACGCGCGTTTCCAGCCGGTTTTCATCGAAGATGTCGCCCGAGCCTATGTCGCAAGCGTCACGCGGCTCGAGACTTTCGGGCAAACCTACGCGCTTGCGGGCCCGAAGGTCTACACCTTGCGCGCGCTGGTGCGGTACGTCGGTGACGTAACGGGGCACCGTCGGCCGATCATCGGCCTGGGCCCGAGGCTGTCCTACCTGCAGGCGTTGGCCATGGAGCTCTCGCCGTTCAAAGTCATGTCGCGCGACAACGTTGCGTCGATGAAGGTCGACAGCGTCTCGGCGGACGCGTTTCCGTTCGATATCACGCCGACTGCGCTCGAGGCCGTCGCGCCCGGGTGGCTGGCGCAGCGCACGCCCCGCGGGCGCTACAACGCATTCCGCGACCGGGCACAGCGACAGGCGCAACCCGTGAACGGCAAAGAGTGACGGCAGTGCGCGCCTTGAACTCGCGGGACGCGCGCATGACGACGCCGTGCCTGCGTTTTCGCAGCGACCGGTCGGCTGTTCACCGGTCACCGTCGACGGTGCGATGAAAATATACGAAGTCGGCGGCGCCGTGCGCGATGAGCTGCTCGGCCTGCCGGTCAAGGACCGCGACTATGTCGTCGTCGGCGCGACGCCGGAGGCGTTGACCGATCTCGGGTACCGCCCCGTCGGCAGGGATTTCCCGGTTTTCCTTCATCCTGAAACGCACGAGGAATACGCCCTCGCGCGCACCGAGCGTAAGACCGGACACGGCTACCACGGCTTCCAGTTCCATGCCGCGCCCGACGTGACGCTCGAGGAGGATCTGCAGCGCCGCGATCTGACCATCAACGCCATTGCGCGCGATCCCGAGGGTCGCCTCATCGACCCCTACAACGGCGCGGACGACCTGAGCGTCGGCATTCTGCGCCATGTGAGCCCGGCTTTCGCGGAAGACCCGGTGCGCATCCTGCGTGTTGCGCGATTCGCGGCGCGATTCGGTTTCGACATCGCGCCCGAGACCGCCGAGCTGATGCGCGAGATGGTCAAGAGCGGGGAAGTGGATGCGCTCGTGCCGGAGCGCGTGTGGCAGGAGCTCTCACGCGGGCTCATGGAAGAGCGCGCGTCCCGGGTTTTCGAAGTGCTGCGCGAATGCGGCGCCCTCGAGCGTGTCGCGCCTGAGCTGGCTGGGATTTTCGAGGATCCCGAGCAGGCCCAACCGACGATCGACGCGCTCGACGACGCGGCGGGCGCCGGGGCCTCGCTGGAGGTGCGCTTCGCGGTGCTTGCGCGTGCCCTGGATCCTTACGCCATCGACGGCCTCGCGAATCGCCTCAAGCTGCCCTCGGCCGTGCGCGATCTCGCCGTGCTCGCGTCACGCCACGCCAACTCGATCGCCGATGCGCACGCGCTCGCACCCGAGGCGATACTCGATCTTCTGAATGCAGCTGACGCGTGGCGCAGGCCCGAGCGTTTTGCCGAGCTGTTGCAGGCTGCGCTGGCCGCCGAGCCCGATCGCGGCCGCGCGATACGCCGGCTCGATCGTGCGCGCGAAGCAGCGGCCGCCGTGGATGCCGGCGCCGTCGCCAAATCGGGCGGCAAGGACAAGATCCGCGAACGCGTGAACGCCGCGCGGCTGGCGGCGATCAGCACCGCGCTCGACTGACGAGACTCACTGGCGGCTGCGTCGGGTTTCGTTGGCTGAGGCGGCCGCAGACATACAGGTTACGGATCGAGCGGCTTCGGTCACTCGCGCGGCGCGTGATGAAGATTGATTTTTGAGTGGAGACAACAATGCCCATACAGCTCTACACGTGGACCACGCCCAACGGGCGCAAGGTGTCGATCATGCTCGAAGAGCTCGGGCTCGCCTACGATGTGCACGCGATCAATATCGGCAAGAACGATCAGTTCACACCGGAATTCGTCGCGATCAACCCGAACAGCAAGATACCGGCGATCGTCGACCCCGAAGGGCCGGACGGCAAACCGATAGCGATCATGGAATCGGGTGCGATCCTGATCTATCTCGCGGAAAAAGCCGGCAAGCTCCTGCCCGCCTCCGCGCGCGGCCGCAGCGTCGCGCTGCAGTGGCTGATGTTCCAGATGGGCGGCGTGGGGCCGATGTTCGGGCAGGTGCATCACTTCCTGCGGGCGGCGAAAGAGCCGGTTCCGTATGCGATCGAGCGCTACACGGCCGAGACACAGCGGCTGTACGGGGTGCTCGACCGGCGTCTGGCGGATCGGGAGTTCCTCGCCGACGAATATTCGATCGCCGACATTGCCACCTATCCCTGGGCTGCGCGATACGAGTGGCACAAGACGCGCCTGGAGGATTTCCCCAACGTGAAGCGCTGGTTCGATGCGATGTCTTCGCGGCCCGCGGTCCAGCGCGGGATGCAGGTTCCGTCATGACCGCGCGCCTCGTGCACCGAGGCTTTCACTCGTGGGGTCTTTGCGGCTGCGCGTAGCGCTGCAACAGCCGCACGATTTCTTCGGTCTTGAGCTCGGGCGTGGTGTTCAACCCGGGCGATCCGGTCACGGTATTCGCCCACGACATGTGCCGCTCCATACGCTCGACGACGCGCGGCCATTCGCGCGCCGTATGGCGTTGCGGATCGGGCAGCGCGTGGCACTGCGAGCACGCGAGACTGAACATCTGCCCCGCGTTCGTGCTGAGCGCGGGATGCGACGGATCGATTGCCCGCTGCGCGTGCTTCTCGAGGTAACGCGTGAGCGTGTGCACTTCGGCGTCGCTGGGTGCCCGGATATGAGCCATCATGTCCTTCATGACTTCGCCCATGTTGCCGCTGCCCCGCATGCGCCACACCATGCGCTCGACCACCGGGCGCCAGCGCTCGCGGGTGTGCATCTGCGGGCTGGGCAGGTTATGGCATTGCACGCAGTAGCGCGCGGTCAGTCGGGCACCCGCTGACGCGGGCTGCGGCAGATCGCGAGGCTCGACGGCACGTGGAAGGATGCGCTCGAGCATCGCACCGTGCGGGCTCGCGGCCCATGAGCGCCGGGCCTGCTCGATCTCGGCGGATGCACCATGCGCGTACGGCATAAACCCGACTGCGCCGTGCCAGACCAGAGCGATGACGGCCATCGCCGAGAAGGCGGACCAGCCGGAGCCCGGGGCGCGTCGCTCGGGGCGCGCGCGTCGCGTCGCAGAGGCGGTCGCGGCGCCGATAGCTGTGCTCGGGAGGATGCCGGATTCCATGAGCGTTTCCCCGATCGAATCAAAACGCGAGCCGCCGCTTTAGGCGGATTAACGCCGGTGTCCGGACCTGAGACGAACCGCAGGCACTGCGAGCGCCAGCGCGCCGTCATCGGCGTGTAGCGGCGGCTGGATGAAGCTGTCCCTCGCGTTATAACGTGTGACTGCGGTCGCCGCGCGCAAATCCGAGCAGCGGACCTTCGATTCCGCGACCGAGTGCGATCACTTTGAAAAGCTCCCCCATTTCAGCAGGCGAGAGCAGCTTTTGCGCCTGGGCGGCGCGCGGCGCGTACGCGCTGGCGTCGCCCGCGTCGGTTTCGGCAAGCAGATCGGTGATGCCGCAGTTAATCAGGAACTGGGCCTGCGCGGCATACCCCACCACGCTCATGCCTGCTTCGGCGCCGGCGTCCGCAATCGCGGTGAAATCGACGTGAGCAGTGATGTCCTGCAGTCCGACCAGCGCATAGGGGTCGTCGTGCGCATGATGGCGATAATGGCACATGAGGGTGCCGCGGGCGCGCTGCGGATGGTAATACTCGGCCGCCGGGAAGCCGTAGTCGATAAAAAGCATGGCGCCTTTACGAAGGCGCGCGGCGAAGCTTTTGATGAATGCGCTCGCGGCCAGATTGATCTCGGTTTCGTAATCATCCGGAAGATCGAGGGCCTGCGCGGCCGACAGAAGCGCGCCGGTCGCCGGCCGCATCGCGCGCTCGAATCCGCCGCCGGCGGCGATGACGCCGATCTCATCGAGCCGGCCTTGCTGCGAGCGGACCATATGGGCTGGAATGGCGTCGAGTACCTCGTTCCCGACGATTATCGCGTCCATGCGCGCCGGGAGCACATCGAGCCAGTGCACGCGATCGGCGAGGTGGGCAGCGTCGGCCGCAATACGCTCGAGCTGTCGTTCGCGCAGGTCGGCGCTGACTTCGAGGATGAGGTAGCGCTCGGGAAGGCGGCCCATCGCGTCCAGCGCCAGCAGCACCTGCGCGGCGAGCGTGCCGCTGCCCGCGCCGACCTCGACCACGTCGGGAATGCCGGATTCGATGATCTGGGCGATCTGCCGCGCGACGCAACGTCCGAACAGCGGCGAGAGCTCGGGTGCAGTCACGAAATCGCCCGCGCTGCCGAGCTTGGTGCTGCCCGCATTGTAGTAGCCCAGCCCGGGCGTATACAGTGCCATCTCCATGAAGCGGGCAAAGCTGATCCAGCCGCCGGATTCTTCGATCTCGCGGGTCAGCGCGCGCTGCAGTTCGGCGCTGACGGCCTGTGCGGCGGGCGGCGGGACGGGGAGGTTGGCGAGGTGCGCAGGCAGCATTGGAACGACCGATGATGAGCGAATACGCTAGAATAAACAATATTTTGCACCCGCGACGGCGTACTGCTAGCCCTGCTGCTTGCGCGTGCATTTCCCTGGACCGATGAGCGCTGCGCTAGAAGACAAGGTCGTCCTGATCACCGGTGGCGCGCGCCGCGTCGGCGCAGCCATTTCGCGTCGTCTGCACGCGGCCGGTGCGAATCTCGTCGTCCACTACCGCTCGTCCACGGGGGAAGCGCGTGCGCTGAAGGAAGAACTGACAGCGCAGCGGGCGCATTCGGTCGTGCTCGTTCAGGGCGACCTGCTCAAGCCCGCGAACCTTGGAAGCCTCATCAAGGACACGGTCAAGGCATACGGCCGCCTCGACGCACTGGTGAACAACGCATCGAGCTTCTATCCCACCGCAATGGGCGAGATTACGGAAAAAGCGTGGGACGATCTCGTCGGCACGAACCTCAAGGCGCCGCTATTCCTGTCCCAGGCGGCTGCGCGCGAGCTGAGGAAAAACCACGGGGCCATCGTGAACATTATCGATATCCACGCCGAATTTCCGATGAAGAACTACGTCGTATACAACATCGCGAAAGGCGGTCTGGTCGCGCTGACGAAGTCGCTTGCGCGCGAGCTCGGCCCCGAGGTGCGGGTCAACGGGATCGCGCCGGGGACGATATTGTGGCCTGACGACGATTCGTGGAAAGACGAAGTCTCACGCCAGCGGATCATGAACCAGACGGCGCTCAAGCGCATCGGCGAGCCCGACGACATCGCCAAGGCGGTCGAATTCCTCCTTGTCGGCGGCCCCTACGTGACGGGGCAGGTGATCGCGGTCGACGGTGGTAGAAGCGTGATGATCGGCTGATGGGGCGGTGGTGTAGGGATGCGGTTATGCAGTGATGTAGTGATGCGGTGATGTGGTGACGAGGTGATCAGTGATGAGTGAAGCAGGAGTGGTTGCAGTGGTTGCAGTGGTGGCGAAGGTTGCAAAGCCGAAGGCAGTTTACGAAGCGAACAAGCTCGCCAAGCGCCTGCGACGGCTCGTCGGTCAGGCGGTCGGTGATTACGGCATGATCGCCGAGGGCGACAAGGTGATGGTGTGCCTGTCCGGCGGCAAGGACAGCTACGCGCTTCTCGACATTCTGCTGCATCTGCAGGCGCACGCGCCGGTGCGATTCGATATCGTGGCGGTCAACCTCGATCAGAAGCAGCCGGGATTTCCCGGGCACGTGCTGCCTGATTACCTGGAGTCGCTGGGCGTGCCCTACCGCATCGCGCACCAGGATACCTACAGCGTCGTGAAGCGCGTCATCCCGGAAGGCAAGACGATGTGCTCGTTGTGTTCGCGTCTGCGGCGCGGCGCGCTCTATCGGGTTGCGGGCGAGCTGGGCGCGACCAAGATCGCGCTGGGCCACCATCGCGACGATATCCTCGAGACTTTCTTTCTCAATCTTTTCTACGGCGGCAAGTTGAAGTCGATGCCGCCCAAGCTCGTATCGGATGACGGCCGCAACGTCGTCATCCGTCCGCTCGCCTATTGCGAGGAGAGCGACCTGGGCGCGTATGCGGACCTGAAGCAGTTCCCGATCATCCCTTGCACGCTGTGTGGATCGCAGGAAAATCTCCAGCGAAAGCAGGTGAAGCTGATGCTTCAGGAGTGGGAAAAGCGGCACCCCGGCCGGGTGGAAAACATTCTTCGAAGCTTGCAGAGCGTCACGCCATCCCATCTGCTGGACCGAAATCTCTTCGATTTCGCCGCGGTCGCCGCCACCGGAAAACCCGAGCCCGATGGGGATAAGGCGATAGATATCAGAGGATAAGGTAATGTGAGCGGGCGCTCACACTTTGCCTGAGTTGCTGAACCCCGAGCGCTTGGCGGCACGCTCAGGCCCGGGGTCGCACCGATAGCGCGCAGACGGTTTGTCAAACTGAGTTTGACATGCTAATCTCGCCGCCATGAACTGCGCTGAACGACTCGTCGCCCTCTTCGGCAGCCAGGCCGAAGTCGCCCGCCGCTTCCGCCTCGACCGCGCCGTGGTGAACAACTGGGTGAAATCGAGCTACGTGCCCGCCCGCTGGGCGATGGAAGTCGAGCACGTCACCGGCGGCCAGGTGAGCGCAGTCGAAATCCTCAACGAAGCCAACGCCCGCAAGCCTGTCCGCGTGAAATCTCGCCCGGACGGCGAAAACCTTTTCGGATCCGCCCTCACTGGGAGTGACGCCATGAACACCTTCGCACCTGCCAAACGCATCAGCTCTTTCCACCCGCCTCAGCGCACGCTCATGGGTCCCGGACCGACCGAAATCCATCCCCGCGTTCTGACCACGATGAGCCAGCCGGCGATCGGCTACCTCGATCCGGTCTTCGTCGAGATGATGGAAGAGTTGAAATCGCTGCTTCGCTACGCCTACCAGACCAAGAATCCGCTGACCTTCCCGGTTTCGGGCCCCGGCTCGGTCGGGATGGAATACTGCTTCGTCAATATGGTGAGCCCCGGCGACAAGGTTGTCGTCTGCCGCAACGGCGTGTTCGGCGGGCGCATGATCGAGAACGTCGAGCGCTGCGGCGGCACGGCAGTCGTGGTGGAGGCCGAGTGGGGCCATCCGATCGACCCGCAGAAGCTCGAAGACACGCTGAAGAAAAATCCGGACACCAAGATCGTTGCGTTCGTTCATGCCGAGACGTCCACCGGTGTGCTTTCGGACGCGAAGACGCTGGTGGCGATCGCGCACAAATACGGCGCGCTGACGATTGTCGATGCCGTCACCTCACTCGGGGGTTCTCCCGTGCTCATCGACGAGTGGGAAATCGACGCCGTCTATTCGGCGAGCCAGAAGTGCCTTTCCTGCACGCCGGGGTTGTCGCCCGTTTCGCTGAACCAGCGCGTCGTCGACTACGTGAAAGCGCGCAAGGAAAAGATTCATTCGTGGTTCATGGACATGAACCTGCTGCTCGGTTACTGGGGCGAGACCACGCGCACCTATCACCACACCGCGCCGACGAACTCGTTGTTCGCGCTGCACGAAGCGCTGCTCCTGATCCGCGAAGAGGGTCTCGACAACTGCTGGGCGCGCCACGAACGCCATCACATTGCCCTCAAAGCCGGCCTCGAAGGCATGGGACTGAAGTTCCTCGTCGACGAGCAGTATCAGGTGCCGCAAATGAACGCGGTCTTTTGTCCGGAGGGTGTCAACGAAGCCGAAGTTCGCAAGCGCCTGCTGGACGAGTTCGGACTCGAAATCGGCGCTGGACTCGGCCCGCTTGCAGGCAAGATCTGGCGCTTTGGTCTCATGGGCTATTCGTGCCGTCCGGACAACGTGATGCTGTGCCTCTCGGCGCTGGGCTCGGTGCTCGACGACATGGGCTGCCCGGTGCATGTGGGTGACGCGGAAGCGGCAGCGCATGCGGCTTACGCCGCAATGCACGCCAAAGCGGCGCAGACGAAGAAAAAGAAAGAGAAAAAAGCGGCTTAAGGCAGTCGCAGCACTTCAAAAAAAGGGCCCCTCGGGGCCCTTTTGCGTGGTTCTTCCTGACGCCCGTGAGGCGGGGCGTTACAAGCGCAGTCGTCGCCAGACCTCGGTGGTCAGACCCGCCTGATTGAGCGTGTAGAAATGCAGGCCCGGCGCGCCATTGGCGAGCAGGCGCTCGCAAAGATGGGTCACGACATCGAGACCGAAAGCGCGGATCGACTCCGCGTCGTCGCCGTAGCCTTCGAGCTTTTTGCGTATCCACCGCGGGAT
>JBKJKJ010000557.1:0-10506 GCA_046597455.1 Burkholderiales bacterium
AGCGCGTTCTACACGTGGCTGTATCGTATTGGAATCAACACCGCCAAAAATTATCTGGTGGCGATGGGACGACGCGCGCCCACGACCACCGACATAGACAGTGAGGAAGCAGAGGGTTTCGAGGACGGAGACCAGCTTCGCGACCTGAACACGCCGGAAAACGAGATGATGAGCCGGCAGGTTGGTGAAACGGTGAACCAAACACTGGAACAACTGCCAGAAGAGTTACGCACCGCGATCACGCTACGCGAGATCGAAGGCCTGAGCTATGAGGACATTGCAAACATCATGAATTGTCCGATTGGCACCGTGCGATCCAGAATATTCCGTGCACGTGAGGCGATCGCAGAAAAGTTGCGGCCGCTGCTCGGCACAAGTAAGGACAGGAGATGGTGATGGAAAGCCTATCGGCATTGATGGATGGCGAACTCGACGAGCGGGAAGCTCAGCGGGAACTGGTTCGGCTGAAGCAGGACGCGGCGATGCGAGAACGCTGGGATGCTTTCCACCTCGTCGGCGACGCGTTGCGAGGAGAACTGGGGCGCTCGGCGACCCTTTCGGCGAGCCTCACTGACGCATTTGCCAGCCGTCTTGCTGCAGAGCCTACGGTGCTTGCACCGCGGCGCAGCACGCGCAGCGCGAAGCGCATCGCCACCTACGCGCTCTCCGCAGCGGCTACAGTCTCTGCGGCCGCGCTGGTTGCCTGGGTCGCTCTCGCGCCCAACGGTATGGCGGACCTGAACGCGCTCCTCGACCCGGCGTCCAAAGTCAATGTCGCGGGCGGTGCTGCGGGCCCGGTCGGCGCGCCGCCCACGGCGCCGATCGCGAGCGTTTCGGTCGACGGCTCGATGAATGAATATCTTCTCGCGCACCAGGGCTTCTCGCCGAGCGCCGCACTCCAGGGCCTCGCGCCCTATATCAGGACCGTCAGTGTTACGCGCGCGGCCGACGGGCGGTGAGTCGTGGCGCTCTCGACAGTCGGTTTGAGCTCTGGCCTCTCGGCGTGATTGGGTCTTTTTGCATGCGCACGTGTTTCATGGTTCTGTTGGGTCTGATGGGCACCGTTCAAGCGGCAGAGAACGGGGCCAACGGTGATGCGGTAGCGTTGCTCATGAAAATGGCTAGCGCGGCCCGTCAACAGAATTACAGCGGAACGATCGTCTATCAGTATGGGGGGCAGGTCGAGACCTCCAAGGTCGTCCACTATGTGAATAGTGCCGGCGGGGAATTCGAAAAGCTCGAAACGCTCGACGGTCCTGCGCGTGAGGTCGTTCGCAGCAACGAACAGGTCATCTGCTACCTTCCTGGCGCGAAAACCGTGCTGATCGAAGACCGCAGTCGCGGCGCCCGTAACTTTCCGGCGCTGCTGCCTGATTCCCTCCACGGGATCAGCGAGAGCTACCAGATTCGTAAGGAAGGCGTGGACCGCGTGGCGGGCTACGAGTGCCAGTGGATCGCCCTCGCGCCGCGGGACAATCTGCGCTATGGACGCCGTTTCTGTGCCGAGCTCGGCTCATCGCTGCCGCTGCGTGCGCAAACGTTGGGGGAAAAAGGCGAGCCGGTCGAATCCTTCGCGTTTACCCAACTGACGCTGGGCGGCAGTTTCAGCCGCGATCGGGTCAAATCGAAATACGCGGAAAAAAGCCGAACCCAGAATTGGCGTATAGACCGGTCCGCCTTCAGCGCAGGCCAGTCGACAGCGGGTGACACGGGCTGGGTGATTTCGAACCCGCTGCCGGGATTCAAAAAGGTGATGGAGGCGAAGCGCTCGTTGGGAAGCAAGCGCGGCTCGATCTCCCAGATCGTTCTCTCGGACGGTCTGGCGGCGGTATCAATCTTCATCGAGCCGTCATCCAACGGACACGCGAAGCAGACGCTCAGTCACCTGGGCGCAGTCAACATCTTCAAGAAGCCCTCCGGCAGCCACGTCGTAACCGTGGTGGGCGAAGCGCCCCAGAATACGATCGTGCAAATAGCGAATTCGGTGGAACTCAAGCCGCAGACGGCGGCAGTCCAGTAGAATCGCGGTGGGCTCGTGTCTGCAGGACATACGACACGCGGATGCGGCGTTCGCCGCCAAAGGTAGGACTTTCAAAAATACCATGGGTTTGTTCATGCTGAAACGATATGTTCTGGCGCTTTTTCTCCTCGTCCCCCTGCAGCTCGCCGCGCAACTACCCGACTTCACCGATCTCGTCGAAAAATACGGCAACGCCGTGGTGAACGTCAGCACCACTCAGACCAACCGCAACCCGCTCGCCGGACGGGCACCGAATATTCCGGAAGACGATCCGTTCTACGAGTTTTTCCGGCGCTTCATGCCCAACCCCGGTCCCGGCGCTCCGCGTGAGTTTCAGTCCCAATCACTGGGGTCGGGCTTCATTATCAGCGCCGACGGTTTCGTACTGACGAATGCGCACGTCGTGGAAGCGGCGGACGAAATCACAGTCAAGCTCACGGACAAGCGCGAGCTCAAAGCCAAGGTGATCGGGGCGGATCGGCGCACAGACATCGCGCTGCTGAAGATCGAGGCCAGCGGGCTCCCGTTCGTTCGTTTCGGGGACCCGAACAAACTGCGCGTCGGTGAATGGGTGGTGGCGATCGGCTCGCCGTTCGGTTTCGAAAATAGCGTCACGGCGGGGATCGTCAGCGCGAAGGGCCGTTCTTTGCCGCAGGAAAACTTCGTTCCGTTCATTCAAACGGACGTCGCGGTCAATCCCGGGAACTCGGGCGGTCCGCTTTTCAACCTGCGCGGCGAAGTGGTCGGCATCAATTCGGCGATCTACAGCCGCACTGGTGGATTCATGGGGCTCTCGTTCGCGATCCCCATCGATGTGGCAAACGAAATCACGCAGCAGCTCAAGTCGGGCGGGCGGGTGATTCGCGGCCGTATCGGCGTCGTCATTCAGCCGGTGACCAAGGAACTCGCGGACGGCTTCGGTTTGACGAAGCCCCAAGGGGCGCTCGTAAATTCAGTGGAGAAAGGTGGGCCTGCGGAGAAGGCCGGGGTCGAGCCGGGTGATGTCATTCTGCGCTTCGATGGCAAGCCGGTGAGTTCCTCGGAGGATTTGCCACGCGTGGTCGGTGGAACCAAACCGGGAAGTCGCGTGAGCATGCAGATCTGGCGCAACAAGACGGCTCGCGATGTCCAGGTGACCGTCGCGGAGTTGCAGGATGATCGCTCAGGGGCCCAGCAGAAACGCGGCGCCAAGCCGCCGGCGGCAACGCCAGGGGTGCTCGGGATGTCGCTCACGGAGCTGACCGAGGCCCAACGCAAGGAGCTCAAGGTGGAAGGGGGCTTACTCGTCGGCGAGGTGCAGGGCGCCGCATCGCGTGCAGGGATCCGGCGCGGCGATATCATCCTCGCCTTGAACAACCAGGATGTGAAATCGGTGGAGCAGTTCCGCGAGCAGATGGGGCAGGTCGAGAAAGGCCGCATCGTCGCCCTTCTGGTGCGCCGCGGCGGCAACTCCCTGTATATCCCATTCAGGGTCGATGGGAACTGACGCATCCGCACCTGAACTGACGGTCTACAGCCGTCATTACTGTCATCTTTGTGACGACATGATCGCGGGCCTGCAGAGTTTGCAGGCCCGTTTTCGTTTTCAGCTGAAAATCGTCGATGTCGACAGCGACGAGTCCCTCGAAACCCGTTACGGCGAGGACGTGCCGGTCGTCGCGCATGGGTCGCGCGAGCTTTGCCGCCATCGCCTGGACATCGCGCTGGTTACTGATTATTTGGTGAAAATCGGCTAAAATCCACCGCTTCACTCGTCGCAGGCAAGGGCACCGGATCACAACGAAGGTGCCCTTTTCTATGCAGTACATCCGCAACTTCTCCATCATCGCGCATATCGACCACGGCAAGTCCACGCTTGCCGACCGCATCATCCAGACGTGCGGTGGCCTTTCCGATCGCGAAATGGAAGCGCAGGTCCTGGACTCGATGGACCTCGAGCGTGAGCGCGGGATCACGATCAAGGCCCAGACCGCCGCGCTGCACTATAAAGCGCGCGACGGCCAGATGTATCAGCTCAATCTGATCGATACGCCGGGCCACGTCGACTTTTCGTATGAAGTATCGCGATCGCTCTCGGCGTGCGAGGGCGCGGTGCTCGTGGTCGATGCGTCACAGGGCGTCGAAGCCCAGACGGTCGCCAACTGCTACACCGCGATCGAGCAGGGTGTGGAGGTCGTCCCGGCACTGAACAAGATGGACTTGCCGCAGGCTGATCCGGCGCGCGTGATCGCTGAAATCGAGGACATCATCGGGATTCCGGCCCAGGACGCGCTTAAAGTGAGCGCCAAGACGGGTGAAGGCGTGATCGATATCCTCGAAGCGGTCATTGTCCGTATTCCGGCGCCCAAAGGCGACCCCGGCAAGCCGCTCAAGGCATTGATCATCGACTCGTGGTTCGACAACTATGTCGGCGTCGTCATGCTCGTTCGTGTCGTCGACGGTGCGCTGCGACCGAAGGACCGGATCCAGTTCATGTCGACGGGCACGAGCTATCTGTGCGAGCAGGTCGGGGTGTTCACACCGAAGTCGCGTCCGAAAGAGTCGCTCTCAGCGGGTGAAGTCGGATTCATCATTGCCGGCATCAAGGAATTGAAGGCGGCGCGCGTCGGCGATACGCTCACGCGAGCGGATGCACCGGCCAGCGAGGCGCTTCCCGGGTTCAAGGAAATCAAGCCACAGGTTTTCGCAGGCCTTTATCCGGTGGACTCGAACGAGTACGACGCCCTTCGTGATGCGCTGGAGAAGCTCCACCTGAATGATGCTTCGCTGCGTTTCGAGCCCGAGTCTTCGCAGGCGCTCGGCTTCGGATTTCGATGCGGCTTTCTCGGCCTATTGCACATGGACATTGTGCAGGAGCGCCTGGAGCGCGAATACGGCATGGCGCTGATCACGACGGCACCCACGGTGGTGTATCAGGTCGCCCTGAAAGACGGCACGGTGCTGGAGATCGAAAATCCCTCGCGGCTGCCCGATCTATCAAAGGTCGAGGAAGTACGGGAACCCATCATCGAAGCTTCGATCCTCGTGCCCCAGGAGTATGTGGGTGCCGTCATCACGCTTTGCACGCAAAAACGCGGCTCACAGAAAAACATGCAGTATCTGGGGCGGCAGGTCATGCTCAAGTACGAGCTGCCCCTCAACGAAGTCGTGATGGATTTTTTCGACCGCCTGAAGTCGGTCTCGCGCGGTTACGCCTCACTCGACTACGAGTTCCTGGCGTATCGCACCGGCGATCTGGTAAAGCTCGACATCCTGATCAACAGCGAGAAAGTCGATGCGCTGTCGTTGATCGTCCATCGCGAGAATGCGCAATACCGCGGTCGCGAGCTCGCAGCCAAGATGCGCCAGCTGATTCCGCGTCAGATGTTCGATATCGCGGTCCAGGCGGCGATCGGTGCCCAGATCATCGCACGCGAGAACGTGAAGGCATTGCGCAAGAATGTGCTCGCCAAGTGTTACGGCGGCGATATCTCCCGCAAGAAGAAGCTGCTGGAGAAGCAAAAAGCCGGGAAGCGACGAATGAAGCAGGTCGGTAATGTCGAGATTCCCCAGGAAGCGTTCCTCGCTATCTTGCAGGTCGACAAGTGATGTCGGTGGTACGGGGGAAAAGCAGGGCGTCTACGTCACCGCTTCCCGGCAGCTGCGGGCCGTTGACGGCGTAGCGCTCACTGTTCACCGTTTACGAGAACAACAATGAACTTCGCTCTGATCATGTTTCTGCTGCTGGTGTTGACCGGCTCGGTCTGGCTGCTCGACCACCTCGTCCTGCGCCAACGCCGTGGCGCGGGCCGGCGCGAACCGTGGTGGGTGGAATATCCGAAGAGCTTTTTCCCGGTGATCCTCGTCGTATTCCTGCTGAGATCGTTTCTCGTCGAGCCTTTCAAGATTCCCTCGGGGTCGATGCTGTCCACGCTGCTCGTGGGTGATTTCATCCTCGTGAACAAATACACCTATGGCATCCGGCTGCCGGTCATCAACGTTAAAGTAGTGGACGTGAATAAGCCGCAGCGCGGCGAGGTGATGGTATTCCGCTATCCCGTCAATCCGTCACTGGACTACATCAAGCGCGTGGTCGGTCTTCCTGACGACCAAGTGGTCTATCGCAACAAGCGCCTGACCATCAACGGTCACGAAATCGAAGTGAAGCGGACGGGCGAATACAACTACGTTGAGGGCGGTATCAATTTCGTTTCGACCCAGCGTTACGACGAGAAGCTGGGGGAGCACGTCCATGCCACCCTCATACAAGCCGATGTGCCTCCGGTGCAATTGAGCGGGGTGGGCAACTTCCCCTTCCGCGATAATTGCGCCTACAATGACGAGGGCTTTTCGTGCAAGGTTCCGGCCGGTCATTACTTCATGATGGGCGACAACCGCGACAGCAGCAGTGACAGTCGCTATTGGGGTTTCGTCCCTGAAGAAAACATAGTCGGGAAGGCTTTTCTGATCTGGTGGAATTTCGCCGAGCTGAAACGGATCGGCCGGACGATCGAATGAGAGAGGCGCGATGAACAAGCAGAAGGGAGTAACGCTCACAGGCATGCTGATCGTGTCGATCGTGCTGGTGCTCGTGCTGTTGCTCGGTTTCAAGATCCTTCCGGCCTATATCGAGTACAACACGATCCAGAAGCACTTTCAGGCGATGGCGACGGACCCGGCGCTACGCGGGGCTACCCGTGGTGAGCTCAATCGATCCTGGGATGCGCGCACCACGATCGACGACGTGAAATCCCTTTCGCCCGACAGCATCGAGTACACCAAGACCCCATCGGGATGGACGATCAGCGCGTACTACTCCGTCAAGGTGCCGCTCTTCCGCAACGTCAGCGCGTGCTTCGATTTTCATCCGACTTCAGAGCAGTGAGGTCGATCCATATCCCGCGTCATGGACCTCGATGGCTTTAGCCGATCGCTCGGATACCGCTTTAACGATCCGGAGCTTCTGCTAAGGGCGCTGACTCACCGCAGCTATAGCGCCGAGCATAACGAACGGCTCGAATTCCTCGGCGACAGTGTAGTGAACTGCGCTGTCGCGCTTCAGCTCTACCGAAAATTTCCCGGACTGACCGAAGGCGAGCTGTCGAGGTTGAGGGCAAGCCTGGTTTCGCAGCCCTCGCTCGCCGAGATTGCAAGTGCGGCGGATTTCGGTGCCCGGCTGAACCTCGGGGAAGGCGAATTGAAGAGCGGCGGGGCTCGCCGTCCGTCGATGCTGGCCGATGCGGTGGAGGCCGTGATCGGGGCGGTCCTGCTAGACGGCGGATTCGATGCGGCCTGTGCAGTGGTGGACGTCCTTTTCCGCGAGGCGCTGCAAAAGATCGACCCCAGGACGACGGGCAAGGACGCAAAGACGCTCCTGCAGGAATATCTCCAGAGTCGCAGGCTTGCGTTACCGCGCTACACGGTGATTGCGATACGCGGCGAAGCACACGACCAGCTGTTCGAGGTGGAATGCGAGATCGAACAGCTCGACATCCGCTCTCGCGGTGAAGGTACGAGCCGCCGCAGCGCAGAACAGCAGGCCGCAAGCGGGGCCTATCAGCAGGCGCATCGACATGAATGAATCGAAACACCACGCGGGGCTCGTCGCGATCGTCGGCCGGCCGAATGTCGGCAAATCGACGCTGCTCAACCATCTGGTGGGGCAGAAGATCAGCATCACTTCGCGTAAGCCGCAGACGACACGACATCGCATCACCGGGATCCTCACGCGCCCGGAAGGTCAGCTGATCTTCGTCGACACGCCGGGTTTCCAGACCGAGCACCGCACAGCCATGACCCGGCTCATGAACCGCTCGGTGCGCCGCGCGCTGCAGGAAGTGGATCTGGTGCTCTGGGTCATCGAAGCAGGAAAGTTCGACCCGCGTGACGATGCGCTGCTCAAACTCATGCCGGAAAAGGTGCCGGTCGTGCTCGCGATGAACAAGACCGACCGCGTCAAGGACAAGCGCGGGCTATTGCCTTTCACGAAGGACATGAGCGAGCGTCATGCTTTTGCTGCGATCGTTCCCGTGTCGGCGGAGCGGGGCGACCAACTCGATGACCTGGTGAACGCGATCGTGCCGCTACTCCCCGAAGGTCCCGGCATGTATGAGGACGACGAGGTCACGACGCATTCCGAGCGATTTCTAGCGGCCGAGCTCGTGCGCGAAAAGCTTTTCCGCCTGCTCGGCGACGAAGTGCCGTATGCGACTGCGGTCGAGATCGAACAGTTCGAGACGACTGACACGCTGCGCCGGATTTCCGTGGCTATTCTGGTCGATAAACCCAATCAGAAAGCGATCATTATCGGTAAGAGTGGCGACAAGCTGAAGGAGATCGGGACTCAGGCGCGCAAGGACATGGAGCAGCTTTTCGGGAGCAAAGTGTTCCTCGAGCTGTGGGTCCGCGTGCGCAGCGGCTGGGCTGACGACGAGGCGGCCCTGAAGCGTATGGGGATCGAATAGCATGAAGTGCGAGGCGGTGAGGCGTGGGGGCGCGTAGCGTAGGCGTTGTGCGTACGGAAAAAACCGGCGACGCTGCGCGGCAGGACTCGCAGCTTGCATTCGTGCTGCACAGCTACCCGTTCAAAGAAACAAGTCTGGTCGTCGAGCTATTCACGCGCGACTTCGGCCGCATCGGGGTCGTCGCACGAGGCGCCCGTCGGCCCAAGTCGTCAATGCGGGGCATTCTGCTTGCGTTCCAGCCGCTGCTCGTCTCGTGGTCGGGAAAAGGCGAGCTGCAAACGCTCATACGTGCCGAGTGGCAGGGCGGTTATCACCCGCTCAAGGGCCTCCAGCTGATATGCGGCTTCTATCTGAACGAGCTCATGCTGAAGCTGCTCGCCCGCCATGATGCTCACGAGCAGCTGTTCGACACCTACGCGGCGACGTTGCGTGGGCTCGACGGGGCACAATCTGCCGCGGCGACCTTGCGCAGCTTCGAGAAGAACCTGCTGCGCGAGCTCGGCTATGCCGTGACGCTCGATCGCGAGGCGGACAGCGGCACGCCGATCGCAGCCGAGCAGCGCTACACCTACGTCGTCGAGCGCGGTCCGGTCAGTGCCGCGGGCGCAGAACGAAACGGGGTAGAATTGCTCGGGCAAACTCTGCTCGATATGCAAAGCGACAACTACTCCAGCGCGGTCACGCAGCAGCAGAGCAAAGTGCTCATGCGTACGCTCATCAATCATTATCTCGGCGACCAGGAGCTCCACACGCGGCAGTTGCTGCGTGATCTCCAGGCGCTATAGAGCGTCTTTTGAATGACGAAGCTCAGCGTTAATGTCAACAAGGTGGCCTTGCTGCGTAACTCGCGCGCGCTCGGCATTCCAAGCGTGGTGCGCGCCGCGACGATCGCCTTGAACGCCGGCGCGCACGGTATCACGGTGCATCCACGGCCTGACGAGCGTCACATCTGTGCCCGGGACGTGCACGAGCTCTCCGGGTTGTTGAAGGATTACCCGCAGGCTGAATTCAATATCGAAGGTAATCCATTCGAGAATGCACTCGATCTGGTGCGCGCAGTTCGCCCGCACCAGTTCACGCTCGTTCCGGATGACCCGAATCAGTCCACCTCCGACCACGGCTGGGATCTCACCCGGCATGCCGCGCGCCTTGCGCCCCTTATCGCCGAAGTCAAAGCGCTGGGCGTACGGGTGAGCCTGTTCATGGACCCGCTGCCTGACGCCATGAGCCAGTCAGCGCAGATTGGCGCTGACCGGGTCGAGCTTTACACCGAGCCGTATGCGCAAAGCTTTGGGTCGACAGACGAAGCGCAGGTGCTCGCTCGATATACGGCGGCGGGCGTTGCGGCGCGCGCCGCAGGTCTGGGGGTGAATGCGGGTCACGACCTGAACCGGTTGAACCTCCCGCGCTTCGTCGCCGAAGTGCCGGGCCTGCTCGAAGTGTCCATCGGGCACGCGCTCATCGCCGACGCACTCGAAGAGGGGCTAGCCGCGACCGTGCGCGCGTATCTTGTCGCGGTCGGGCAGCACGCTTGATCTACGGCATCGGCATCGATGTGGTCGAGCCGCACCGGATTGCGCGGCTGCTGGACAAGTATGGCGAGCGCTTCGCGCGCCGTGTCCTGACCATGCACGAGTGGGCCGGGTTCGAGAAAACGGCGCGGCCGGTGCTTTTTCTCGCCAACCGCTTTGCAGCGAAAGAGGCATTTTCAAAAGCGATGGGAACCGGGTTTCGGTACCCCGTCACGCTCCAGTGCATCAGCGTGGTCCAGAATCGGCTGGGCAAGCCCAGCCTCACGTTCCATCCCAATCTTCAGACGCTGGTCGCAAGCGAGGGCATCATCGGTCACCATCTGACCATCAGCGATGAGAAAAGCCTCGCGTGCGCGTGCGTGGTGCTCGAAGCGAGGCAAAATGAGTCAACCTGAATCTCTCCCCCTCGGGCCGGTCGTCATCGACGTCGAAGGTCTCACGCTGAAGCCGAAGGATCGCGAGCGGCTGCTGCATCCCCTGACCGGCGGTGTCATCCTGTTCTCGCGGAATT
>JBKJKJ010000097.1:0-9263 GCA_046597455.1 Burkholderiales bacterium
ACTGGACTCAGAAGTGGTGGAGTGGAGGAGGATCGAACTCCCGACCTCCGCATTGCGAACGCGGCGCTCTCCCAGCTGAGCTACCACCCCATGAAGAGGGCCGTATTCTAGCGTACGTTGCAGGCGCCAGAAAGATCCACGCCGCGCGTTAAGGCGCGACGGTGTGCTGAGGCAGCCATCGCCGCCAGACCCGACGACGCCGGCTTCAAACCGGCGTCCGCCGCGCCTTGTGCGCCCACGCGAACAATCCGGCGCCGACTGCGATCATCGGCAGCGAGAGCCACTGCCCCATCGAAAGCCCGAGGGCGAGCACGCCGAGATAGCTGTCGGGCTCGCGCGTGTATTCGACGATGAAGCGAAAAAAACCGTAACCGATCAGGAACAGGCCCGACACGGCGCCCCGCGGTCGCGGCTTGCTCGAATACCACCACAGCAACGCGAACAGGACCACGCCTTCCAGCGCGAATTCGTAGAGCTGCGAAGGATGCCGCGGGATCGAATCGACATTCGGAAAAATCATCGCCCACGGCACGGTACCCGGACGGCCCCACAGCTCGGCATTGATGAAATTGCCGAGCCTGCCCGCAGCGAGGCCGAGCGGCACGAGCGGCGCGATGAAATCGGTGATCGCCAGCCAGTGCTTCTTGCGGCTGCGGGCGAACAGCCACAGCGCGAAAATGACGCCGAGCATGCCGCCGTGGAAAGACATCCCGCCTTCCCAGACGTAGAAAATTTTCCACGGCTCGGTCAGGTAATCGCCGATTTTGTAGAACAGCACATAGCCCAGGCGCCCGCCGAGTATGGTGCCGAGGATCCCGTAGAACAGTGCGTCCTCGAGATCCTTGCGCGTCATCGCGCCGTCGGGGCGCGAATCGATTCGACTGCGGCCGAACCACCACACGAGTGCGAAACCGACGAGATACATGAGGCCGTACCAGCGCACCGCGAGCGGGCCTAGATGCACGGCGATGGGATCGAACTGCGGATGGACGAGCATAAGTTTTTCGGTTTGCGGTGGGAGCCGCTCAGGTAGTTGACGGTGTGAGCCGCCCGAGTGGGACGGCGCTGCCGCGCTGGCGTTGTCGTGATGTCCTCGGGTGCCCAGAAGCGGCGTCCGAGGGCGGCGTGCGTTGGGTCTGCGCTACAATAACCAGCTCATTATAAGACGCTTGGCGAGGACTTCTTCATGGCTCTGAACAAACGCAGCCAGCTCATCACCGCGGGCGTTGCGCGCTCGCCCAACCGCGCGATGCTGCGCGCTGTCGGTTTCGGCGACGGCGATTTCGAAAAACCGATCGTCGGCGTGGCCAACGGCCACTCGACCATGAACCCATGCAACGCCGGCATTCAGCCGCTGGTGGATCGCGCGATCCTCGCCCTGCGAAAAGCCGGCGCGATGCCTCAGATGTTCGGCGTCCCCACGGTCACCGACGGCATCGGCATGGGAACCGAGGCGATGAAATACTCGCTCGTCTCGCGCGAAGTGATCGCGGACGTGATCGAGACTGCGGTCAACGGCCAGGCCATGGACGGCGTGCTGGTGTGCGGCGGCTGCGACAAGAACATGCCCGGCGGCATGATCGCCATGCTGCGTGTGAACGTGCCTGCGATTTACGTCTACGCAGGCACGATCAAGCCGGGTCGCTGGAAAGGCCAGGACCTCACGATCGTCAGTTCTTTCGAAGCTGTGGGCGCTTATGCCGCAGGCAAGATGAGCGAGGAAGATTTCATCGGCATCGAAAAAAACGCCTGCCCCAGCGTGGGCGCGTGCGGCGGCATGTACACGGCGAACACGATGTCTTCGTCGTTCGAAGCGCTTGGCATGAGCCTGCTCGGTTCCTCCCAGATGGCCTCGCCCGATGCAGAAAAAGCGGATTCCGCAGAAGCTTCCGCGAAAGTCCTGGTCGATGCAGTAAAGAAACAGATCAAGCCTCGCGACATCGTGACGCGTAAATCGATCGAGAATGCGGTTGCGCTGATCATGGCGACCGGCGGCTCGACCAACGCGGTGCTGCATTACCTCGCGATCGCGCACGCGGCCGGCGTGAAATGGTCGATCGATGATTTCGAGCGTGTCCGCAAGAAAGTGCCGGTGCTGTGCGATCTGAAACCTTCCGGCAAGTA
Source organism: Burkholderiales bacterium (assembly GCA_046597455.1). GTDB lineage: Bacteria > Pseudomonadota > Gammaproteobacteria > Burkholderiales > SG8-41 > JAQGMV01. The sequence continues at coordinate 2,125 of JBKJKJ010000097.1, forward strand.
TGTGGCGGTGGATTTCAATCGCGCGGGCGGCGTGCCGCAAGTGCTGAAAATGCTCCTGAAGCAGGGGCTCCTCCACGGCGAGTGCATGACCGTCACCGGTCGCACCCTCGCGCAGGAGTTGAAGAGCGTGCCGGACCAGCCGCGCGCCGACCAGGACGTGATCAGGCCGTGGTCCAACCCGATGTACGCGCAGGGCCATCTCGCGATCCTCAAAGGCAATCTTGCGCCGGAAGGGTGTGTCGCGAAAATTACCGGCCTGAAGTCGCCGAAGATCACCGGCCCGGCACGCGTTTTCGATTCCGAAAACCAGTGCATGAAAGCGATCATGGCGAAGAAGATCAAGGCCGGCGACGTCATCGTCATCCGCTACGAAGGCCCCAAAGGCGGTCCGGGCATGCAGGAAATGCTCGCCCCCACCGGCGCGCTCATCGGTCAGGGCCTTGGCGAGTCGGTCGGTCTCATCACCGATGGCCGCTTCTCGGGCGGCACGTGGGGAATGGTCGTCGGCCACGTGGCCCCCGAAGCGTTCGTGGGCGGACCTATCGCACTCGTCGCCGAAGGCGATTCGATCACGATCGATGCGACCAAACGCTCGATAGAGCTGAACGTGCCGGAGAAAGTGTTGAAGGCGCGCCGCAAAGCCTGGACGCAGCCCGCGCCGCGCTACAAAACAGGCGTGCTCGCGAAGTACACCAAGCTCGTGTCGACCGCTTCGAAAGGCGCCGTGACCGACTGAGGCCGCCGCGGATACGCGCCGAGGCGATCGGCCCGTTCTGCAGCAACCGCTTTTAACGATCTTGTCGACGTCCACCCGCCCACCAGGGTACGTCTGCCGAAGAGCGATCCGCTACGCACCGGACATACCGCGGAGGTGGACGCGCCGACCGTTGGCGTCGCTGACGGCACATACTGCGATGAGGCGAATTACGATCGCGCTTCCTCGAGATGCTCAGGGAATTCGACGCCGAGCTCTCCGCCCGCAAGAAAGCCGCCCCTCGCCCTAGCCTGACTGCCCGCAGGCGGAGTATCGTGGCGCGTTATCGCGCAGAACTTCATGCCCAACCGCCTCGCCACCGAAACCTCCCCCTATCTCCAGCAGCACGCGGACAATCCGGTGGAGTGGTATCCGTGGGGCGAAGAAGCCCTCGCGCTCGCGCGACGCGAGGACAAACCGATCCTTCTCTCGATCGGCTACTCCGCGTGCCACTGGTGTCACGTCATGGCGCACGAGTCGTTCGAAGACGCGCACGTCGCGGCCGAGATGAACCGCCACTTCGTGAACATCAAGGTCGATCGCGAGGAGCGTCCCGATCTCGACCAGATCTACCAGACGGTGCACCAGATGCTCACGCAGCGCGCCGGCGGCTGGCCGCTGACGATGTTTCTCATGCCCGACGGCACGCCGTTTTTCGCCGGAACCTATTTCCCGAAGACCTCGCGCTACGGCATGCCCGGCTTCAGGGATCTCCTGCCGCGCATCGCCGGCGCCTACCACGCGCAACGCGACGACATCGCGCAGCAGAACGCCTCGCTGATGGACGCCCTCGCCCGCACCGTGCCTGCGCCGGGCGAGCTGGACTTCAAGCGAGGACCGATCGACGACGCCGTGGGCGAGCTCGCGCAGCATTTCGACCCTGTGCATGGCGGCATCGGCCAGGCGCCGAAGTTTCCGCATCCTTTCGAGCTCGCCTTCTGCCTGCGCCGGCACGCACTCGAAGGCGGCGGGATCTCCGGCACGATTGCGACGCTGACGCTCACCAGAATGGCCGAAGGCGGAATTTACGATCAGCTCGCGGCCGGCTTCTGCCGCTACAGCACCGACGCGCAGTGGAGCATCCCGCACTTCGAGAAAATGCTCTACGACAACGGTCCGCTGCTCGCCCTCTACAGCGATGCGTGGCAGCTCACCCGGCAGCCGCTCTACGAGAAGATCGCCCGCGAAACCGCCGAATGGGTGATGCGTGAGATGCAGCCTGCGCACGGCTCGACGGAGGGCGGCTACTATTCCTCGCTCGACGCCGACTCCGAAGGCGTGGAAGGCAAGTTCTACGTCTGGACGCGCGACGAGGTCGAAGCGGTGCTCACGCCCGGCGAATACGCCGTCGTCGACCCGCACTACGGACTGAACCGCGAGCCAAACTTCGAAGGCCATCACTGGAACCTGCGTGTCATGACCCCGCTCGCGCAAGTCTCAGCCGAGCTCGGCGTGGCATTCGAGGAAAGCGCGGCCCGGCTCGATTCGGCGCGCGCCAAGCTCCATGCCGCACGCGAGCACCGGGTGCATCCGGGACGCGACGACAAAGTGCTGACGAGCTGGAACGCGCTGATGATCAAAGCGATGGCGCGCGCGGGGCGAATCTTCGCCCGCCCCGACTGGATCGCCTCGGCACGGCGCGCGGTCGATTTTCTGCGCTCGGCACTGTGGAAAGACGGCCGGCTGCTGGCTACGTACAAGGACGGCCGCGCTCATCTCAACGCCTACCTCGACGACCACGCGTTCCTTCTCGACGCGCTGCTCGAGCTCGCGCAGACCGAGTTTCGCGCCGAAGACCTGCACTGGGCGCAAGCGCTCGCCGAGGTATTGCTGGAGCAGTTCGAAGACCGCGAGCACGGCGGCTTTTATTTCGTGAGCCACGATCACGAGCGGCTCATCCATCGCCCGAAAACCGGCCACGACGGCGCAACGCCTTCCGGAAACGGGGTCGCCGCATACGCCCTGCAGCGCCTGGGACATCTCATCGGCGAGCCGCGCTACATCGACGCGGCCGAGCGCACCCTGAAGCTGTTCTACGCGCCTTTGCAGCGCAATCCCAGCGGCTATACCACGCTGCTCACCGCGCTCGAAGAAGCACTGGCGCCTCCGCGAGTGGTGATTTTGCGCGGCCCGGCAGTCGAAGTGGCGCGGTGGCGCGCCCAGCTCGATGCGACCTTCCGGCCCGACACGATGCTCGTGTCGGTCCCCGACGACATCGCTTCTTTGCCCGCAGCGCTCGACAAGAAATCCGCAGCCAAGACCGCCGCACCTTCGGCGTGGCTGTGCGAAGGCGCGGCGTGTCTGCCGCCCGTATTCGACGTCGCGACCCTCGAAAACCAGCTCGAGCGCCGCCCGGCACGGTAAACGCCGGGCCCTGCCGAACGTTATCTCGAACCTGGAGCGCACCGGCGGTGGGCTTCAGGTTAAAATCTGCCCAAATTTTCTACGCGAGGAATCAGAGATGAAAAAAGTGTTTGCAGCCTGCGCCGTATTTGCCGGAATGACCCTTGCCGGCGGTGCGTATGCCAATGAGAAGCTGGCTCAATCGAGCGGCTGCATGACGTGCCACGGCGTCGACAAGAAAATCATCGGTCCCGGCTTCAAGGAAATCGCCAACAAGTATCGCAACGACAAGTCTGCCGAAGCCGCCCTCATCAAGAAAGTGAAGGAAGGCGGCAAAGGTGCGTGGGGTGACATGCCGATGCCGCCCAATGCCCACGTCAAGGACGACGACGTGAAGACGCTGGTGAAATGGGTGCTCACGCTCAAATAAGTGTTATCACATAACTAACGATCGTTCAGGGAGACCGCATGAAGCGCAGACAGTTTATCTACACAGCAGTTGCGTTGGCTGTGATGGCCGGCCTCGGTGCGTGCGGCAAGAAGGAAGAGCCGCCGACGCCCAAAGCCGAGGCGCCCAGGCCGATCGAGATGGCGACGGTGAAAATCGGCAGCGCTTCACCCCTGACCGGGCCGCAGGCGCACATCGGCACCGACATCCGCAACGGGGTCGAGCTCGCGATCGAAGACGCGAACGCCGCCGGCCTCGAGATCGGCGGGCGCAAGGTCAAGCTCGAGCTCATCGCCGAAGACGACGAAGCGAACCCGACCAAAGCCACGACCGTCGCCCAGAAGCTGGTGGACGCCAAGGTGGTCGCGGTCGTCGGCCACTTCAACTCGGGGGCCTCGATTCCGGCCTCGAAGATCTACTCCGACGCCGGGGTGCCGCAGATCTCGCCGTCATCGACCAATCCGAAATACACGCAGCAGGGTTTCAAAACGACTTTCCGCGTCGTCGCGAACGACGACCAGCAGGGACCGACGATCGCTCACTTCGTGATCAATAACCTGAAAGCAAAAAAAATCGCCGTCATCGACGACAGCACGGCATACGGACAAGGCCTTGCGGACGCGTTCGAGAAATCGGCGAAAAGCCTGGGCGCGCAAATCGTCGATCACGAGCACACGACCGACAAGGACACCGACTTCAAATCGATTCTGACCAAGATCAAAGGCCGCGGCCCCGATCTGATCATGTTCGGCGGCATCGACCCGCAGGCCGGGCCGATGGTCAAGCAGATGTCGGAGCTCGGAATCAAGGCGAAATACATCGGTGGCGACGGCATACAAACCCCGAACTTCATCAAGCTCGCCGGTCCCGCGTCCGAAGGCGTCATGGCTTCGATGCCCGGGCTGCCGAAGGAAAAGATGCCCGGCGGCGAGGCTTTCCTGCAGAAATACAAAGCGAAGTTCAACCAGGAGGTCGAGCTTTTCGCGCCCATGGGCTACGACGCGGTCATGGTCTTCGTCGATTCGATGAAGCGCGCCGGCTCCGCCGATCCTGCGAAGTTCCTGCCCGAGGTCGGCAAGACCAGCTACCAGGGTGTGATCGGTCCTATTGCGTTCGACGATAAAGGCGATCTGAAGAACGGTCCGATCACGGTGTACGTCGTCAAGGATGGCAAGTGGATGCCGCTCGAGACCATGACGCCGGGCGCGCCTGCGGCCGGCGCTTCGGCCCCCGCACCCGCCGCGACCCAAGACAAGAAGTGACGGCTGCCGCCCCGGTACGGCGCGAGCTGGTCCGGAGCGGGCACCTGCACAGAAACGGCACCTTCGTGGTGCCGTTTCGCATTCGGCTTTCCAGGCGCAGCCTGTAGCATGGATATTTTTCTCCAGCAGATCATCAACGGGCTCGTGCTCGGCAGCATTTATGCGCTGGTCGCGCTCGGCTACACGATGGTGTACGGCATCCTCGGCCTGATCAATTTCGCGCACGGCGACATCGTCATGGTCGGCGCGCTCGTCGCGCTGACGGTGATGCAAGTGCTCTCGGACAGCGGCCTGCCGCCGATCGTCATCCTGCTCATTGCGATGCTCGCCGCCACCGTGGTGTGCGTTGCGATCGGCGTCAGCATAGAGCGCGTCGCGTACCGGCCGTTACGGCGCGCGCCGCGGCTCGCCCCGCTCATCACGGCGATAGGCGTGTCGATCCTGATCCAGTACTCCGCCGCGCTCGTCTGGGGTAAACAGTACCTTTCGCTGCCGCCGATCATCACGCCGACGAACATCGCGATGGGCGGCGCGCAGTTCACCGACCTCCAGGCCTACATCTTCCTGCTCGCGTGCGCGATCATGGGCGGGCTCCTGTGGTTCATCAAGTCGAGCCGCATCGGGCGTGCAATGCGGGCAACCGAGCAGAACCCCGACATCGCCGGGCTGATGGGCGTCGATACGAACCGCATCATCGCGTTCACGTTCCTGCTCGGCTCCGCGGTCGGCGCCATCGCGGGCGTCATGGTCGTGCTGTACTACGGCCTGGGCCATTACTTCATGGGTTTCATGCTGGGCCTCAAAGCGTTCACTGCGGCGGTGCTCGGCGGAATCGGCAACGTCGCGGGCGCCATGCTTGGCGGATTGCTCCTCGGGGTGATCGAAAGCCTGGCTGCGGGTTATATCGGCGACCTGACCGGGGGTCTGCTCGGCAGCAACTACCGCGACATCTTTGCATTCCTCGTGCTCATCGGGGTGCTGGTGCTGCGGCCCGCCGGGCTGCTGGGCCACCCGTCGAGCGAGCGCGCGTGAACCGCACGATGCCGGCCGCGGAATACAGGATCGAGTGACTTCAGACGCCGTCATCCGTACTGTGTTTTCACGCCTCGCGGCGGACACGCGGCTGCGGGTGATTTTCTATCTCGCCGCCGCCGCACTGCTCACCACTGCGCCTTTCCTGATCGATGCGGCGTTCGGGCGCGCGTGGGTACGCATCATCGACGTGGCCCTGCTCTTCGTCATGCTCGCCCTGGGCCTGAACATCGTCGTCGGTTACGCGGGTCTGCTCGATCTCGGATACATCGCGTTCTTCGCCGTCGGCGCCTACAGCTACGCGTTGCTCGGCTCGCCGCAGTTCGACCTGCACTGGCCGTTCTTCGCACTGCTGCCGATCGGGGCGCTGGTCGCGGCTTTTTTCGGCGTGCTGCTGGGCACACCGACACTGCGACTGCGCGGCGATTATCTGGCCATCGTGACGCTCGGTTTCGGCGAGATCGTTCGCATCTTTCTCAACAACCTCAATCGCCCTTTCAATCTCACCAACGGTCCCCAGGGCATCACCCTCATCGACCCGCTGCAGATCGGCGGCGCGAATCTGGCGAAAAGCCACACGCTCTTCGGCATCGAGATCGCGTCGGTCCACAGCTATTACTATGTGTTCCTCGCGTGCGCGGCAGTGTCGATTTTCATTTCAGTGAGATTGGAGGATTCGCGCATCGGGCGCGCGTGGGTCGCCATCCGCGAGGACGAGCTGGCCGCAGCGGCGATGGGTATCAACACACGCAACATCAAGCTGCTTGCGTTCGCGATGGGTGCGACTTTCGGCGGGGTTGCCGGCGGTCTTTTCGCGTCTTTCCAGGGCTTCATCAGCCCCGAAAGCTTCACACTCCTGGATTCGATCATGGTGCTGTGCATGGTGGTGCTGGGCGGCATGGGGAACGTGGTGGGTGTCACGCTGGGCGCATTACTCCTCACGGCGCTTCCGGAAGCCCTGCGCTACGCGGGGCCGCTGCAGGAGTCGTGGTTCGGGACCGTCTTCGTCGAACCGTCGGATCTGCGCATGCTGCTGTTCGGCCTGGCACTCGTGCTGATGATGCTGTTCAGGCCGGCCGGTCTGTGGCCCTCCTCGATCAGGCGCCGTGAGTTCTCTGCGCCGCCCGAAGCCGCCGGCACGGAAAGCGCGAATGCCCCTCGCTAACCCGCCCGATCAGGCGGTCCTCGTCGCTTCGTACCGCGCGCAGGCCGGAGTGTTCGCGACATGACCGAACACCCGGCGTCCGCCGTTGCGCGTAGCGGGGGGGCCTTGCTCGAGCTGCGGGACGTGGGCAAGCGC
>JBKJKJ010000394.1:0-17271 GCA_046597455.1 Burkholderiales bacterium
GAGCGCAGCCGCAGCCGGCGTAACGGCAGCGAACGTCGACACCGCAGTGACAACCGCCGCGACCAACCTCGCGGCAGCCGGCTGCGGTGCCGCTGGTGGTGACGCCGGCTGCCGCGAGGTTGGTCGCGGCGGTTGTCACTGCGGTGTCGACGTTCGCTGCCGTTACGCCGGCTGCGGCTGCGCTCAGGATCGAGACGCCGCCGACTGTCAGCGAGTAGGTGCCGCCTACGGTCGTCACGAACGCGGCGAGGTTGCCCGTATCCGTGGTTTGCGCCGTCGCCGTCACGCCCGTGGTCGATTGCTGGGCATTGATTGCGGTGGCGAGTGCGACCGCGCTTTTTGTGGTGCCGCCGGTGACGATCGTCGTGCCGTTGATCGTCAGGTCGCCGGCGGTCATGCCGCCGCTGGCTACGGCCTGGCTGAGGACGCCGGTTGCAGCTTTGGTTACGGTGCCGGTATTCACGATGTTGGTGAACGTCGCGGCGAAGGTGTTCGTCGCGGTCGCGGATACGCCGCTGCCGGTGATCGAGGTGTTGGCGTTGATTGCCGTGGCGATCGCTTTCGCGTCCTGGGTGGCGACTGCGCCGACGTCGAACGTATTGATCGTCAGGTCACCTACTCCGAGCGCGGCGGTGACCGTGGTGCCGGCTTTCGCGCCCGCGCCGAGCCCGAGGTCGCTCGATTTCGCGCTGGCGATGGAGCTCATGGTGATCGTCTCGCCGGCGTTCGCACCGACCTGGAACTGCTGGCCGGCGAAGGAGCCGTCGAGCAGCTTCAGGCCGTTGAAATTGGTCTGTCCGGCAACGCGGTTGATTTCAGCCAGGCGCTGCTGCACTTCGACGTCCATGGCAGCGCGGTCGTCGGTGGAGTTCGTCGCGTTGGCCGACTGGACCGCCAGCTCGCGAATGCGCTGCAGGTTGTTGGACACTTCGGTGAGCGCGCCTTCAGCCGTCTGCGAGAGTGAGATGGCGTCGTTGGCGTTGCGGGTGGCCTGGTTCAGGCCGCGGATCTGGGACGTGAAGCGCTCCGAGATTGCGAGTCCGGCTGCGTCGTCTTTCGCGCTGTTGATGCGCAGGCCCGAAGACAGGCGCTGCAGCGAGGTCTGGAGAGCGTGCTGCGATTGGTTCAGGTTGCGTTGCGCGTTAAGCGACGCGATATTCATGTTGATGACTTGAGGCATCGTATGCTCCTTCGTTCTGAAGTTGAGTGTGGCCCTTTGGCCGTTTGACTTCGGTTTGCCTGAAGGCACAAATAACCGGCGTCGCGAAGTGTTTTACGGCGGGCCTGAACGTCCCTTTAGGACTTCCGTCATTTCCGGCACCCGGGAGGGGCGAATCGACGCTTTTAGATGCGGGACGGTCGGGGGGAACGATGCGCGGAGGAGCCGCGGCGCGCACAGGTGAATCGGACTTAACGGCCGCGGCGAGTCCGACTTTAGACGTTTCGGCCGTTATCGGTAGCCGACTGCAGGACCGGGGGCAGGGAACCGGACAGCGAACGGTCTGCGCTATTCCACCAGGTTGTTTTTGATCGCGTAATGGGCGATGGCGGCGTTGTTGGTCACGCCGAGCTTCACCAGCACCCGGCCCCGGTACACGCTGACCGTCTTCACGCTGAGCGAAAGCTGCTCGGCGATCTCGCTGACGGTGCGCCCGGCAGCAATCATGCACATCGTTTGATATTCCCGGTTCGAGAGCAGCTCGTGCGGCGGGCGGTCGCTGTCGTTCTGCACGTGCCGCGCGAGCTCCTCGGCCACCGCCGGGGTCACGTATTTCTTGCCGGTCGCGACCTGCCTGATGGCGACCACGAGCTGGGCCGGCGCGCTTTGCTTGGTCAGATAGCCCGAAGCCCCGCCGCGAAGTGCCCGCACCGCATACTGGTTCTCCGGGTGCGTCGAAAGCATGAGAACCGCGATCTTGGGATATTCCTTCTTGATCATGTCGAGCGTATCCATGCCGTTGCGGTCGGGCATGGAGATGTCGAGCAGCACGACATCGCACGGGTGGGTGCGCAGGTGCTTCAGGGTCTCGGCGCTCGACTCCGCTTCGCCGACCACCTGGAGGTCGTCGGTTTCCTCGATGATGCCGCGCAGCCCGCGCCGCAGGATCGCGTGATCGTCGGCGATGAGCACCCGAATGGCGTTGCGCTCGTCTCTACGCGCCATGAGCGGTGTCCTCGGCGCGAACGCGATGCGGGACGCGCACCGCGATGCACGTGCCTTGCGGTCGCGCTGCGGACACGTTGACGGTGCCGCCGAGCTGGGCTGCGCGCTCTTCCATCCCCCGCAGCCCGAACGAGGTGGGTTTGCGGCGGTCGGCTGCAACGATGCCCCGGCCGTTGTCGGTCACGGTGAGCTCCACGTCCTCGTCGGTCGACTCGAGCTCGATCCTGACCTGTGTCGCTTTCGCGTGCTTGGTGATGTTGGTCAGCGTCTCGCGCAGGATGCTGAAAAGCGCCGTCGCGGTATCGGGCTCGATCGCCAGCCGGTCGCTCTCGGAGCGCACGACGCTCGCCACACCGGTGCGATTGGAGAAATCCTTCGCCTGCCATTCGATCGCGGCGACCAGCCCCAGATCGAGGATGCCGGGGCGCAGGTCCTGGCCGATGCGGGTGATCGCCGCAGCGGTCTGATCGACCAGGTCTTCGAGGGCGGTGAGCCTGCCGCGCACTTTGGGGTCGGTCGCGCCGACGCGCTCGGCGAGCCACAGCACGTCGATCTTGATCGCGGTCAGGTTGCCTCCGATGTCATCGTGCAGCTCGCGGGCCATGCGCGCGCGCTCCTGCTCTTTTGCGTTTTCGAGGTGAGAGGAAAGCTCGCTCTGGCGCTTGCGTGCCGCGAGGAGCTCGATCTCGTGCTCCTTGCTCATGGTGACGTTCGCCATGAAGCCTTCCCAGATGATCTGCCCGCTCGCCGCCCGCCGAGGCCGCAGGCGGATGTTGACCCATTTGATCATGCCGCTTTCGGCGGCGCGCAGCCGGCCTTCCCAGTTGACGGGGGTCAGGTTGTCCGACGAGCGCTGCATGTGCGCGGACAAAACGGCCGCGTCCGGTTTTTGCAGCAGGTCGAAGAACGCGTTCGCATCGCTTTCCAGCCGCGCCGGCGGGAGCTCGAGGAGCTCGATGCAGCCTTCGCTCACGTGGGAGAACTGGTAGCTCCCCTGCCGATCGCCCATGACCTGGAAAACGATGCCCGGAAAGTGGTTCACGATCCCCTGCAGCAGCGCGCTTTGCTCCATAAGCTGCTGCTCGGCAAGGACGGCAGTGCGACGGGCGTCGGCGTCACGCAATTCACGCTCGATCGCCGGCAGCAGCCGCGACAGGTGGCGTTTCATCACGTAATCCGCCGCCCCGGCCCGCATCGCCTCGACGGCCAGATCCTCGCCCATGTTGCCCGAGACGATGATGAAAGGCAGGTCGTAACCGCTTTCGCGAACGAGCCTGAGCGCGGCGAGTGCGCCGAAACCGGGCATGTAATAGTCGGATATGACGAGGTCCCAGGCGTCCTTGCGCAGAGCCTCGGACATGGCCGCTGCATCCTCCACGCGCCGGATCACCGGCGCGTAAGCGGCGCTCACTTCGAGGTGCAGGAGCTCGGCATCCGCAGGGGAGTCTTCGGCGAGCAGGATGCGTAGCGGTTTTTTCATGCGCCCCGAGTATAGTTAACGCGTGGTTCGATCGGAAGCTCGAAGAAAAAGGTTGCGCCCTCTTCGGGTTGCGATTCCCACCAGATGCGTCCGCCGTGCCGGCGCACGATGCGATGCACCGTGGCCAGACCGATGCCGGTGCCCTCGAAACGCGACGCGGGGTGCAGGCGCTGGAAAGGCTGGAACAGGCGCTCGGCAAATGCAGGATCGAATCCGGCGCCGTTGTCGCGAACGAAAAAAGTCGAGCTCGTCCCGGCTGCAGTGCCCACCTCGATCCGGGCCTGGGCGCGGTCGCGGGTGAATTTCCATGCGTTCGCGAGCAGGTTCTCGAAAACGATGCGGATCAATCGCGGATCGGCGTAAGCCGTCATTCCGGCCTCCACGCTCCATCGAACATTGCGCGAGGCGTCCCGGCTCTGCAGCTCTCGCAGCGTGGACGTTGCGATGTCGCTCATGTCGGTGCCCACGTGGCGCAGGTCCGCGCGGCTGAGGTGGGCGAGCTCGAGCAGGGCTTCGATGAGCTGCTCCATGTGCGCGCCCTGTTCAATGATGCGCTCGAGCAGCGCAAGCGCGTCCTGCGGCAGCGGCACCGGGCTCGCCTTGAGAAGATCCGCATAACTGCGCATCCCGCGCAGCGGCGCGCGCAGATCGTGCGAGACCGAAGCCGTGAACGCTTCGAGCTCCTGGTTGAGCGCCGCGAGCTCCTGGGTGCGCTCGTCCACCCGTCTTTCCAGATCGAGATTGAGCAGCACGATCTGGCGTTCCGCGAGCTTTTGCTCGGTGACGTCCGAAATGATGCCGTCCCAGGTGCGAGCCGCCCCGTCCTGCTCGTCCGGCGCCGCGTGGATGCGCAGCCAGCGCAGGGTGCCGCCCGAGCTTTGGGGCATCTGGATCGGCACGGTCACGTCCCACCCGCTGCCCTGGAGCACGGCTTCCGAGAGGCCCTGCAGAAGCTGGCGCCGGTGCGCGCGGGCGATTTTCCACAGCACGCGCCGCGAATGCCGCAGCGCCATTTGCGCCGGAACGCCCCACAGCGTCTCGATTTGCGCGCTCATGAAAGACAGCGCGATCGTGCCGCGCTCACCCACCCGCGCCTGGAACACGGCGCTGGGCACCGTTCTCACGATTTTTTCGAGCTGCTGCTCGGCGTCCAGACGCGTGAGCAGGTGCCCGACCTGCAGCGAAATGTTGTGCAGCGCACCGTCCAGCGTCTCGTTGCGCGGATCGGGTTGCATACTGAACAGCTCGACGACTGCGACCACTTCGCCTGCTGAGCGTATGGGCAGGGCAACCCAGGAATTCAGTCCCGCAGCGAGCGCGGCCGCGCGCCGGCGCACGTCTGATTGCATGCGCACGTTCAGACGCCAGCGTATTTCGCCTGTTCTCCATGCGGCGCTGGTCACGCCTTCGTCCCCGCAGGCAATGCCGGCAGGCTCGAGGCTGGCAGCGTGCCCGGGCGTGAAGGCGGATGCAGGCAAACGCGCCCGCACGTCCCACTCGCGTGTAACCGGGTCGTGCGTGACCCAGTGGCCGTAGGAAAAACCGAGGTCGCACAGCGCTGCCACCACCTGTCCGGCGACGTCTTCGGGCGTGCGTGCATGAGACGGCAGCGTGGCAATCCGGCTTTCGGTGCGCAGCACGGCGTCCGCAAGACGGCTTCGCGTGATGTCCCGAATCGTTGCCGTAAAGTGCCGGAATCTGTCGTGATGCTGCTCCACGATGTCCAGATGAACGGGAAACTCGGTTCCATCGCTGCGGCAGACCGTGAGCTCGCGCGCGCTCCCGATGAGGCTCGCCGGAGCCGTCCCGAGGCCGCGCGCAAGCCCGGTGTGGTCAGGCGTGCGCTGCGGTGCCGGCAGCAGCATGGCTACGTTTTGCCCGATGAGCGCCTCCGATGCGTAGCCGAACATCTTCTCGGTCGCGGCGTTGACGCGCTCTATGGTGCCGCGCTCGTCGATGACGATGATGCTGTCCAGCACGGTGTTGAAGATCGCCTGGAGCTTGCCTTCCTCGGCGCTGAGGGCGGTCTGCAGCGCCTGGAGCTGGCTGACCGCGGTGGCGCGCCGCCCGAGCTCGGCCGCATGCCTGCGGGCGAGCAGCAGCGCGCTCAGCACCAGCACGAATACGGCCCCCGCGACGAGCGCGCTCTGCCGTGTCCACTCCGCCAGCGCTGCGTCCTCTGAGACGCTGGCGTGGACCACGAGGTTGAAGCCCGGCACCGCCTGGCTCGCCATGAGATAGGGGCGACCCTCGACGGGATCGATATACCGGGCGACCGCGTCGTCGAGCAGGCGCTCGACGGGATTTCCGCTCAACGCCGCAAGCGGCTTGCCGGCAAGCTCGGGGGCTACGGGAAACTGGACCAGTGTGCGACGCTCAAGGGTCGTCAGGGTGATACGAACCTGGGACTCGCCTCGCCAGGTGCGATAGAGGTTCTCCAGAAAATCTTCCGACAAGGTCACGACGAGGGCCTCGGGCGAGGCGGCCCCTTCGAGCGACACGGTCCGCTCGAGGAAAAGACCCGGGCGCGCGCGGTCCGAACCGTCGCGTATCGCGAGACCCTGCGTCCTCACCCGGGGCGGATCGGGAAGGCTACCCGCCGCCGCGGAACGTGGCTTCGCGTAAACGTGCCGTGTGCCGCTCCTGTCGACGTAAGTCATGGCAGCGGCCTGCGTGATGCTGTTCAGATTGCGCATCATGACGCCTTCCCGATGCTCGCGATCGTCGAGCATCCCGGGCCTGCTGCGGGCGGCTTCGACGATGCGCAGCAGATCCTGGTCGGCTTCCAAGATTTCCCGCGAGGTCTGCTCGGCGAGGCCCCGCGACACGTGCAGAAGGTTGCGCACGGAGGCTTCGATCTGGTGCTGGCGCAGTTGCCACAATGCCAAGGCCGTGACGCAAACCGCCGCGAGACCGATGACCCCCGCCACCAGAACACTGCGGCGCGCAAGGCCCAGTAACGCCGGGAACGGATCCGGGGATGGGGCCCGCGCAGGGCCCCGCTGCCGGTCAGCAGTGTGTTCCTCGGCCGCCATTCTTATATGCGCGGCCGTGCGCCGGGGTCGAAGGGCAGGGTGCGCACAAGCGCGAGGGGAAGGGCGGATGGGGGGCGGTTGCGCGAAGCAGTACAGGACACGGAAAGGCTGGCACGTCGGCTGTCGGGACATTCTGACATGTTGCGATGGTAGCCCATAAACCCGCTTTCCTCCGGATGTGAGGCGTCGGTTGCCGCGCCCTCGCGCCCATCTGCTCAAACTAACGCCGAATTACCGGCCTTAAATGGCGCTGTTCCGGGCTTAGCGGTCGCGCGAGAGCCGTTAACTTACGGCAATTGTCAGAAGCTTCCATGGATCAATGATGCAAGTACGAAGCATGCACGTCTTCGCCAGTGTGATGGGGATTACGTTACTTTGCGCCACGGCGTGGGCGGCGTTGCCTCGCGACGCGGCGTTCGGGGCCGTCATACTCATGGGCGTGATCTTCGCGAGTGTGGCGTGGTGGTATCGCGCGCGGCAGCCTCGTGTAACCGAAGTGTCCGCAGGCGCTGCCGCGGCGGCACCACCGGTCCCCGACCTGCAGGAATACATGGATGCGGTCGACGGCCAACTCGTCGCGGCCCGTGTCGAAGTCGGGCAGACGCAGGCGATTTTCGCCGAGGCGATCGCCCACCTGATCGCGAGCTTCGACGACATCACGCTACAGGCCCGCGAGCACCAGTTGATTGCAGTGGGTATGACGACCGGCGACGCACCGGATGGCGAGGGCGCCGGCGGCAAGCTTACGCATCGCTTCGAAGAATTCGTGAAGGACACCGAACAGGCGCTCCAGGTCTTCGTCGACTCCACGGTTCAGAACGGCAAGCTCGCCATGGGCCTCACCGATCTCATCGAAAAGGTACGCGGTCAGGCCAACGCGATTCAGGGCGCGTTGCGCGAAGTACAGGCCATCGCCAAGCAGACCGACCTGCTCGCGCTAAATGCCGCGATCGAAGCGGCGAGGGCAGGCGAAGCGGGACGCGGATTCGCCGTCGTGGCCGACGAAGTGCGAGTGCTTTCGACCCGCACCGGGGAATTCAGCCGCCAGATCCACGCGCACATCGACGCCATGCACGAGGCCTCAGCGGGGGCCGAGCGCGCCATCGCGCAGATCGCCTCCGGCGACGTCAGCGTCGCGCTTCAGTCCAAGCGCCGAGTCGGCGAGATGATGTCCGATATCGGCGTCGTTCACGCGCAGATGCAGCAAACGGCATCGCGGCTGGCGCATCGAACCGAGCGGCTGGAGCACGATGTGAACGAGGCGGTCGCGAGCATGCAGTTCGGGGCGAGGGTGACGCGGCTGCTGGCTCACCTGGAAAAACGCATCGACGCGATGAGTGCAGTTACACGCGCTGCGCGTCCGCTTGCGACGCCTGGCATCGATCCGGGTTCGGCAAGATCCGCGCACAGCCTGCTCGGCACGCAGATCCGGGCGGCGAGTGCGGCCACCGCCAGCCGAGACGATCGCGACTGACGCCCAGCGAAGGGGATCGTGATGCTGATGGAACACCAAGCCTTGCTGCAGGAGTCCCCCTTGCCCGAGGCGACCCGCGAGTTCATTTTCACCAACGCCGATTTTCAGCACATACGCAAGCTGATCCACGAGCGCGCCGGGATCTCGCTTGCTTTAAGCAAGCACGAGATGGTGTACAGCCGTCTCGCCCGCAGGCTGCGCGCGCACAACCTCTCGAGGTTTGCGGACTACATCGCGTTGCTCGAGGCCGGCGGCAAGGACGAGTGGCAGGCTTTCGTGAACGCGCTCACGACCAATCTCACGTCATTCTTCCGCGAGCCGCATCACTTCGCAGAGCTCTCGCGTTTTCTCGAGGCGCGGCGCGGCCGCAGCGAGCCGATCACGATCTGGTGCAGCGCGTCGTCGACCGGCGAAGAGCCTTATTCGATCGCGATGACGGCGGTCGATGCCTTTTCGAGCTTCACGCCTCCGGTCTCCATCGTCGCGACCGACGTCGATACCCAGGTGCTGGAGAAGGCTGCGGCGGGCGTTTACGCGCAGGAGCGGGTGGAGAAGATGCGCCCGGAGCAGTTGCGCCGGTTCTTCCTCAAACCATCCGGGCAGAGCGATGGCAGCGTCAGGGTGCGTCCCGAGCTGCGGGCGCTGCTCACTTTCCGGCAAATCAATCTGCTCGACGCGAAGTGGCCTTTGCGCGGTGCTTTCGACGCCATATTCTGCCGCAATGTCATGATTTATTTCGACAAGCAGACGCAGCGCAAAGTGTTGCAAGGTCTTGCGGGTTTGTTGCGCGATGATGGGCTGCTGTTCGCAGGACACTCCGAGAGCTTCCTCCATTCGGCCGATGTGTTCCGGTTGCGCGGGAATACGGTATACGAGCATGCGAGACTGCCGCGGCCGTTCCCGGCGACGTCCCGGTGATGGAACAGACGACGGAACAAACGGCGGAACAAACAGCGGGACAAACAGCGCGACAACCCGCGTTGGCCGGTGCTGACGCGCTCGGGTGCATTCCCACGTATTGTTGCCGCCCGAAAGCGCCGAACGACGCGTTCGTCGGCGCGGCCCGGGGTGACAGCGCGTGAAAAAAATACGCGTGGTCGTGTTCGACGATTCCGGTGCCATGCGCACTCTGGTCGCACAATTCATCAACGGTGAAGCGGATATGGAAGTCGTCGGCGCTGCGGCCGACGCACCTGCCGCGCGCCAGATGATCCGCACGCTCAATCCCGACGTGCTCACGCTCGACATGGAAATGCCGGGCGTGAACGGGCTCGATTTCCTCGAAAACCTGATGCGCGTGAAGCCCATGCAGGTGGTCATCGTGACCGCACATACGGCCATGCGTTTGTCCGCCGCTCAGACCGCGCTCGGGCTCGGTGCGCTCGGGATCGTCGCCAAACCCCATCTGAGCGGGCCCGAAGGCATGCAGGAATTCGCGGCGCAGATCACGGCAAAGGTACGGATCGCAGGCGCCCGGTCGACCCGGCCGCAGGCGCCGGTGAGCGCACTGCCCGCAGCCTCCGGTGCGCAACCGCGGTTTTCGCCCGCAATGGAGAAGCTCATAGTGATCGGTGCGTCCACGGGCGGCACCGCAGCGGTGAAAGAGGTGCTGGAGCACCTTCCGCCGGACGCCCCGGGGGTGCTCGTGACC
Source organism: Burkholderiales bacterium (assembly GCA_046597455.1). Lineage (GTDB taxonomy): Bacteria > Pseudomonadota > Gammaproteobacteria > Burkholderiales > SG8-41 > JAQGMV01. Next base: position 9,805 of record JBKJKJ010000394.1, read on the forward strand.
CAGCACATGCCCGAAGGCTTCACGCGCTCGTTCGCTGCACGGCTCGATTCGCTGTGCCGCATCACGGTGAAGGAAGCCGACCACGGGGAGCGCGTGCTGCCGGGGCATGCGTACATCGCACCCGGGCATTCGCACCTGCTCGTCAGGCGCCGCGGCACGACTTACGTGACCGAGCTTTCCGCGGCCGACCCGGTCAACCGTCACCGGCCGTCGGTCGATGTGCTTTTTCGCTCCGCTGCAGACTGCGGCGGCGCGAACGTCATCGGCGTCATTCTTACGGGCATGGGCAAGGATGGCGCCGCCGGCATGCTCGCGCTTCATCGCGCCGGGGCCTACACCTACGCGCAGGACGAAGTGACGTGCGTGGTATTCGGCATGCCCAAGGAAGCCGTCGCTGTTGGCGGGGTCGACGAGGTGCTCCCCGTCGACCGCATCGCCGGCGCTCTCGTGGCGCGCCTGGCCGTGTCCGGCGGCGCCGGCAAGCCTCAAGAAACACGCCGCAGCGGCCGTTAAGGCTGCGTTCATCGCCCGCAAAAGACACGACCCATGCATGCAAACCTGAGTACCGAGCGGGCCACTGCCGTGATCCATCTCACCGGCCGCTTCGATTTCAGCGCGCGCCGTGAGTTCAAGCAGTGTTACGAGGCCGCCCTGATCGAGCCCGAGGTGCGCGCCATCGCCGTGGATCTGCGGGATGTCGAGTATCTCGACAGCTCCGCGCTGGGCATGCTTCTTCTTCTGAAAGAGCTCGCCGACGCGCGCACGCTGCCGGTCTCCCTGCGCAATTGCGCAGGCCTGGTCAAAGAAATTCTCGACGTCGCCAATTTCGGCGTCATGTTCTCGATGCACTGAGGCGTTGCATGGACGCCGCCGCACCCGCCATGGCCGCCGTCACCCGGGCGGCGCCCGCTTCGCATTGCGTACTGATCGTCGACGATCACCCGCAGGCGCGGGTGCTGCTCGAGCGCTTCCTGGTACGCATGGGCTACCGCGTCGAAATCGCGACGAACGGCCTGGAAGCCGTGGAGGCGGTCGTACGGTCTCGCCCCGACATGGTCATCATGGATGTGGAGATGCCGGTTATGGACGGGTTCGAGGCGACCGAGCGCATACGCGCCGCCGCCCGAGAGCGCTGGCTCCCGATCATTTTTCTCAGCGCCACTGCCGACAGCACCGCGCTCATACGCGCGCTCGACCGGGGCGGCGACGACTACCTGATCAAACCGATCAGTTTCAGCGTGCTGCGTGCCAAGATGCGCGCCGTTTCACGTACGCTGATCCTGCAGCGGGAGCTCGAGGACCGCAATCAGCGCCTCGCGGCGTATCGGGCCGCGGAAGAGGAGCAGAACCGCACGGCGGAACACGTCATCCGCCGGCTCGCCACCCAGGATCTCGTGGAAGAGTCGGTGCTGCAGCACTGGACCGCCCCGGCGAAGCAGTTCAGCGGAGACCTCGTGGCTGCCGCGCTGGGGCCGTCCGGAGTCCTGCACGTCATGCTTGCAGACGGCGCCGGGCACGGCCTTGCCGCGGCGCTGAGCGCGCTGCCCGTAACGCAGCCTTTCTATCGCATGACCGAGAAAGGGTATCCGCTGTCGAGCATCGTCGAGGAGATCAACGGCAAGATTCGAAGACTCCTGCCCGTCGAGCGCTTCGTCGCCGCGACGCTGATCGCTGTGGACTTCGAGGAGCAGCTCATCGAGGTGTGGAACGGGGCCAACCCGCCGCTTTGCGTGATCGGGCTCGAGGGCAAGCTCCTGCATCTGGGACGCTCGCGCAATCTTGCGCTCGGCGTGGCTGACGAGAAGCTGTTCTGCGGCGAGCCTGAAATCTATCGCTATGAAGAGCCGTGTCAGATCATCGCCTGCTCCGACGGTTTGCTCGAGGCGGCCGGCTGGCATGCCAGCGAATCGGGCGCGCGGAATCTCGCCGAAGCGCTCGGGCCTCACGCCGCCGCCTCGAGGCTGACCGAGCTGAAGAAGCGCTGCCTCGCGGCCGGGCGCCATCCCGCCGCGGATGATGTCTCCGCGGTGCTGATCACGTGTGTCCCCGGGCAGCGCGTCAGCGCCAGGTCCGCGGCATCGGGCGGCGCGCAGGCGTCTCATGCCGGAGACTGGCATTGTCACCTGAGGCTCACGACACAGCAGCTCCAGCGCGTCGATGTGGTCCCTCTGCTGCACGACCTGGTGAGCCGCATGCATGGCTGGTGCGCGCGCAATCCCAAGCTCTTCCTCGTGCTTTCGGAGCTCGTTGCGAACGCCATGGACCACGGGGTGCTCGCGCTCGATTCGCTGATCAAGCTCGAGCCGGACGGCGTTCAGCGCTACCTCGTCTCGCGGCAGCAAAAGCTCGGCGCGCTCAGCACCGGCGCCATCGATCTGGCGATCACGGCGATCGACCGCGACGGCCGGCCGATGCTGCGTATCGTGGTAAAGGACAGCGGGGCGGGATTCGACTTCGCCGGGGCGCTCGACGGGCCGCCCAGGATGGACGCGCCGTTCGGCCGTGGCATCCCGCTGCTCAGGCGGGTTTGCGAGCACGTCGAATACCGCGGCTGCGGCAACGAAGTCGAAGTGCTTTTTGCGGTTGAACCGCCGGAACAACCCGCCAGGCGCGATATCGCGAATTGATGCTCGCCGAAGGGCTACGCCGTTACTGCCGGCCGCCTGCACCTGTATCCCGCCACGTGTCTGCCTCGATATCGCAGGACTTATTACGCGGATCCCTAAATGTCGTCGCCGGGTGGCCGTTAATCACTCATCGAAAATAAGTCGGCGCTCCGCGCACCCGCCATGGATATCGTACTCGTAGACGATTCGCCCATTACCATCGCCCTGCTCAAGCGGCTGATCGGCAAGCTCGAAGGCTGCCGGGCGTTTCCTTTCACCAGCGCGGTCAGCGGCCTCGACTGGTGCATCGCGAACGACCCGGACCTCGTCATCGTCGATTACATGATGCCGGAGATGGACGGCATCGAGTTCGCGCGCCGCTTCAGGCAGCTCCCCGGCAAGGCCGATATCCCGGTCCTGATGGTGACCGCAGCCGAGGACCGCGAGCTGCGGCACCGCGCGCTCATGCTCGGCATCAACGATTTCCTCAACAAGCCTTTCGACCAGATCGAGCTGCAGGCGCGCGCGCGCAACATGCTCGCCCTGCGCAGGAGCCAGAAGATGCTCGCAGACCGCGCGCTGCTGCTGGCGGACGAAGTCACCAAAGCGACTAGCGAGATCGCCGAGCGCGAGCGCGAGACCCTGTTCTGCCTCGGACGCGCTGCGGAGCACCGCGACCCCGAGACGCACGAGCACATCATTCGCATGTCGAACTATTCGCAGCTGATCGCGCAGCGCATGGGTCTGCCGGAAGCGGAATGCGCGCTCATGCTGCTCGCTTCGCCGCTGCACGACATCGGCAAGATTGGCACGCCTGACCATATACTGCTCAAGCCCGGCAAGCTGACGCCGGACGAGTTCGAGATCATGAAGCAGCACACCGTGATCGGCCAGAGAATACTGGCGAACAGCACGTCCCCCATTTTACGGGTGGGTGGCGAGATCGCGATTTCGCACCACGAGAAATTCGACGGCAGCGGCTACCCCCGCGGCCTGAAGGGCAAAGCTATTCCGCTCTATGGCCGCATCGTCGCGGTCGCGGACGTGTTCGACGCGCTCACGAGCGAGCGCCCGTACAAGAAAGCGTGGGATCTGGAGCGCGCGAATTCGCTGATTCTCGAGAGCAAAGGCAACCACTTCGATCCCGATGTCGTGGATGCGTTCTACGAAGCCTACGATGAGGTGCTCGAAATCAGGGGCCGCTTCAGGGACTCGGACCTCGAGCCTGAGCCTGCGCCGCTGATCACTGCGGTGGGCTGAATGCGGTGAACGCTGTTACCGCACGCGCGGAACCACACCCCCCCGGAGAGCCAGAGGCATGGACGGCATCTGCGCCACTGCAGACCGGTGCGTTCATATGCGGTCTGATCTTTTCCGCCTTCCTTTGCTACTGGGCGATACAGCGCAATGATTTTGAGCAGGACCTGCGTTTCGAAAGCGACGCCGGAACGGCCGCGCATTCGGTCGAGATGCGGCTACTGGGATACGCCGAAATGCTGCGCGGCCTGGCGGCGCTGTTTGAGGCGAGGCACGAGTCGGCCGGTGTAACCCGCGAGGAATTCCAGAGTTATGTGAAATCGCTGCAGGTCTCGTCGCGCTACCCCGGCATGCAGTGGCTCACTTACGCCCGCTACGTGCCGCACGAGCGTCGCGCCGCGCAGCCCTCGCGCGAAAGTCGGAATCGGTCCACCGATGCGCACGCGTATCCGGAATTCGAGGTCGACTTCGGAGAAGGCCGCCCGGATTATTTCGCGGTCGAATTCGTAGAGCGCATGGAAGGGGCGGGCCCGGCTCAGGGCTACAACGCGGAAAACGACAGCGCGCGACGCGAGCAGGTGATGCGCGCGGTCGCCAGCGCAGAGCCCACGGCATCCCCGCGGCTGATTCGGACCCAGCCTGCCGGCATCGGCGTCTCGTTGCGGCTGGCCCTTTATCGGCCTGGCGCACCGCAGAACACCCCGGACGAGCGCCGGGCGGCCGCGGTCGGCCTGGTCGGCACGTCGTTCAGCGTCGAGAAACTCCTGGAGAGTGCCCTTCGCGATCCCGGGCTGCAGCGCCTGACGTTGCGTATTCATGATGCCGGTTTCGCCACGAACCCAGTGCCCCTCGAGCCGCATGCCGACAATCTGCTGTTCGATCGTGCGCGTGCGGGCGGGTTCGGCCTATTCGATGCGCTGCACCGCGGCCAGGTCAGGATCGTCGTGGGCGGGCGACTGTGGATCGCCGACATCACGGCGCCGCGCGAACGCTACACCCCGCAATTCGCCGCGCTGCCTCTGGGCGCTTTCGCAGTCGGCCTTCTGCTCACGGCACTGCTGTGCGCGCTGCTGCGCACCCTGGGCCGCGCGCGCAGGAGCGCGCTCGACCTCGCCGAGCGGATGACGCTCGACTTACGTCGCACCGAACAGCGCCTGACGATGGCGCTGGACGGTGCCGGCCTCGCGCTGTGGGATTGGGATATTCCTTCCGGCACCGTTTTCCTCAACGAGCGCTGGGCGGAAATCATCGGCGGACCGCCGGGCAGCACAACCACGACCATCGCCGAACTGGGCAAGATCACGCATCCCGAGGACCTGGAGGCCGTCGACCTTGCGCTCAGGCTTGCGCTGAAAGGCAGCGATACCTACACGACCGAACATCGCATCTGCAGGAGCGACGGCGCGTGGACGTGGATCGAAAGTCACGGCAAAGTGGTCGCGCGGGACGCGAAGGGCCGCGCGCTGCGCATGAGCGGGATCAATGCCGACATCGCCGAGCGCAAGGAGCGCGAGCACGCGATGGCGCGGCAGGAAGCCGAGCTGCAACACGCGAAAGAGGCGGCCGAGAGCGCAAATCGCGCCAAGAGCGAATTCCTCGCCAACGTGAGCCACGAAATCCGCACGCCCATGAATGCGATCATCGGCATGACCGGGCTCGCGCTCGAGACCGGCCTCACCGATGAGCAGCACGGCTATCTGGATACGGTGCGTACCGCGGCCGATTCGCTGCTCGCGATCATTGACGAAGTGCTCGATTTCTCGAAGATAGAAGCGGGCCGCATGACGATGGAGACCATCGACTTCAGCCTGCGCAACTGTCTTTCCGAGACGATGAAGATGATGGCGCCGCGTGTGCAACAGAAAGGGCTGGAGCTGATTTCGCACGTGGCCCACGACGTACCCGACCGGCTGCGAGGCGATCCCACGCGCTGCCGGCAGGTCCTGGTGAACCTGCTCGGAAACGCGATCAAGTTCACCCAGTACGGGGAAATCGAGGTTTCAGTCGACCTCATTTCCGACGACAGCCACACCGCATGGCTGCACTTTGCCGTGCGCGACACTGGCGTGGGCATATCGGCCGACAAGCAGTCGATGATATTCGATGCGTTCGCCCAGGCTGACGCATCGACCACGCGCGAGTACGGCGGAACGGGGCTGGGACTCACCATCTGCTCGCGCATCGTCGACATGCTCGGCGGGCGCATCGCCGTGGAAAGCGAACCCGGAAAAGGCAGCACCTTCCATTTCTCAATGCGCGCCGAGATCGCGGAGGTGCCGAGCCAGCCGCTCGTGTACTCCGGGCTCGCGGATTCGCGGGCGATCGTGGTGGACGACAACGAGTCGAGCCGCAGGGTGCTCGGCGGCATTCTGGAATCCGCCGGCGTGCGGGTGGACGTCGTGTCCGGGGGCGAAGCCGCCCTCGAGAAGCTGCGTGCGCAGGCCGCGGCGGACAATCCCTATCGGCTCATGCTGGTCGACGCGCACATGCCCGGACTCGATGGCTTCGAGGTCGTGCGGGTGCTTCAATCCGATGCGGGAATTACGATGCCCGCGATCGTGCTGCTCATTTCGGACGGGCAGCGGGGCGACGCCGCGCGCTGCAAAGAGCTCGGCATCGCGGGCTATATCACCAAGCCGGCTTCTTCGTACGAGCTGATTCAGGCTGCCGCCGCCGCGCTGGGCGCGACGCGCGAGCCCAGTGCGCCGCTGGTCACGCGCCACTCGCTGCGCGAGAACCGGCGCCCGCTCAACCTGCTGCTGGCCGAAGACAATCTGGTCAACCAGAAGCTCGCCGTGAAACTGCTCGCCGGGCGCGGCCACAGCGTGCAGGTGGCGAACAACGGGCGCGAGGCACTCGAAGCCGCTCGACGCGAGCGCTATGACGCGATCCTGATGGATTTGCAAATGCCGGTGATGGGCGGCATCGAAGCGTGCAGAGCGATACGCGAGCGCGAGAGCGGGGCCGATCACGTGCCGATCGTTGCCCTGACGGCGCACGCGCTGGATCGCGACCGCGAATTGTGCCTGGCTTCGGGGATGGACGGTTTCGTCTCTAAACCCGTGCGCATCGATCATCTGATGTCGGAGCTCGAACGTGTGATCTACTCTACCGCGGCGATGCCGGTCTCACCGGCGCCGGCGCCGGTGCCGGTGAGACCGGCGAACGAGGGGGACATCCTGGATTGCAACGGAACGCTGAGTCGCCTCAGCGGGGACCGGGACCTCTTCGCAGAAATCGCCGAGATCTATGCCGTCAGCGCCCCGCGTCAACTCGGCAGCATCGATACGGCGCTCGCGAAAGGCGATATCGCGCGCGTCTGCAGCGAAGCCCATGCGCTCAAAGGCGCGACGGCGACGTTCGAGGCCCCGGCGGTGCTCTGCGCAGTGGCCGCGCTCGAAGCGCACGCGATCGAAGGGGACGTCGCTGGCGCCGTGCGCGCGTTCGCGCAGGTGAACATGCTGGTCCCGGCGTTGGTGGAGAAGCTCAACGACATCGTGGCCGAGGCGCGCCTCGCGAGTTGAGGGCGCGACGCATCCGCTCCACGCAGGATGGCTCCGCGAAATGACGCAAAGCGCAGGCTGGTGTGCGGGGGCGACAGCCG
>JBKJKJ010000482.1:0-5862 GCA_046597455.1 Burkholderiales bacterium
AAATCCGCAATCCATTCGCGCCCCTGCACGGCGGGCGCGGATCTTTTGGGCCCTGGTGGTCTGCACGCTCTACTCACCCTCTATCGTTGCTACCGTTGCGCAGGAGGCGCGTCCAGAGCGCTTCAGCCTGGCTGCGGCCGATAGCGTTGCAGGTCCAGCGCTGTCCAGCCGCAATAACGAACGTCCGTCCTGCGAGATCAGCGAGGCCTACGGACGCCCAATCGGGTCCATCAGTGTGCACGGCCGGTGGGCGGCGAACGTGCCGTTGCCGATCGCGGCGGGCGATGCGCTGACGCAGCAGGGAATCTCCGACGCGCTGCAGGCTTTGCGCAAAGCCATCACTGCCGAGCCGGCTTACGGCCTCAGCCGGCGATCGGCAGGCGAGCTCGCCGCGCTGTATATCGACGTCGTGTGCGAGGCGCTTCCGGCGCCGGCCGTCACGCGCGCCGAACGCGGGCGCACGGATCCGGTCGGTCTCATCTTCAGGCCTTTTTACGTGCGTCTTTCGTTGCAGCGCATCGGTGAGAACGTGCTGCCGATCCCGCGCACCACGCAGCCGACGTTTCACGACAACGTGCCCCCGCCGCTGCTCGCGCTCAACCCGACTTTCAGCGCTTCGCACGACCGCAGCTTCGGCACGGCGCTCGGCGCGGCGATCCAGACCGATCTCCTGCACCTCACGCGGGAGGGCAAGCCCGCAGCCGACAACCGGCATCTGGACGTGCGGCTTCGTGCAATCAAGTCTGTGCAGGATGCGTTTTACCGCAGCAGTGCAGGCCTGCGGTACAGCGAGCGGCGCCTGGGTGGCGCCGTGCAGGAATATCACGCCCGCGCGAACTTCGACAATAACCGCGAGCCGTTCGGCACCGAGACGCGCACCCGGGACGTGGGCAGTGCAGGCGTCGGGATGACGGTAAAGGTCGCGCCCACGGCACGGCTGTCTTTCGATACCGGCTACAGGAACACCCGCGACACCATAGGCGACCGTGCTGCGGCTGCGCGAACGCAGACGCAGATCCACGAGCAAACCAATCGCGTGCTTTTCGACGCGCTGCCGCCGCCCGTCTATGGATTCCTGCGCGCCGCGCTGTGGGAAGACAACGGCTGGCAGTCCGGGCCGGGCAGCGGATACCAGCGACTGGCCGCGCGCGTCGGTTACGCCAAGGAAATCGCGTTCTCCCCCAACTACGCGCTGGGCTTCGAGCTCCTTGCCGGCGCGGGCAAGGCATGGGGCAATCTTCCGGGGTCTTCGCGCTTCTTCGGCGGCAATGCGCCCGGGAATTTTCTGTACGACCAGCCCTCCGGCGCCGCCCTGCTCAACCTGCCGGGGGGACCGCTGATTCGCAGCTTCGGTGAAAACCAGGGCGGCTTGCGTCAGGGGGGCGGCGCGCTACGCGGCGGCAATGCCTACTGGCACCTCAACCTGAATCTTGCGATCCCCATCCGCCAGTGGTCCCGCGCGCTCATCCCGAACGAAACCACCGATATTCCGGACGAGGAAGGCCGCCCGCTCACACTCAAGCAATTCCTCAAGCGGCAGATCGACGTGAGCGGCGCGAGCTTCCTGCAGGCCACACTGCGCAACGAAGGCCTGAGCGAAGACGAGGCGAAGCGCAAGGCCTCGGACGTTCTGGCCGAAATCCGGCCCGCGTCTCACTTCGTCATCGACGACGCGAATCTTTATTCGATCAAGCCGCTGGTGATGCTCGACGCCGCAGGGCTCTCCGACGGCAACGGCGCTCACCAGACGTGGCTCGCCGCAGGGGTGGGCATCCAGTTCACCGTCGTGACCGCCAAGTTCGAAGGCGGCTACATGCGCACGCTCAGCGGTCCGACTTACGGCCACCGCGGAAACCTGTTCTTCCGGGTCGTGTTCCAGAATCTGTTCTGACCCCACGTATTACGGGGGCGTCGCAGTATCGGCTTTCTTTCTCGCGTCCTGGATCACTGCCCACACCCGTGCGGGTGTCGCCGGCATCGCGACTTCGCGAACGCCGAGCGGCGCGAGCGCATCGACCACCGCGTTCATGACGGCCGCCGGCGCACCGATCGCACCGGCTTCACCGCAGCCTTTGACGCCAAGGGGATTGTGCGTGCACGGTGTTACTTCGGTGCCCACCTGGAACAAAGGCAGGTCGGCGGCGCGCGGCATGCCGTAGTCCATGTAGCTGCCGGTGAGCAACTGGCCGGACTCGCGGTCGTATACGCAGCCTTCCAACAGCGCCTGGCCGATGCCTTGCGCGAGCCCGCCGTGCACCTGGCCTTCGACGATCATCGGGTTGATGATCCGGCCGAAGTCGTCGACTGCGGTAAAAGCGACGACTTTCGTGACGCCGGTTTCGGGATCGATCTCGACTTCGCAGATGTGGCTGCCCGCCGGGAACGTGAAATTGCCCGGATCGTAGAACGCGTTCTCGTTGAGTCCCGGCTCCAGCGTCTCGAGCGGGTAGTTGTGCGGCACGTAAGCGCTGAGCGCGACCTGCGCGAAAGACACGCTCTTGTCGGGGCCGACGCTGAACTGGCCATCCCTGAATTCCACGGCGGTGTCCGTCGTTTCCATGAGGTGCGCGGCGATCTTTTTGCCTTTGGCGACGATCTTGTCGAGCGCCTTGACGATGGCAGAACCGCCAACCGCGATCGAGCGCGAGCCGTACGTGCCCATGCCGAAGAGCACGCGGCCGGTGTCGCCGTGCACGATCTCGACGTCGTCCACACCGATGCCCAGGCGCTCTGCCACCACCTGTGCGAACGTGGTCTCGTGTCCCTGTCCGTGGCTGTGCGAGCCCGTGAAGACCGTGACTTTGCCTGTGGGATGCACGCGCACTTCGCCGGCTTCGTAAAGCCCGGCGCGCGCGCCCAGGGCGCCGGCGATGTTCGACGGCGCAAGACCGCAGGCTTCGATGTAGGTGGCGTAGCCGAGGCCGCGCAGCCGCCCGCGCGCCGCGGCGTCCTGCCTGCGCGCCTCGAAACCCGCTACATCGGCGAGCTTTATCGCTGAGGCAAGCGTTGCTTCGTAATCGCCGGTGTCGTAGCACAACGCAACGGGGGTCTGATACGGGAACGTCGTGATGAAATTGCGGCGCCGGATGTCGGTATCCGAAATATTCATTTCGCGCGCGGCGGTCGCGACCAGGCGCTCGACCACGTACGTCGCTTCGGGGCGTCCCGCGCCGCGGTAGGCGTCGACCGGGGCGGTGTTGGTGAAGACCCCGGTGACTTCGCAATAAATCGCCGGCGTCGTGTACTGGCCCGCGAGCAGCGTGGCGTAAAGTATCGTCGGCACGCTCGAGGCGAAAGTCGACAGGTAGGCGCCGAGATTCGCCGTCGTCGTCACCCGCATCGCGAGAAACCGGCCGTCCTGGTCGAGCGCGAGCTCGGCCGTGGTCACGTGGTCACGGCCATGCGCATCCGACATGAAGGATTCCGCGCGCTCGGCCGTCCACTTGATCGGGCGATTGACCTGCTTCACCGCCCACGTGAGCACGGTCTCTTCGGCATACAGGAAAATCTTCGAGCCGAAACCGCCGCCGACGTCGGGCGCGATCACGCGCACCTTGTGCTCGGGCAGCCCCAGCACGAAAGCCGTCATGAGGAGGCGTTCGACGTGAGGATTCTGGCTCGTCACATATAGCGTGTAACTGTCGTCCGCACGCGAGTAGCTCACCAGCGCCGCACGCGGCTCGATCGCGTTGGGAATGAGGCGGTTGTTCACGAATTCGAGCCGGGTCACATGATGCGCCTGCCGGAACGCGCGGTCGACCGCCGACTTGTCGCCGAGCGCCCACACGTAGCAGGTATTGTCGGGCGCCATGTCGTGCACGACCGGCGCACCCGCATTGCGCGCATCGGCGGCGTCGATGACAGGCGGCAGCAGCGCGTAATCGACGTCGATCAGCTCGGCCGCATCCTTGGCCTGATCGAGCGTCTCGGCGATGACCACGGCGACGTGATCGCCGACGTAGCGAACCTTGCCCTGCGCGAGCAGGGGGTGCCTGGGCTCTATCATGGGCTGGGCATTCACATCGGTGATGAGCCAGCCGCACGGCAATCCCCCGACGCTGTCCGGGAGATCGGACCCGGTGTAGACCGCGACGACGCCGGGGGCGGCTTTCGCTTTGCCGCAGTCGATGCGCGTGATGGCCGCGTGGGCGTGCGGCGAGCGCAGGAACCAGGCGTGGGTCTGTCCGTGCACCGCGATGTCGTCCGTATACATGCCGCTTCCCGTGAGAAAGCGGTGGTCTTCCTTGCGCTCGACGCGAGCGCCGATCAGCGATGCGCTCATGATGCCGCCCCTGTGCGGTTGTCCGTGGTCGATTTCATCGCCGCCGCACCGGCCTGGATCGCCTTGACGATGTTGTGATAACCGGTGCAGCGGCAGAGGTTTCCACCGAGTGCGCTACGGATGGTGTCCTCGGAAGGGTCCGGATCGGACTTTATGATGGCCAGCGCGATCATGATCATGCCCGGCGTGCAGAAACCGCACTGAAGGCCGTGATGCTGCCTGAACGCGGATTGCATCGGATGCAGGTCGCCGTCAGCAGTGGCGACGCCTTCGATCGTCAGAATCTGTGCGCCCTGCGCCTGGACCGCGAGCATGCTGCACGCTTTCACCGCGCGCCCGTCCAGATGTACGGTGCACGCGCCGCACTGGGTGGTGTCGCAGCCGACGTGGGTGCCGGTGAGATGCAGCTGCTCGCGCAGAAACTGAGTGAGCAGCGTGCGCGACTCGACTGCGCCCGTCGCCGGCTTGCCGTTCACGGTCATGGTCACGGGGATATGCATGGCGTTCTCCAGGCAGTGCGCCGCCGCGCTCGCAGTCTTCCTGCGGGTCAATGTGCGCCTGACGGCGTCGCGCTCCCGGTCTCGAAGCCATAGAGCCTCGCCGCATTGGTCAAGGTCATCTTGGTGCGTTCCGCTTCCGGCACGCCTGCGAAGTCGTGCTCGATGCTTTCCCGCGAGCGCGGCCAGGTGGAATCCGTGTGCGGATAATCGGAGGACCACATCAGGTTGTCCACGCCCATGAACTTGCGGGTGAACACGCCGACGCGATCCGCGATGAACGATGCCGACACGTTGCGATGAAAATACTCGCTGGGCTTCAATTCGGTGTGTATCCCGTTCTGCTTCGCGTAGCGCTCGTGGCCGCGATCGACCCGTTCGAGCAGCCAGGGCAGCCAGCCGGTGTCCGCCTCCGCGAGCACCAGGCGCACGCCCGGATGGCGGTCGAGGAGGGGGCTGGTGAGAATCTCGCCCAGCGTCAGCATCACCTCCATGGGGTTCTCGGGATATCGCGCGGCACCCCTGACTTCCCTCGTGAAGCGGTAATTGGCGGGGCGGCTGCTGGTAAGCGTATGAATGCTGATCGGGATCCCGATGTCCGCTGCGGCCGCCCAGAATGGATCGTAGCGCGCGTCGCTGTATTCGGTGCCTTGCGGCGGGACGGCGGCGATCATGGCGCCGCGCAAGCCGCGCTTCGCCCAGCGCTGGAGCGCTTCCACGGCATGATCGACGTTGTAGACCGAGATCAGCGCGAGCCCGACGAGGCGGTTGGGCGCGGCGGAGCACATTTCCACCAGCCAGTCGTTGTACGCGTTGAATGCCGCTTCCTGCAGCTCGGCATCCGGCATCACATAGAGCTGCATCGCATAAGTCGCGTACAACACCTCGCCGGAAACGCCATCGATGTCCTGATCCTTGAGCCGTTCGATCGGGTCGTATCCACCCGGGCGCAGGTCCTTGTGGTGGACCGAATTGAACTTGACCAGATCCTCCTTGGCAACGCCCGCAGCCGCAATGCTGGAGATGGATCTGGGGTCGATCCCTTCGCAAACGAACCAGGTGCCCGGCTTGCCCTGATAATCG
>JBKJKJ010000570.1:0-10432 GCA_046597455.1 Burkholderiales bacterium
TGAAGCGCTCGGCAGCCGTTCCCGAGCTGCCGACGATTTCGGAAGCGGGGCTCCCCGGATTCGAGGTGACGACGTGGAGCGGAGTGGTCGTGCCAGCGGGCGTGCCGCGTCCCATCATTGACAGGCTCAACGCGGAAATCAACAAAGCGCTCGTCTCGCAGTCGGCGAAGGAGCGCCTTGCGGGCAACGGCTACGATCTGGTCGGCGGCACGCCCGAGCAGTTCGCCGAGCTCGTGTACAGGGAAATGACGAAATGGGGCGACGTCATCAAGCGTACTGGCGCCAAGCCCGACTGATCCGCGCCTGGGCGCGCCGATTTATCAGGCCGCACCCATGAAGTCGCGCTTGCCGAGCTCCACGCCATTGTGCCGCATGATGTCGTATGCGGTCGTGCAGTGAAACATGGAGTTGGGCATGGCGCGGTTCAGCAGCAATTCGAGCCCTTTCATCTGAACTTCACCGGCCGGTCTTTTCACCGTGACGACCTTGTCCTCGGTGCCATCGATCTGCTGCGGTTCTATCGTCTTCAACCAGGCGACGGTTTTCTCCACGCGCTCGATTAACTCGGCGAGACTCTTCTCGTGATTCTCGTAGCGGGGTGCTTTGACGTCCGCGAGCAGCCCGGTGAAATTGCGGGCGTGATCGGTCGCGACCTGGACCTGGCCCGCGAAATTGAACATGTCGGGGTAAAAGCGGTAGCCGAGCAGAGTGGCTTCGTCGTACTTCTTCTCGGCGTACAGCGCCTGCGCCTTCTTCAGGCAGCCGGCAAGGCCGTTCAGGTGTTTGATGAAAACGGGCAGCGAGATTTGATGGAGCGTCACAGCCATGATGGTCCTCCTGATGACGTTTACCGCGGGTGACTACTTGATCCGGTGGTCCCGCAGAAATTGCCGGGCCAGCTCGCGCAGCGCAGCGCCCTTGTATTCGAAATAAGCTTTCACGGCGTGCTCGTTCTCGACGGTGCTGATCCACCCGCCGATCGACTCCGCGTAGGCTTTTTTGGCGAGCGCCTTCTCGTGCTCGTCATCGGTCCAGTCGGACGCCAGGAAGTCTCGCAGGATCTGATGGTGCTGGTCGTGCGAGCGGCCGGGGATCTCCAGGTAGCGTTGCGGCATCGACTCGACCTGCGCCCGATGGTCGTCGTTGAGCCCGGCGCGCATGCCTTCGGCCTCCGCGTCTTCGTCGTTCTGGTAAATCCAGAGGACATCGCCCGTTTCGCGATCGAGATAGACGGTGCGCGGTACCCGGTCGTGAAATCGCGCATCGCGATTGAACGCCAGCATGAACCGCTTGCGATCGATACGCGAGGGCTTGACGGGTGTGGTATCGCTCCAGGCGGCAGCGTTCCCGCGGACGGAATCGCGCAGCGTTGCGACGTCCGTCGAGCGTTCGGCGAACGGGGAGGGCATGGGCATGGATAAACGGCTTTCGTTCATTTCGTAGAAATCAGAAGACGGCCCGGTCGACCAGCGCCGCGACCCCGTATGCGACGGCCAGGGCGAGAACGAAGATCACGATGCTGCGCGTGAAGCTTTTCGGAATCCCTGAATCATCGAGGTACCGCTTGATGAAAAAAGCGGAGATGAAGTAGGCGACGGTCGATGCAATGAGACTGGTCAACAGGGAACAAGTTCTGGATCGGTATGAGGTTATACGTTCCTATCAGGCTATTTTCAAGCCGATTGCCCGCACGATTTTCCCGTACTTGTCGATTTCGCTCTTCAGGCAGGCGAAATGGTCGGAATTGCCGGAACCGGATGAAGCCACATTCAGCTCGCGCGGTTTCGAGCGGGCGAGCGCGATTCGCCGGTGGCGGCTCATTTGGTGGAGACAACATCCAATCCGGGTGCTCGTTCGTAGAGAGGATACGGCCGACGCTGCTGCAAGCCTGGCAGCCGGAGCCCGCAACCGACAAATCGACAGAGGAACCAGACGCATGAAAAGCAAACTCCGTATCGCCGCAATCGCCGTCACCATGGCGCTCGCCACCAACGCTGCACTCGCTCAAGTGGTCGTCGGCGGGGCCGCGATGTACCAGAGCAAGGACATCATCGACAACGCAGTGAATTCCAAGGACCACACCACGCTCGTCGCGGCCGTGAAAGCCGCAGGACTGGTCGAGACGCTGAAAGGCCCGGGACCCTTCACCGTGTTCGCGCCGACCAATGCCGCTTTTGCCGCGCTGCCGGCAGGCGCGGTTGATTCGCTGCTCAAACCCGAGAACAAGAAAGCGCTGACAGACGTACTGACCTACCACGTCGTCGCAGGCCGGCTCGATTCGGCAGCCCTCAAAAAGCAGATCGCTAACGGCAACGCCACGCTTAAGACGGTCGAAGGCGAATCGCTGACGGCGACGGCCAGCGGTAACACCATCACGCTGACCGACGAGAAAGGCGGGAAGGCCAAAGTGACGATCGCCGACGTCTATCAGTCGAACGGCGTCATTCACGTCGTCGATCACGTGCTGATGCCCTGATGGCGAGGGCCTGCGCGCCAGGTCAGCTGCAACATGCAAAAGCCCGGCGATCCGGGCTTTTGCATGTACGATTAGTGGAGTGTAACGTTAGAACCTGTAGCAACTTCCCGGTGAGCGACGGGCCCGCTTTCGAGCGGGCGGCCGTCGCGAGCGTTACTCTCGAAATGACTGATACAGGCCACTAGCGCGTGCGTCAGGGCCGGCGTTCGGGAACCTGCGCCTGGGGCGCGCCGGGCGAGTCGGCGAAAAGAACGCGCCGGCCTTCGACCACCACGCGATCGTAGAGATTTTCGAGCGCCGGGTTGCTGCCGCGCAATCCGGCCACGACGTCGTCTGCCCAGCCCAAGTACTCCTGCCGCCGCGTGAGCGGCCAGTTGGCGGGCGGGGTCTCGGTGACGGATCGCACATTGGAAATCTTGTCGGCGAGCTTGATGTGCTTTGCGCGCTCGGAAAGATGCGGTGCATGCTCGATCTGCAGGCGCTTGCGGTCCACCTTGGGCAGCAGCGTGTCATCGGTGACTTCTTCGACCACACCGCGTACTTCCGGACCGAAAACCGCTTCGAGCTCTTCGGGCGTCGTTTTGGTGTCTTCGATGGTGTCGTGAAGTATGGCGCCCTGGAGCGTCACCAGGTCGGTGATGCCGCCCACGCGTGCGAGCAGCTCCGCGACTTCGATAGGATGGTTGATGTAGGGCGAGGCGCCGACGTCCTTGCGGCGCTGGTCGCGATGCTTGTCGGCGGCGAAGTGCAGCGCCTTGAGCAGTTGGGTCAGCATAGCGGTTTGATTCCTGCGTACGGGGGGTGGGTCGCACCGGCCCGGTCGGCCGGTGCTCGGCTCGACCGGGCGCTGTGACCCTGTGCCTTACGCTGGCACGAACACCGGCATCGAAAAACCGCCTTCGGTTTTCTTGAAGCCGACCTTCACTTTCTGCCCGACTTTGATCGCGTCCAGATCGCAGTCGACGATGTTGGTCATCATGTTCACGCCTTCATCGAGCGTCACGTAGGCGATGCAGTACGGCGTGGGTCCGCCGCGCCGCGTCACACTGTAGGTGTAGATCACGCCCGTTCCTTTCGCCTGCACCCACTCGACTTTCTCGCTGAAGCAGAACGGGCACAGCGCGCGCGGATAGTGGTGGTGCTCGCCGCACGCGTTGCACTTCTTGAGCATCAGCTTGCCTTCGGCCGACGCGTCGAAATACGGCTGGTCGCCGGGATTCAGCGCCGGGTCACGCATCTTGCGTTCCTGATATTGGGTCGCCATCTCGTTACTCCCTTTCCATGATCAGTGTGGCGCTGCCGTGCCGGTGCCCGAGGGCGCCGCCGGTGCCGTGCGCGAGTGCGAGGTTGCAATTCGGTACCTGCACTTTCGCATGCGCTTCGCCGCGAAGCTGACGCACCGCTTCGATGATTTTGGTCATGCCGCCGCGGTTCGCGGGGTGGTTGTTGCAAAGCCCGCCGCCGTCGGTGTTGAACGGCAGCTTGCCCGTGCCGGAAATCAGGTTGCCGTCGGAGACGAACTTCCCGCCTTCGCCTTTTTTGCAGAAACCGAGATCTTCGAGCTGCATCACGACGGTGATCGTAAAGCTGTCGTAGATGGACGCGTACTTGATGTCGCCGGGCTTGACGCCCGCCTCTTCGAAAGCGCGCGGCCCGGTCCATGCTGCGCCGGAATAGGAGAGGTCGACTTTGCCGCCCATCTGGCCTTTGGTCGTCTCTCCCGCGCCGGTGATTTTCACCAGCGCGCGTTTGAGGCTGCGTGCGATCTCGGGCTTGGCCACGATCACCGCGCCGCCGCCGTCGCTCACCACACAGCAGTCGAGGCGGTGCAGCGGGTCGGAGATCATCGGTGAGTTGACGACCTGCTCGACCGTGACGACGTCGCGCAGCATCGCATTGGGGTTGTATTGCGCGTGGTGCGAAGCGGCCACCTTGACCCACGCGAGCTGTTCGCTGGTGGTGCCGTATTCGTACATATGGCGCATCGCGACCATCGCGTACAGGTTGACCGTCACCGGACTGTAGGGCATTTCGAAAGGCGCGTCAGGAAGGTTCACGCCGCGGTCGCGAACCTGCGTGCCCGAGCTGCCTTCGGAGTTGGGGCGCCCGGCGAGCGTGACCAGCGCCACGTTGCATTTGCCTTCCGCGATGGCTTGCGCGGCGTGGGCGACGTGGACCAGATACGAGCAGCCGCCCATGTCGGTCGAGTCCACGTGGCGGAGCTTCAGATTCATGTAGTTCGCCATGCTCCACACGTTGGCGCCGGGCGCATCGCCGGCACAGAAATAGCCGTCGATGTCGTCTTTGGTGAGTCCCGCGTCTTCGATGGCGCCTTTCGCGACTTCGGCGTGCAGTTGCGCGACTGATTTGTCGGGTGCTTTACGCAGCGGGTGCTCGTAAGCGCCGACGATATAGGCCTTGCCTTTGATGGTCATACCGGTCTCCCTTGGATGCACATTCGTTGGAGCGGCCGGGTGGGAAAACATGCTCTTCGGCCGCGCGAGTGCATTGATTTAGTATAAAGCTCTCCAGCCCAACTTTCAGGAGGTACTCCACATGGTCTCAAAACGGAGGGTCGCAGGCGTGGCCGCGCTCTTTTCGGCCGTCGTTACCGGGGGTTGTGCCACCCCGCCGCCCGGCGCGATCGCCGTTATGGAGCAGGGCAGCTTTTTCGTCAGCGGGCGTAAGGTGCAGGCGCCGGGTGTATACGATCCGACGAAATCCCCGGCCGGCACCGACGAAGGGCAGACGTTCTGGATTGACCAGATGTACGTCCAGTACCAGATCCCGGCGAATGCGCGCAAGCTCCCGCTCGTCCTGGTGCACGGCGGCAGCGGCACCGGGCGCGTCTGGGAGACGACACCGGACGGGCGTGAGGGCTACCAGACGCTGCTGCTGCGCCGGGGTTATCCGGTGTACATCGTCGATTTCCCTCGCCGGGGGCGTGCGAGCTTCCCGAGCTTCAACGGGCCGTTCGGCACGCTTGCCGGTTCCGAGGTGGTCCCCAATCGCACCGGCCAGGCCGGGGTCCAGTACGCGTGGTCGCGCTGGCGGCTCGGACCCCGCTATCCGGAGGTCTTTCCGGTCCAGCAGTTTCCGATGAAAGCGGTCGACCAGTTCATGCAGCATCTCGTGCCGACGGTGTCGGACAATGCCCAGATCATCAGCGGCGCGCTGGTCGCGCTGCTCGACAGGATCGGTCCGGCGATCCTGGTCACGCATTCGCAATCGGGCCTGTTCGGGTGGCTTGCAGGGGCGCGCTCGCCCCATGTGAAAGCGATCGTCAGCTACGAGCCGGGTTTCGTGTTCCCGCAAGGGGCCGTGCCGCCCGCAATCCCGCTTTTCAAAGGCAGCCAGCCATCCGGAACGCCGGTCACGCCAGCCGAGTTTGCAAGGCTCGCGCAGATCCCGCTGCAGGTGGTCTACGGCGACAATATCCCGACGCAGCCGATACCCGACCTCGTTGCAGACGGGCGTCGCGCGCAGGTTGTGACCTCCCGCATGTTCGTCGATGCGCTCAACAAGCAGGGCGGCCACGCGAGCGTCCTGCACCTTCCGGATGCGGGTTTGTACGGGAACTCGCATTTCATGTTTTCCGACCTGAACAACGTGGCCGTTGCGGACCAGTTGTCTCTGTTCCTGCAGGCGAAGGGACTCGACGCGCGGTGATGCCACGCTCGAAGTCGGCCCGGGGCAGCGCAGATCGCGCACAGCGGGGCGTGCGGCGGGACCGCATGGTCATCGATGGCCGCGGCGAAGCCGAACCGATCGCGGACAACAAGACCGAGTCAGGACGGGCCGAAAACCGCCGGGTCGAATGGCTGATCAGGGCGGTGAAGACCTGACGGCACGCAACGAACGACGCTCGGAAACCGGGGCTTGCCGCCCCGGTTTTTCTGCCGCCGACGCACTGAGCGGGCAGGCCCACGCGGCCCGCGATCGCAGCGTGCAGACCGCTATTTGCGGAACTGGGTGAAAGCCTTTTCGTAGGCTTCTCGCGTCCTGGCCCACGCTTCATCGGCGCTGCGTACGTATTGCATCCAGGCGTCCCCTGCGGCGCCTTGCACCTGCCGCATTTGCTCCATCGCCTGGTCGCGGTTGCGGCGGAATTCTTCAAGCTGCTTTTCCGATGCTGCGCGCATGTCGGCCTGCGCGTCCTTGGTCTTCGCTTCCCATTTCGCGACTTCAGCGTTCCACTGGTCGAGCTGCGCCTTCAGTTTCTGGACGTACTCTTCACGGTTTTCCATGTCGGCCTCCATTGCTGCGGGTTGACGTTCAACGGCTTTGCGTGCATCCGCTTTTTTAACAGCTCTTCGGTGCGCGCAGAAGCATTCGGCTCTCCCGGGAACGGGCGTGCAGTGTGCGACTGGACCGCCTCAACCGGTTGTCACCACCTCGCCTAGGTCGCGCAGGACATCGCCCGCGTTACGCCCTGCGCTGACGCCGACATAGACCCGGGCCACCTGTCCTGCGGGATCGATGAGAAAAGTGTTGCGTCTGGCGAACTTCACGATCCCGAAGTTGAGTAGCGAGCCGTAACGGGCGGCGGTCTCCCCGTTGCGATCGGCGAGCAAAGCGAAAGGCAGGTTGTATTTGCGCGCAAAAGCCGCATGGCTGTCACTGCTGTTGACGCTCACGCCGCATACCGCCGCGCCCAGCGCTTCGAGATCTCGCATCGAATTGCGAAAGCGCATCGCCTGCTCGGCGCAGCCGGGCGTATCGTCGCGTGGATAGAAATATAGGACCAGCCACTTGCCGCGGAATTCTTCCGGCGTGCGGGCGATGCCGTTCTGATCGGGCAGCGTAAACGCCGGTGCCGGCTCACCGGCTTTGGGGAGATTGCGCGCGACGTTCGCGTTGACGAGCCACAAGACCCCGGCGGCACCGGCCACGACTGCAAGGATCAGCCATCCGGTCATCAGCGTTCCTGCAGGGCCGGGGTTTTCAGCGGCTCGAGCTCCACCAGGACGCTGCCCTTGTCGTCGGCCAGCCAGGCTTGCCCTTCCTGGATGGTGCAGTTGAGCCGCATGTTGCGATCGGCGAGCTTCGCCAGCGCCCGCGTCGCCGCGCTCGGCAGCTTCAGCACCGTGAGATTTCGCAGCTTCTCGAACTTGTCGAGGACTTCATCCCACCAGACGTTGCGGTCATTCGGGCCGTAGGTGTACACGAATACCTGATCGGCCCGGCCGCACGCCTTGCGGATACGCCGCTCGTCGGGCTGGCCGACGTCGATCCAGGTTCGGATCGATCCGGTCAGATCCTTCTCCCACACATCCGGTTCGTCCTCGGTGCTCAGGCCTTTGCCGAACGCCAGCATGTCATTCGCGTGCAGCGCGAATGCGAGCAGCCTTGCCATCATGCGCTCGTCCGTTTCGGACGGGTGACGGGCGATCGTCAGCGCGTGGTCCTGATAGTAATTGCGATCCATGTCGGCGATTTGAACGGCCGCGCGGAATATCGTTGCTTTGAGGGCCATCGGAATGTGTCGAGCGACCTCCGGGGGAGGTCGCGGTTGTGGCGGCGGATCCGGGCGGGTGCGCCCGGGCTAGGCTTTGGGCGCAGGATGGATGTTGTCGACCCAGTGCACTTCTTCGGGTTTTTCCACGACCGGGATATCGAGGTTCACCACCACCGGCTCCTGCCCGCTGCGCACCAGCACGCACGAAAGCGGCTCATCGTCGTTGGCGTTGATTTCCTGGTGAGGCACGAAGGGGGGCACGTAAATGAAATCGCCGGGTCCCGCTTCCGCGATGAACTCGAGCTTGTCGCCCCAGCGCATCCGGGCTTTGCCGCTGACGACGTAAATCACGCTCTCGACGGGGCCGTGGTGATGGGCGCCGGTTTTGGCTTTGGGATGAATGACGACCGTTCCCGCCCACAGCTTTTCCGCCCCCATGCGCGCATTGGTGATCGCTGCAGCGCGGTTCATTCCCGGCGTTTGCGCCGTGTTGACGTCCAGCTCGTTCCCGTGCACCACGCGCACGCCATGAAACTTCCACTTCGATTCGTTCGGGTTTTCCATAAAACCTCCATACGCTGATACCCCATGTGACCACAGCTTGCGGTGCAAGTGCAACCTTGTCCGATGGCGCCGGCGGCGATGCTAGAATTGCGCCCGCCGGTCAACTTCCAACCCCTGCACGCCACTCAGAGTGACCCGATGCTGAATCCTGAAAAAGTGAACCGCGCCCTTCGCCCGATACCCGCGTTGATTTTCGCCAGCCGCTGGCTCCAGCTTCCGCTGTACCTGGGCCTCATTGTTGCGCAGTGCGTTTATGTGTACCAGTTCTGGCAGGAGCTGGTGCACCTGATGGAAATCGTCTGGACCAAAGGCCGGATCAACGAGACCGAGATCATGCTCGTCGTCCTGGGCCTGATCGACGTGGTCATGATCGCCAACCTGCTCATCATGGTGATCGTGGGCGGTTACGAGACCTTTGTCTCGCGCCTGTATCTGGAAGGCCATCCCGATCAGCCGGAGTGGCTCTCGCACGTCAACGCCTCGGTGCTGAAAGTGAAGCTCGCCACCGCGATCATCGGCATTTCGTCGATCCACCTGCTCAAGACGTTCATCAACGCCCACGAGCTCACGACGCATACCATCATGTGGCAGGTGATCATCCACATGACGTTCCTCGCCTCGGCGCTGGCGATTGCGGCCACCGATCGGCTGCTGTATCACGCCGAAAAAGCGGCGAAACACCCGGGCCGCGGGGCGACCGAACACGCGTAGGCCCATCGCTTGCGGGCGGTGGCTGTCCGCTACTGGCGGGTGTCGGAGAGCGAGTCGAGACCCAGCGCGTTCCACCCTTCGATTCCGAGGCGCTCCATCGTCTCGATGTTCTTCTCGTATATCGCTTCGGCGTCGGGAAATGCGGCAACGGCCTCGTCCACGCTCGCTTCGCGCAACAGGTGCAGGGTCGGATACGGCGAGCGGTTGGTGTAGTTGGTGATGTCTTCGGGCGCGGTGCCGGCGAACTGGTACCGGGGATGGAAGCTCGCGACCTGAATCACGCCGGCGAGGTCCAGCGCCTCCACCATCTCTTCGGCGGCTTCGAGGAAATCGTTGTATTCCAGAAAATCGCCGAGTACCTGCGGATGGATGAGGAGTGTGGTGTCGACGTCCTCGGGCGCCGCGTCGGCCAACGCTCTTAACTCGCGCTCCAGATCGTCGAGGAGCACCTGCGAGTTGCGCGCCTCACTCACGACGTAGCGGATCTGGTCTTTGATGTGAACCGCTTTGGCGAACGGACAAAGACCCAGTCCGATGACCGCGCGTTCCAGCCACGTACGCGTGGCCAGGATGGCGGCTTCGGGCGAGGGCCGGTCCTGCGGCATGGCGGGCGCGGGCGTGCCGACTACTCGGCCTTGGCGGGATCGGCCGGCGGCTGAGCGGGGGTGTCTCCCTCTTCGGGAGGGCGGATGGTTTTCGCTTCGGCTTTCTTTTGCAGCTTTTCTTCCTTCTTCTGCTTCTTGGCGAGATCTCGCTGCCGTTTGGCAAATGAATAGTTCGGTTTGGCCATGTCGGGTCCTGTAGGTGAGGTTGGATCGAATGATGTGAGCCCGTACCCTCTATTGTACTGTGTGGCGACCCCGGTCGGCTTTAATGCCGGCTTCGCGGATCACTGGGCGTGATTTTGAGTGCCCGGCCCGCAGGTGGCGCCTCGACGATGGCGGGATCCCGGGTGCGGGTCGGACTGCCAGGTGTGCCTGGTGAGATGAGGCAGGCGCGAGCCTCAGTCCGACCGTACTGCATCCTGCCAACGGATGGCGGCACGCTGGTCGAATGGCTTGTCCCATTCGGCGCAGTTGGCCAGGTCGACAACCTGCACGGGCAGGATGATTTCCGCCGGGAGCGCTTCTCCGCGCAAGTGACGAAGCGCTCCCGGCGGAAATCATCCTGCCCGTGCAGGTTGTCGACCTGGCCAACTGCGCCGAATGGGACAAGCCATTCGA
>JBKJKJ010000611.1:0-2511 GCA_046597455.1 Burkholderiales bacterium
GGCGGCGTACTGCAATGCAGTGGGCCTGCGCCCGACCTACACGCGGGTCAGTCGCCACGGGATGATGGCCGCGTGCTGGTTCCTGGATCAGGCGGCCCCGATGACCAAAACGGTTGAAGACTGCGCCCTGGTACTCGGCGCAATTGCGGGCTATGACCCGAAGGATCCCTCAACGAGCCGGCGTTCGGTGCCGGATTACTCCGCAAGCCTCGGACGTGGAATCCGCGGGTTGCGGGTGGGTGTGATCCGTGAGTTACAGGAGCACTCGGATGTTCATCCCGAGGTGAAGGGCGCGGTCGAAGCAGCAGCCGCGACGCTGCGCGCTCTCGGCGCCGAAGTAAGAGAAGTTTCGATCCCGTTGATTGCGCACGCCGGAGCGATCTACGTCGCGATCGGAGACACGGAAGGCGCCGGGGCATGCGACGAACTCCTGCACGACCAACCGCAGATGCTCGACCCGGCATCACGCACACGCCTGCAGGCCGCGTCGCTCGTCCCGTTTAAGCTGTACAACCGCGCCATGAAAGCCCGCGTCCTGTTGCGCGGGCAGTTCATGAATGCCTTGTCTCAAGTCGACGTGCTGATATCGGCGACCTCGCCTTTTCCTGCGCCAAAGCACACCGCGCTTACTGCGCCGTTCTCCGACGCCGACGATGTCCGGGCACGATTCTTCTTCCGACGTGCGTATACCGGCTCGTACGCCTTGGCATCACTGCCGGAGATCTCGGTGCCGTGCGGATTCACTTCCGAGCACTTGCCGATCGGCCTGCAGATCGGCGGGCGTCCATTCGCCGAGACGACGCTCCTGCAAACTGCGCACGCCTACGAGCAGGCCACGGAGTGGCACATGCAGCGTGCACCGGCAGCCACGGCGGTGTGACGCTGGAAATGTACTTGCAGCGGTTGCCCGGGTTCCATTCCGCTGCGACTCGCGCCAGATCTCATGCGCTCGCTCGGATCGGCGGATGCCGTGAGACCCACGGCGTCGCCGCCTCGTACGCCGCCGCGAGCTGGTAGACCCGATCTTCCGCGAAGTCAGCCGCCGCGAACTGGATGCCGAGCGGCATCTCGTTCGCGCCGAATCCCATCGGCATGACCAGCGCGGGCATGCCGGACATGTTGTACATCCGGGTGCAGCTCTTGCGCTGCGCAGTTGGGCTCGACATCAGGTTTTCCAAGGTGTCCGAGATACCCTCGCGGCCCGGGCTCACGATTGCATCGATGCCGCCAGCGAACAGCGCCGCGTATTCACGGTTCAACTCTTGGCGCGCGACTTGCGCCTCGTGCAGCTCGGCTTCAGTCTGCTTCGCGGCGGCGAGCAGCCGCTCGCGAAGCGACACGTCATACTTCTCGGGAGATTTCGCCAGGTTTCCCCGATGATAGGCATAGGCCTCTGCCAGCAGGATCCGTGTTCCCAGATCTGCCGTCCGCGCAAGCACCGGGAAGTCGAACTCGACCGTCAGCGCCCCAAGGTCGCGAAGCACGCGCAACGCTTCCTCGAACGCGGCGATGCACTCGGGCTCGTGCGGACTCGATTCGATGAAGTGCCGGGGGACGCCGAGCCGCAGGCCGCGGATGCCCTGCCCGATCAGCCGCTGAAAATCAGGCACCGGTTCGTTCGCCGAGGCCGGATCCCTGAGATCGTGCCCGGCCATTGCCTGCAGCATGAGCGCGTTGTCGCGCACGGTGCGGGTCATAGGGCCGACGTGATCGAGACTCGCCGCGAGCGGCAGCACGCCGTGCACGCTGACCCGGCCGAACGTGGGCTTCATGCCGACGATCGCGCACACCGCTGCCGGATGCCGGATCGAGCCGCCGGTGTCGGTGCCGGTCGCGCCGAGACACAGCCCGGCCGCGACGGCCGCCCCGGAGCCGCTGCTCGATCCACCCGGGCTGTAATCCGTGTTCCAAGGGTTGCGCGCCGGAGGAAAGGCCGCCGCCGGGCCAGGATTGCCGTACGCGAACTCCCATAACGCAAGCTTGCCGAGCGAGATTGCGCCCGCCTGCTTCAGGCGCGTGTAGACGGTCGCATCGGTTTCCGGCACCCAGTCGCGCAGCAGGTTCGAGTGCGCGGTCGTGCGCACGCCGCGAGAGCAGACGATGTCCTTGTGCGCAATCGGAATGCCGTGCAGCGGGCCGCGATGGCACCCGGCGCGAATATCAGCCTCGGCTCGACGCGCCTCGGCGAGCGCCTCCTCGGCGGTGACGGTGATGAATGCATGCAGGCTGCTATTCAGCGCTGCGATGCGATCGAGGCAGGCCTGCGTCAGCTCGACCGGTGAGAGGTTGCCGGAGCGGATGCGCTCGGCAGCCTCCGCAAGCGTGAGGTAGTGAAGGTCGGTGGTCATGTCGTTCTCATGGTGGCTGGGCTGTCAAAGCGAAGTGCGCGCCCGGCGGCGGCGAGTGCTCAGTCGGCACGCGCGCCGGACTCCTTCACGATCTTCGCCCACTTGATCACGTCCTCGCGGAAATAGGCGGCGAACTGCTCCGGGGTGTTCCACAGCGGCTCCG
>JBKJKJ010000158.1:0-20526 GCA_046597455.1 Burkholderiales bacterium
GCAAATTGCTATGATGGAAACGGCGTGTGGGTCACCACACCCGGCGATCCGAACTGCGGGGCGGCGACCCTGTTCTGAAGCCCCCCGGCACCGGGATGCACTAAACAAAGGCCGCGACACGCGGCCTTTTTTCATTCCTTCGCGGCTGACAACCCTGTAACAACAAAGACTTGCGCCCATCCCGCAAGCGGGACGCAAAAAGCGCGTCTGCTATACTTCGCGCGATGACACAGCCCGTTCCGCAGAGCGTGGAAACCGACTCGATCGCCATCGCGCGCGACGTGCTCGAGATCGAAGCGAAAGCGATTGTCGACCTCATCAGTCGCATCGATGAGACCTTCGCGCAAGCTGTTCGCATCATCCTCGAATGCCGCGGTCGAGTCGTCGTCAGCGGCATGGGCAAGTCGGGACATATCGCACGCAAGATCGCATCCACCCTCGCGAGTACGGGCACTCCGGCTTTCTTCGTGCATCCGGCTGAAGCCAGTCACGGCGATCTGGGGATGATCACGCGCGACGACGTGCTGATCGGCTTGTCCAATTCGGGCGAAAGCGGTGAATTGCTCGCCATCGTCCCTCTGCTCAAGCGCCAGGGAGCCAAGCTGATTGCCCTCACCGGCAAAGCCGGGTCGAGTCTTGCGCAGGAATCCGACGTGCATCTCTATGCCGGCGCCGAAAAGGAAGCGTGCCCGCTCGATCTCGCCCCCACGGCCAGCACCACGGCCGCCCTCGCCCTGGGGGACGCGCTCGCGGTCGCGCTGATGCACGCAAAAGGATTTACCCGGGATGATTTCGCGCGGTCGCATCCCGGTGGCGCGCTCGGCCGACGCCTCCTTACTCACGTGCGCGATGTGATGCGCACCGGCGCCGATGCGCCGCGGATCGGACGCGAGGCCACGCTCATGGACGCCATGCTGGAAATGTCGCGCGGCCGCATGGGTATGACCGCAGTGCTCGATGATGCCGAGCGGGTCATCGGCATTTTCACCGACGGCGATCTGCGGCGAACCCTGGAGCGAGGGACCGATCTTCGCCACGCGCGCATTCTCGACGCCATCGGCGGAGAGCCGCGAACGATCGCCGCGGAGCGCCTCGCTGCGGAAGCCGTGGAAATCATGGAGCGCCACAAAGTGAATCAGCTTCTCGTCGTGGACGGGAACAAAAAGCTGGTGGGCGCACTCAACATGCATGATCTGTTCAAAGCGAAAGTAATTTGAGTCCCGCGCGACCACGCTCACCAGTGCGTCCCTTGCTGCTGCGGATGCGAGGCTGACGCTGATGGAGGATGTTTACCTCAGGGCAAAGCCCGTTCGACTGGCGATTTTCGACGTCGACGGCGTGCTCACCGACGGTGGGCTTTACTACAGCGACAGCGGTGTCGAAACCAAGGTATTCGACGTGCGCGACGGGCACGGCATGAAAATGCTGCAGGCGAGCGGTGTCGCCCTCGCAATCATCACCAGTCGCCGTTCGACATGCGTCGCGCGGCGCGCCGAAAATCTCGGGATCGATCTGCTGTTTCAGGGCGTCGAGCACAAGCTTGCTACATTCCAGGCACTCGCCGCGAAAATGGCGCTCGAGCCTGCGCAGTGCGCCTATATGGGAGACGACTGGATCGACCTGCCTGTGCTCACGCGATGCGGGTTCGCGCTTTCGGTACCCGAAGCGCCGGCAGTGGTACGCCAGCGCGTGCACTACGTCACCGGCGCGGGCGGGGGCCGCGGCGCAGTGCGCGAGGCGTGCGAGCTCATCATGCAGGCGCAAGGCACGTTCGAAGCGCAGCTCGCGCCTTTTCTGGCGTAACCCGGATGAGGTTGTTTCCCAGCCGCACGCTGCGTGCGTGCCAACCCCCCTCTAAACCGGATGCGGCCGGCGAGCCGGTCGTATCCGCGTCCTTCTCATGAGCGATCGTTTTGGCGCCTGGTTCCCGTTCCTGCTTCTGGCCTTGCTGGCGGGGCTCACTTTCTGGCTCGATCGCATCGTCCAGCCGCCGACCGCCGCGCACTCGAGTGAAGTCAGGCACGATCCCGATTACATCGTCGACGGCCTTTCTGCAGTGCGCATGGACCCGCAGGGCCGTGTGAAGCACACTCTCCTGGCGCGCAAGATGACGCACTTTCCGGACGACGATATGACTTTTCTCGTCGCACCGAAGTTCGTGACTTACTCCGAGGGACGCGCGCCGGTTACCGTGACATCGCGCGAGGCCCACATGTCGGGTAACGGCGAGAACGTGTACTTCGAAAATGACGTGCGCGTGGTGCGCGCGCCGGTGGCCGCCCAGACCGAGCTCGTGCTCGAGACCGACTTCCTGCACGTGATACCCGACCGCAACATTGCCAGGACCGACAAGCCGGTCACGATCCGCAACGCGGCGGCGGTCGTTCACGCTTCTGGCTTAGAATTGAACAGTGATACACGCGTCCTCAACCTGCAGGGCCGGGTCAAAGCCGTTTTTGACCACACCGGCACCGCGCGGCGCAGTGCCCGCTAATCCCCCTCTGTCTTGGTTGCGGCGCGCAGTGCTGCAGCCGATTGCATTGCTCATGGCGGCGCTGCTCGCGGCAGCTTCGCTCGTCCCTGTACCGGCGCACGCCGAGAAAGCGGACCGCAACAAGCCCATCCATCTCGAGGCTGATCGCGTCACAGTGGACGATGCGAAGCAGATCTCCATCTTCAGCGGCAACGTGGTGCTCACGCAAGGTTCGATGATCCTGCGCGGCGACAAAATGGAAGTGCGCCAGGACAAGGACGGCTTCAGACGCGGAACGGTGTGGGGCAACCTCGCATATTTCCGCCAGAAGCGCGAAGGCTACGATGATCTGATAGAAGGCTGGTCCGAGCGCATCGAATACGACAGCCGTGCCGACAAGGTCGAGATGTTCAACCGCGCGATGCTCAAGCGCGCACAGGACGAGGTTCGCGGCAATTACATCTCCTACGACGCCGGCTCCGAATTTTTTCAGGTCGTCGGCGGTGGAACGCAGCCGGGCTCGGAGCGTCCGGGCGACGGGCGCGTGCGCGCGATCATGCAGCCGAAACCGAAGGACATTCCATCAGCCTCGCAGGGCGTGCCGCTCAAGTCGGACGCAGGACCCGGCGCGAAAGGCGCCGATGCCGGTGCCCGCAAGTAAAGCCGTGCTCGAGGCAAGCGCTCCGGTTATGCCGCTCGAACCCGTTCCCCAAAGCATCGAAAAGCCCAGCGAGCTGCGGGCGTGCAATCTGAACAAGCGCTACCGCTCCCGCGTAGTGGTCAAGGACGTATCGCTGGAGGTGCGCAGCGGTGAAGTGATCGGGCTGCTGGGCCCGAATGGCGCTGGTAAGACGACGTGCTTTTACATGATCGTCGGTCTGGTCAGGATGGACGGCGGCGAGCTCTTCCTGGACGGCGAGTCGCTCACCCACACGCCGATCCACGCCCGCGCGCGGCGTGGTCTGAGCTATCTGCCCCAGGAGGCTTCGATTTTCAGACGCCTGTCGGTCGGCGACAATATTCGCGCGGTTCTCGAACTGCACGAAACCGATTCGAGCACCATCGAGTTGAAGCTCGACGACCTGCTGCGCGAGCTCCACATCAGCCATCTGCGGGACAACCCCTCGATCAGTCTCTCGGGCGGCGAGCGCCGCCGGGTCGAAATCGCCCGGGCCCTCGCCACGGAGCCGCGGTTCATCCTGCTCGACGAACCGTTTGCGGGCGTCGACCCGATCGCGGTGCTCGAAATCCAGAAAATCATCGGCTTTCTCAAGGCACGCGGGATCGGCGTGGTCATAACCGACCATAATGTCAGGGAGACCCTGGGCATTTGCGACCGCGCCTACATCATCAATGACGGCTCGGTCCTCGCGTACGGCAAGCCGGAGGAAATCGTTTATAATGAAAGTGTAAGAAAGGTCTACTTGGGAGAACACTTCCGTCTGTGAGCCTCCCCGTGCGACAGGCCGAGCACCCCCCAGCCCCCGCGGGAATGCAGTGCCGGCCCCGCATACCCTCTGAGCGCATGAAGCACTCACTCCAACTCAGGCTCTCGCAGCACCTCACGCTCACGCCGCAGCTGCAGCAGTCGATACGGCTGCTGCAACTCTCGACGCTCGAGCTGAACCAGGAGCTGGAGCGGTTTCTCCTGGAGAACCCGCTGCTCGAGCGCGATGAAGGGGCAGGCGAGCAGCCTTCGGCCACCCCCGGGCTGAACGGCGCGGCGACGGATGAGCGTCCGTCCGAAGTGACCACCGCACCGTCGGAGGACAGCCAGCCGGCGCCCGACGGTGATCTTTTCAGCTCCGGCCAGGAATCCTCGTACGGCAGCGGTTCGCGCGAGGACGGCGACGACGATGATTACCCGCAGCTCGCGGCCGAGCGCCCGACGCTGCGCGCCCATCTCATCTCGCAACTCTCGCTCGCCAATCTGCCCGACCGCGACCGCACCCTGGTCACCCTGCTCATCGAATGCCTCAGCGACGACGGCTATATGACGCAGGAGCTTGCCGAAATCCAGGACATGCTGCCAGAGGAGCTCGACGTCGCACCCGAAGAGCTGCAGATCGCGCTCGTGCGCCTGCAGCACATGGAGCCCACCGGAGTCGGCGCGCGCAATCTCGGCGAGTGCCTGAGCCTGCAGCTCGATGCGCTCCCGCCCGCGACACCGCATCGCGCGGAAGCGCTCGACGTCGTGCGCAATCACCTCGATGCGCTCGCCGCGCGCGACTTCAACCGCCTGAAAAGAGCCCTGCACTGCGACGACACGTGTCTGCGTGGCGTTCAGAAGCTCATCATCAGCCTGAATCCGCGGCCCGGGCGCGAGTACACCTCGGACGACACGCGCTACGTCATACCCGACGTGATCGTGCGCAAGGTGAAAGGCGTGTGGGTCACCACGCTCAATCCCGACGCGATGCCCAAGCTGCGCATCAACCGGCTCTACGCCGACATCCTGTCGCGCGCGCGCAGCTCCGGTGCGCAGCAGCTCTCGAGCCAGCTGCAGGAAGCCAAGTGGCTGATCAAGAACGTACAACAGCGCTTCGATACGATCCTGCGCGTGTCGCAGTCGATCGTCGACCGGCAGCGGCATTTTTTCGAGCACGGCGACGTGGGAATGCGCCCTCTGGTGCTGCGTGAAATCGCCGAAACGCTCGATTTGCACGAGTCGACGGTATCGCGCGTCACCACGCAGAAGTTCATGCACACGCCGCGCGGAATCTTCGAGCTGAAATACTTTTTCGGCAGTCACGTGAGCACCGAGGGCGGAGGCTCCGCTTCGAGCACCGCCATCCGCGCCCTCATCAAGCAGCTCGTGGGCTCTGAGAACTCGCGCAAGCCCTTGAGTGACAGCCAGATCTCCGAAATTCTGGGGCAACAGGGCATCGTGGTCGCACGCCGCACTGTCGCGAAATACCGTGAATCGATGCAAATCCTTCCGGTCAACCTGCGAAAAACACTTTAAATTACTGAGGAGATCTGCATGAATGTACATCTCACGGGACACCAGCTTCCGATCACCCCCGCCATTCGCGAGTACGTCGCAGGCAAGCTGCAGCGCATCACACATCATTTCGACCAGGTCATCGACGTCAACGTCATCATGTCGGTCGAGAAGCTGGAACAGAAAATAGAAGCCACCGTCCACGTGCGGGGCAAGGACATCTTCTGCGAGAACTCCGCAGTCGACATGTACGCGGCGATCGACGGGCTCGTCGACAAGCTCGATCGGACCATACTCAAGCACAAGGAAAAACACCTTGCGCAGCGCCATAACGGCGAGTCAATGAAGAACCAGGCTGCGGAATAAGCCGCTGCTCTCGCACTTTCGCCCAGTCGCAAAGACCTGCAGAGTCTCTGAATGAATCTAATTGCAAAGCTGTTGCCGGAATCGAACGTCATCATCGACCTCGATGTTTCCAGCAAGAAACGCGTGTTCGAGCAGGTCGGACTGTTGTTCGAGAACAACAACGGCGTCGCGCGCAGCCAGGTGTTCGACAGCCTGTTCGCGCGCGAGAAGCTCGGATCGACGGGTCTCGGACAGGGCATCGCAATCCCGCACGGTCGCATCAAGGGCCTCAAGGATGCGGTGGGCGCGGTCGCGCGAACGCGGCTGCCGATCCCGTTCGATGCGCCGGACGGACACAATGTCAGCATCATTTTCGTTCTGCTGGTGCCCGACCGGGCGACCGACATGCACCTGCAGATCCTGTCTGAGCTCGCGCAGATGTTCAGCGATAAACCGTTTCGCGAGCAACTCCTCGCCGCACCCACGGCGGCCGAGCTGCATCGACTGATCACTCAATGGCTACCGCATGCCACAGCTCACCATAGCCAGGCTGTTTGAGGACAACAGCGCGAAGCTGAAGCTCACCTGGATCGCGGGCCGCGTCGGCAGCGCGAAGGGTCTGAACAGCGATGTCATCCGGGACTCGTCCAAAGGCCTCATCGGACACCTGAACTTCATTCATCCGAACTGGATCCAGGTATTGGGTCCCACCGAAATCGAATACCTGCACCGCCTCGACGCGGCGGCGTGCCGCAGCACGCTTGCGGATATCGCATCGCGCGACCTGGCGTGCTTCGTCGTCGCCGGAACCGATGACGTGCCCGCCGCCCTGATGCAGGTGGCCGACGACACTGCAACGCCGCTCTTCAAGTCTGACGTGTCCAGCGTCGAGCTGATGTGGATGCTGCGGCCCTATCTGGCCCGCGCGCTCGCCGACTCCACTACGGCGCACGGCGTGTTTCTGGACGTGCTCGGCATGGGGGTGCTCATCACCGGTGCGTCCGGCGTGGGCAAAAGCGAGCTCGCGCTGGAGCTCATCAGCCGCGGCAGCGGACTCATTGCGGACGACGTCATCGATTTCTACCGGATAGGCCCCGAGACGGTCGAAGGACGCTGCCCTACGCTGCTTCGGGATTTCCTCGAGGTCCGGGGTCTCGGCGTGCTCAACATACGCACCGTGTTCGGCGAGGCGGCCCTGCGGCCCCGCAAGAATCTGAAGCTCATCGTACACCTCGAGCGGCCAGGGCCCGATCACGCGCCGATCGAACGCCTTCCGCTGCGTCCCGGCGCCGAAGACATCATGGGTGTGAGCGTGTGCAAGGTCACGATACCCGTCGCGGCGGGTCGTAACCTCGCCGTCCTGACGGAAGCTGCCGTACGCAATTATGTCCTGCAGCTTCGCGGCATCGACAGCACTACCGAATTCGTGAAGCGGCAGGCCGAGCAGCTCGGCAATCACGTCGAGTCGGGCCCAAATCCGGAAATCACCCCCGGTAACCGGTAAGACACGGGCGACACGCCTGAAAAACTG
This sequence comes from Burkholderiales bacterium, assembly GCA_046597455.1. Classification (GTDB taxonomy): domain Bacteria; phylum Pseudomonadota; class Gammaproteobacteria; order Burkholderiales; family SG8-41; genus JAQGMV01. The sequence continues at coordinate 7,294 of JBKJKJ010000158.1, forward strand.
AACGACTGCGCAATGACGAGCGTCTCAACAATATGCAGCTTGTTCTGATCAGCGGCCTTTCCGGCTCGGGCAAGAGCGTGGCGCTCAGCGCGCTCGAGGACGCCGGGTATTACTGTGTCGACAACCTGCCGGTAAAGCTACTCCCGGAGCTCGTCGCACTCCTCGCGCAAGCCGGCTATTCGCGGGTTGCGCTCAGCATGGACGTGCGCAGCGGTGCAACGCTGGACACGCTGCCGCAGCATCTCGCCTCGCTGCGAGGCGCGGGTACCGACATCAAGATTCTTTTCCTCGATGCCAAGAACGACACGCTGATCCAGCGCTTTTCAGAGACGCGCAGGCGCCATCCGCTCGGCGACGGGCGGCGTACCCTGCCCGAGTCGATTGCGCGCGAGCGCGAGCTCCTGGAAGACATTGCGGGCCTGTCGCACCACATCGACACCAGCGAGTTGAGCCCGCATGTGTTGCGCAACTGGGTGCGCGAGTTCGTGCACGTGCCGACCGCAGGCCTGACACTGCTTTTCCAGTCTTTTGCCTACAAGCACGGCATTCCGCTCGACACCGACATGGTGTTCGACGTGCGCTGCCTTCCCAACCCGCATTACGATCCCCTGCTGCGTCCCTGCACCGGCCGCGATGCGCCGGTCATCGAGTTCTGCGAGTCGGATCCCGCGGTTCAGAAAATGCTGGAGGACATCCGCCGGTTCGTCGCCGAATGGCTGCCGTGCTTCGTCCGCGACAGCCGCAGCTATCTCACCGTTGCCATCGGTTGCACCGGGGGGCGCCACCGCTCGGTGTATCTGTCCGAAACACTGGCGAGTCATTTCCGGGAACATCACGCCCGCGTGCTGGTGCGGCACAGGGAGCTGTCGATTTGACCGAAGAGCACTTCATATTTCCGCTCGGCACCGTGCTGTTCCCGGGCGGCACGTTGCCGCTCAAGATCTTCGAGCAGCGTTACATCCAGATGACGAAGATCTGCATCCGCGACAGCCGCCCGTTCGGCGTTTGTCTCATCAGGGAAGGCGACGAAGTCGGCGTTCCAGCCGTACCCGAGTCGATCGGCTGTTTGGCGTCGATCGAGCGCTGGGACATGCCGCAGCTCGGTCTGTTCGAGCTGGTGGCGCGCGGGGGCCAGCGTTTCCGTCTGCTCGAAAGTCGCGTGGCGCCCAACGGGCTCATCTCCGCCTCGATCGAGCGCATCGCCGACGACACCCGATCGGCCCACGTCGATACGGCGTGCCGCGAAGTCCTGAAGCTGATCATCAACCGCGTGGGCGCGGCCCATTTTCCGGAACCGATCGCGCTCGACGACGCGACGTGGGTCGGCTGTCGTCTGGCCGAAGTGCTGCCGCTGGACGCGCGCGTGAAGCAGTCACTCCTCGAAATGCAGGACGCCGCCGGACGTCTCGATCAGTTGCGTGAAATCCTCGTGACCGAAGGGCTGGTCGTCAAAGACGACTGATTCCGCAGGGCGCGGCGCGCCCGGTTGGGGAAGTGATGCCGTGATTCGGTGACGCAGTGACGCAGTGACGAAGTGATGCAGCGATGCGGGCAACGTGGGCTGTGCAAGCCTTCTGTCTGTCGCCGGGTAACCGAGCCCACCTCATCACTCCACAACTCCATCACCTCATCACCCGTCACCCCGTCCCTTCGTCACTTCGTCGCTTCCTCGTCGCCGAAATAGCCCGGAAACTCTCCCGCGTAGCATACGGGTGAGCTGTAGCCTTCCGGATAGGCCGCACGGGGCAGGCGTTTCGCCAGCAGGAGCCGCGACAGCTGCCGGCGGCTTTGCGTCTCATCGAGGCGCTGCAGCGGCTCACCGCCGCCTGCGTATATGCCGGCCTCGGTGACGACGAAATCCATCGGGATGTCGTGGGGCTGGGGATGGATCGTGTCCAGACGCAGCACGCCGTAGGCAACGCCGATCGCGACGATGCGGCGTTCGTGCGCGGCCAGCGTGCGATCGAAAAATCCACCGCCGTAGCCCAGCCGGTAACCGCGCTGGTCGTATCCGTTCATAGGTACAACCGCAATGTCAGGCGCGACGATTTCGGTGCCGTCGGGCACAGGGATGTCATAAACGCCCGCGCGCATCGCCACACCCGGCTTCCACACCCTGAACTGTAAGGGTGTGCGGTTCGCCACCACCTCGGGAAGCGCTGCCACGGCGCCGTGTTCGCGCCAGTGCCTCACCGCATGGCGCGCATCGAATTCGCCTTTGTACGGCCAGCAGAAGCCGATCACCGCCTCATCCGGAATCCCGAAACCCGCTATCAGCGCCGTGGTTATCGTTTCGTTCCATGCGGCGCGCTCGACGGGCGCGATACTGGAACGGCGCTCGACCAGTTGCGCACGCATGGCCTTGCGCCAGGCTTTGAGGTCTTCGGGTGACATGGGTATACGCGCTGCAGGTGTCGTCGCTTTCTTTATACTAACAGCTATGAAATCGGCGCTGAAGCTCCTGGTCATTCTGTTGCTCGCACTCGAGACAGGCTACACGACGGCGGCCACTACGGTACCGTTCGACCCGAGTCCTCACGCCATCGACATTCCCGCCTGGTTCAAGCCGAGCTTTCTCGATTTTCGTGACGACATCGAGGAAGCGGCGCGCCACAGCAAGCGCGTCATGATTTATTTCGGCCAGGACGGCTGTCCGTATTGCCGGGAGCTCATGCGTGTCAACTTCAGCCAGAAAGATCTCGTCGACAAGGCACGGCGTCATTTCGACGCCATCTCGCTGAACGTCTGGGGTGACCGCGAAGTCATCTGGCTCGACGGCAGGCGCTACACCGAGAAATCGCTCGCCGCCCTGCTCAAAGTGCAGTTCACGCCTACGCTTGTGTTTTTGGACGAGGGCGGAAATGTGGCGCTTCGATTGAACGGCTACTACCCCCCGCACAAACTGGCTGTCGCGCTCGATTACGGGGCCGGCAATCACGCGGCCCGTGGATCGTTCGCCGCATTTCTGGCGCAGCACGCACGCGAACCTTCCAGTGGGAAGCTGCATGATGAGCCCTTCCTCCTGCGCCCGCCCTACGACTTTCACGCGCGCAAGCGGGGCAAGCCGCTGGCTGTCATCTTCGAGCAGCAGGATTGTGCGGCGTGCGATGAGCTTCACGGCTCCGGTTTCAGGGACAAGGCCGTGCGCGCCGCGCTCGCGAAGCTCGATGTGGCCCGTCTCGTTCTTTTCGGCCGCACGCCGGTCGTCACGCCGGCAGGGCTATCCACGACCGACGGCGATTGGGCACGCGACCTGGGCGTGACCTACACGCCCAGCATCGTTTTCTTCGATGCGGCGGGCGCCGAAGTATTCAGGATCGAGGGCTACGTGCGGCCTTTCCATCTCGCGTCGGGTTTGGATTACGTCGCGAGCGGGGCCTATCGCAAGGAGCCGAGCTTTCAGCGATTCATCCAGGCACGCGCAGCGCGACTGCGCGCCGCGGGTGTCGGGGTGGAAATCTGGTAACGCCCGCCCAAGCGGTGCACCCACTCCATCCGGCACCTTACCCCTGAGCGTCGGCCTCGGGCCTAGGAGCTCGTCGGACTTGCGAGGCGACAAGCACCTTATGGCAGCCTGTCCCGACTGGTAAGTCGGACAGGCTGCTAGGCTAGACGAATTCCGATTTCCCCTCGAGGAGCGCCGCGATCCGCCTCACCGGCGCCGGTATGGCCGCGTCTTTCACCTTTTCGATCGCGAGCCACTGGTATTGCGCTTCGCCCACACGCGGCACCACCGCATGCACGCGCAGCCACTGCGGAGAAATCGTGAGGGCGAAATGGGTGAAGCCGTGCTCGACATCGGGCAGCGATTCCGCGCGGTCGATTTCCGCCCCGAACTTTTGCGCGCAAAAGGCAGCAATGTCGTCCTCAGCGGTGACTTCCGGGAAGCTCCACAAGCCCCCCCAGATGCCGCTCGCCGGCCGCTTTTCGAGCAGCACGGTCCCGCCACGCTCGAGCACAAGCATGATGGTGTTACGGTGCGGCAGCGCTTTTTTCGGCCGCGGCGAAGGCAGGATGTCCACCAGACCGTCGAGCCGGGCAACGCAGCCGGCATTAACCGGGCACGTCAGGCAATGCGGCCGCCTGCGCGTACACACCGTGGCGCCGAGGTCCATGAGCCCTTGCGTATACGCTTCGACGTCCCGCTCGGGGAGCAGGCGCTGCGCGACCTGCCACAGCGCGTCGGCGACGCGCTTGTCTCCGGGATAGCCGGCGATACCCCCATAGCGCGCGAGCACGCGCTTCACGTTCCCGTCGAGGATGGCGTGCCGTGCGCCGTAGGCGAAGACCACGATGGCAGCGGCAGTCGATCTCCCGACGCCAGGCAAAGACGCGACCGCCTCGACCGTACGCGGAAATTCGCCGCCGTGCTCGTCGCGGATCACTTGCGCCGCCCGATGAAGATTGCGCCCCCGCGAGTAATAACCGAGCCCGCTCCAATGCCCGAGCACGTCATCGAGGGGCGCTGCGGCGAGCGCAGCCACATCGGCAAACCGCGCCATGAAACGCTGGTAGTAGGGAATGACCGTAGTGACCTGGGTCTGCTGGAGCATGATCTCCGAGACCCAGATGGCATACGGGTCGCGCGTGTTCTGCCACGGCAGATCGTGGCGGCCGTGTACGCGCTGCCAGGCCACTACGTCGCTGCCGAAACGGCCTGCCGATCCGCAATCCAGGGCGGGCGCACTGCGCGGTACCTTCACGGCTTGACCTCCAGTGTCACGTTGCGCGCATTGACGCCGGCGGTTTTCAGAACCCCGATATGCAGCGTGCCGGTTGCGGGCAGGGCCGAGAGCGAAGCGAGGTCCAGCGCGCCCGCCGAGGCTTTGGTCGAAGGCGTCCCTGCGGCGTAGCGGTCCATGTCGAGCCGGTCGACGTCCACGACGAACGCAACCACCGGCGCGGCAAAGCCGGAGGCTTTAATCTGGGCCTTGATGGTGCTGTCGTCGATCCGGCCCTTCAGCGCGGTCTGCATCCCCTGCTTAGCCAAGTCGAAGCTGGCCTTGCCTGCGAATACGCCTGAAATGCCTCTGCCTGGGAAAGGCGTACCGCTCGCGGAGAATTTGGCGTCGAGCCCGGTCAGATGCAGCGTGCGTTGCGCGAGGTCTGCCTCGACCGGCGATGCCGCTGAAAGCTGCACCGTGCGCCGGCCGCGCCGAAGCTCGAAATCCCAGACTGTCGCTTCGGCACTGACCGTGTCGGACTTGCGCTCGATGCGCGACAGCTTCAGATCGATGCGCGTGGTTCCCGCCGCCCCGCTCGTCCGCACGCTGGCGCTCGCAGCTTCAGCCACAGCATGGGTGCCTTCGAACGCGCCCGCCGGCACATCGAGCGACGCGTCGATGGTTTCCCCATCCACTCTGGCGCGAACCACTGCCGTGAGCTGCGTCGCTTTGAATGCGCTCGCTTTCATGTCGGCGCTGAAACTGCCTTCGACCCGCGCCGACGCAATCATCGCGCCGGCTAATCGGCCTTTAGTGTCGAGTCTCGCTTTGTCCAGCGCATAGCTCTTTTGCACCGGATCGACGGTAAGCCGCCCCGCCAGCGAGGTCTTGAGGTCGAAATGGCCTGCGCTGTCGCTTACCGTGAACGCGAGCTCGAGCGGCGTAGCGACCGCGTTTGCGATGCGGCCCGTCTGCAGATCGATGCCGCTGAATTCATACTGGCTGCCGGACCCAAGGTCTCGATACGACACGGCCGAACGCGCGACCTTCACGCGCCCGACATCGAACTGAGCGGCCTCGCCTTCGCCTTTCAACAGGTCGTCGATATTGAGCCGGCCGTCCGCGAAACGCGTAATGCGCACGCGGGCACCCTCCACGAGGAGATCGTCGAAAATGAGCTCGCGCGAGAGCAACGGAACGAGCTTCAACGTGAGCCGGGCGTTTTCGACCTCCACGAAACGCTCGTCGCTCGCGCGCTCAGTCAGCGATACCGCACCCAGGCGCATGGCGAGATCGGGCCAGAACGAGAGCTTGATCGCGCCCTGTATCTGCAGCGTGCGGCCGGTTTTTTCCTTCACGAGCTCGACGATGCGAGGCTGGTAATCGCGTGGATCGAATGCGAACACGAGGTATGCGATTCCAGCCGCCACGACGAGCGCGAGCGCGGTCACGCCGAGCAAAACGTATTTCAGTACTTTCATCGATTGCCGCTCTCGCGGCCACGCAACAAACCGCGTCCATTCTAGCTGACCCGTTCGGGTGAGACCGCGCGTCGGGTTCCTGGAGTCTGCGGCGCTTCCGGGTCCGGCGTTTCTGCGCGCAAAAGTGTTAAGCTAGATCCGTTCAAAACCATGTCGGATCGATGGAGGCACTATGCCCGTGGTTGCCATGACCCGCGAGATGGGCTCGCTGGGAACAGACGTCGCAGCGCAGTTGTCGGATCGGATCGGCAAGCCGCTCGTGCATCACGAGATCATCGGTCTGCTCGCGGACAAGATGCGCCTCCGAAAAAGCCACGTCGTGCGCTTTCTCGATTGCAAAGCCGGAATCTGGGAGCGCATGACCACGGACAACACGCGCCTCGCGATATTCACCGCCGATGAGACATGCAGACTGATCGCAAGTGGAAGAGTCGGCGTGCTGCAGGGCTGGGGCTCCGCACATCTGCTCAGACAAGACCCCCACGTCGTCACGGTACGCGTGTGCGCTCCGTTAGAGACTCGCGTCGAGCGCATGATGCAGCGGCTCAATACCGACGACCGCAGCTTCGTCGAATCCGAGATACGCCTGTCTGAGGAAGCGCACGCCGCCATCGCTCGGCGCCACTTCCGGGTCGACTGGTATCAGCCCGAAAACTACGACCTCGTCCTCAACACCGAGCGGCTCACGATCGACGAATGCGTGGACGAAATCGCGTCTGTCCTCAAGCGCCCGCAGTTTCAGGAAACGCCCGAGTCGATGCGCGTGTTCGCCGACCTCGCCCTGCAAATGGAAGTCCGCGCGGCGCTGCGCCACGATACGCGCACTTCGCAAATGAGCATCGGCATCGAAGCGATCGATGGCCATGTCACCTTGAGCGGGGTTCTCGAGCCCGGACTCGATGAAACCGATGCGGTCGAAGTCGCGAACGCAGTGAAAGGCGTCGTCGAGACCGAGAGCCGGCTGCGCGTTGCGACGGTGCCGCGGTTCAAGCTCAACGACTAGCAGTCTGTCGGACTTAATAAAAAGCGCCTCTGGCGCTTTTTATTTGGAGCGGGTGATGGGAATCGAACCCACGTTCTTAGCTTGGGAAGCTACTTTCCTACCATTGGAAGACACCCGCGTGAGGCGGATTTTACGGGCTTACGCCACGCAGTTGCAAACCACGCTGCCGGGACGCGACACTAGTGGCGTGGAACGTTAGAACCCGTGGCAACTTGTCGGTGAGCGACAGGCCCGCTTTCGAGCGGGCGGCCGTCGCGAACATTACTCTCGGAATGACTGATACAGGCCACCAAGGCGGGTAGACGACGGGAGAGCGGCTACAGGCCGCCCTCCGTCATCGGGCCGGAACGCCCGCGCGGCTCAGCGCTTCGGCGGCCAGTCGCTGATGAAACCGTCGCGGTTGGGCATCCTGACTTTCGCCAGCGTCTGCGCATCCATCACGTCCCCTTCGGCGACGATGCCGTTGATGTGCAGCATGTAGGCGGTGACGGCATACACCTCGTCGTTGCTCATGGTCATCGGGGCGGGTATCGGCATCGCTCTACGGGTGTAGTCCCACAGGGTCGTGGCGTAAGGCCAATAGCTGCCCACCGTGCGAACGGCTTTGCCGCTCGCCAGCGAGCCGATGCCGCCCTTCAGCGCGTCGGCGGGTTTGCCTGCACCGCCTTCGCCGTGGCACATCTGGCATTTCGCGGTGTAGACAGCCAGCCCCTGCTTCGCGGTGCCGCTGCCGGGAGGCAGGCCGGCGCCGCTCGGCGGAATGCTGATGTCCCACGCTTTGACTTCCTCCGCTGTGGCGGCCACGCCGAGGTTCGGCCGCTCGGTGGGCAGCGCCTGTTCGGTGCGCTGGGTTGCACACGCACTCAACGCTGCCGCAGCGGCGAGCGCAACGCTGATGGTTTTAGGCGAAAACATTTTTTACGCTCCCGTCTGCTTCGACCTGCCATGAGGCGATCGAATGATTGTGAAACCGGTTTTCGGGGGCGTACTGCGCAAGCCACGCCGCGCGCGTGGGCTGCACGTTGCCTTTCTCATCGGTCGCCCGGCTCTGCAGCAGCGCAGGTGCGCCGCGCCAGTCCCACGGCACGCTGAAGCGCGCAACGCTCCTCGGCAGGTGCTCGCCCTGCAGCCCTGCTTCGCGCCACGTCGCGCCACCATCGGTCGTCACTTCGACTTTGCGTATGCGGCCTGCACCGCTCCATGCCATCCCCGAGATCTGGTGATAGCCGTGCCCGTCGAGCTTCATGGTCGACGAAGGCTGCGTGATCACCGACTTCACACCCATCTCGTAGGTGAATTGCAGGGCTTTGCCGTTTTTCAGCAGGTCGGTGTAACGAGCCGTCTCGTCGCGCGTGTGGGTCGGCTCGTTGGTGACTTTGATACGCCGCAGCCACTTCACGCTCATGTTGCCTTCCCAGCCTGGCAGGAGCAGGCGCACCGGATAACCCTGATCGGGTCGCAGACGCTCGCCGTTCTGGTAAAGCACGATCATCGCATCGTCCAGCGCCTTCTCCATCGGCACGCTGCGGCTCATGCCCGCCGGGTCGGCGCCTTCCGCGAGCAGCCAGGTGGCGCCCGCTTCGATGCCGGCCTCGTCGAGCAGCAACGCGAGCGGAATCCCGGTCCATTCGGTGTTGGAAATGAGACCGTGCAGCGCGCCTGCCCGTAGCTGCGCCGGTTGAGGCGTCAGGTTGCGGCCGCTGTTACCGGCGCATTCGATGAAATAGGTGCGGCTGATCGTCGGATAGCGCGACAGCGCCGCGACTGAAAAGGTGAGCGGACGCTTGACCATGCCGTGAATCATCAGACGATGCCTGGCCGGATCGACGTTCGGTGTGCCGTTGTGGTTGCGCACGAAATGCAGGCCGCTGGGGGTGATGGTTCCGTGCAGCGATTCGATCGGGCATAGTGTCGACCCGACGCCGGGGGCGAGCTGCGGATACGCCGAGCCGGCGTGACGACCGACCTTTTCGAAGGTTGAAGGCTGCCCATACGCACCGCCCGGGGTGCCGGGGACGGTCTGCCAGGGTTCGACGGCGGGCAGCGCCGAGGCGCTCGCGCCCGTCGCTGCCGCGCCGGCGGCGGCGGACGCTGTGCCGGCAACCCCTGACATCGCCGCACCCGCGAGCGCGAGTCCCTTGCCGAGGAAAGCGCGCCGGGCCCTGCCCTCGCCTTCGATCTCGCGCGGCATCACCTCAACGCCGCCTCGTTCATATGTCTCCAGCCCCTTGTCCATCGGTCATCTCCTGTGGGTGATGCACTCATCGATTTCTTTTCGTCGTACCGGTATGCAATGCCGACCCAGGCACCGCGAGGTGCGCCGCTCGATCGGAACTGTTCGGGACCCGCAGCCGCCGCATCGAACGTATTGCCCGGTCCGCGAAAGAAATTGGAGCCGAGCACGCCGAACGTCTCGTGCCGCCGGTCGAATACATTATGCACCTTCGCCAGCAGCTGCCACCCCCGCTGCAGGGTGTAGCGCATATCGAGATGAACCAGGGCGTAGCCCGGCACCGGACCCGCCGCATCGGCGTTGTTCTCGTCGCCTCGCGCGAACTGGCTCGATGCTGCGATCATGTCGGCCCCAAGCGTCCAGCGCCCGTCGGGCCGATACTCGCCGCGCAGCTTGATCAGCTGGCGCGGTATGCCGGGAATGCGGTTCCCCCGCGTGACGCGGATGGTGTCCGGCGTCCCGTCGCCGTCGCTGTCGAATGCCGCGCTGTTGTTCACGCTGTGCAGCGTGAACCCGGACTGGTAAGTCGCGTCGATGTAGGCGTAGCTCGCCATGAGCATGATGCCACCGGTGCGGTACTCCCCGCCGAGCTCGAGACCCTGGCGCCGCGTTTTGCCCATGTTCTGGAAAAACCCTGCGTTGGCAAGGCGCGACGTGTTGATGAACTGGATGTCGTCCTGCAGGTCGGTGCGATAGACCGCGAGCCGTGCTTTGACGCCTTCCATGACGGTTCCACGGACCCCGAGCTCCCACGTGCTGGCGAGCACCGGTTTTAACGGCGGGTCCGCGAGGAAAACACTCGGCAGCTTGCAAGGGGCACCGGGGTCGGAGCAGGTCAGCTCGGCCGGCGTCGGCGTTCGCATGCCGCGGTTGTAGCTCGTGTACGCCGTCAGACGCGGCGTCGGGTTGTAAGTGAAACCGGCCGCGGGATTGAAGCGGCTGAAATCGTGCGTCCCGTTGAGTGCCGGCGTAAACCCTGAGCGATCGCGAATGTCGATGTGCGCCTGGTTGTAACGGCCGGAGAGCGTCATGCGAACCGAGTCAGTCAGCTTCAGAGTGTCGGCAACGTAGAGGCCGAGGTATCGGTTGCGCGTCTGGACATCCGTTGACACGCTGAAAGCGCCGAATCCCGCCGTGCCCCGGTCGGCCGTGAACAAGGCTTCCTGCTGCTGGTTGACGAAGCCGGTGCTGCCCAGATCGGCGCTGACACCGACATTCAGCTCGTTGTCGCGACCCGCGACCTTGCCCACGAGGCTCAGCTGCAGCGTACCGCCGTAGGTGTGCTGATTGATCGTGTTGGTGTTGTTGAATGCGGTGCTGTTGCCCGGACCGGCGGGGCCGGCACTGTCGAAATCATCGTTGACGTTGCTGAAGAACCCCTGGGTCTTGAGCTCCCGGTAATAGAGATTGCCTGACCACAGCAGCGAATCGTTCAGGAAATGACTCGCCTTCGCGTTAACGAACGACACCTGATTGCGCGTTCGATCCGGCCACGTATAAGCCTGCTTCGGATTACCGAGCATCGATCTCGGAAGCGCCTGGGTCCCGCTCAGCGTGTTGTCGGCAAGGCTGAAGCTCACGTCGACGTCGGTTTTCGCCTCCTGGAAACCCACCTTAGCGAAGATCTGTTGTACTTCGCTGCCCGAATGCTCACGCCATCCGCGCTCACTCATACGGGTCGCGGCGACGAAGTAATCGACGCGTTCCCCGTGCCCGCCGTACTCGAGCTCCGTAGCGAGCCGGCCGAACGAGCCGCTCGTGGCACGCGCCGCGAATCCGGGATAGCTGAAACCGGATTTGGTGTTGATCGACAGCGCGCCGCCCAGCGTGTTCAGGCCGAAGATCGGGTTCGATCCCGGAACCAGACTGATGCTGGAGATCGCGTTGCGCGGTATAAGGTCCCAGTTCACGACGTCCCCGAATGCTTCGTTGACGCGCACGCCATCGACGAATACCGAAACGCCCTGTGGCGTGCCGAGCAGCGGCGACGCGGTAAACCCGCGAAAATTGACGTCGGGCTGAAACGGATTGCCCTGCGAGTTGTTGATGCTCACGCTGTCGAAAGCGCGTTCGAGAAATTCCGACAGATCGAGCGCCTGCCGAAGCTCGATCTGCTCGCTCGTTGCGGCCTGAACGTTCGCCGGCACGTGTGCGAGCGGAACGCCGAGGCCCGGCAGCGGCGTGGTCGAAATGACGTTGACGGCCGGCAGCTCGATACGAGCAGCCGGATTCTCCGCGGCCGACGAACAGCCCGCGTACAGCCCCAGCAGCGCCAGCGCGCGTGCACCCATCGCTCCCCCCTCGTCTCGATCCTGCTTATTGTTTTATTTTTTTTCGCCTGCGATCACATAAGCCCACAACGCCTCGATGTCGTCGGGCTTGAGCAGCCCGCCCCACGGCGGCATGCTGGCTTTGCCGTTCGTCACCGAGTTGATGAAGCGTGTCTTCTGGTCGTGCGGAAACTTGCGAAGGTCGAAAGCACCCTCCGGATCGGCCATGCGCGGACCGTGGCAGGGCGCACAGGTCTGGGCATACTGCGCCGCGCCTTTCTTGATCTGATCGGGACCCGGCGTCTCATCCTGTTCCGCCGAAGCGATGGTCGAACACGAGAGCAGAACTGCAATACAGATAGCTTTTTTCATCTTGGTGCGTGACACGCCGGCTTGCACCCGCGAATCGCCTGATTGAAAGTTGATTGAACGAGTTTAGTCTGGCAGCAGAGCGAAGGTCCAATCCGACCCGCCGCGCCTGGCCGTGAACGCGATGAAGGCGCCGCCGGACGGTGCGGAACGAAGCATGCGCCTCGTTCCGCACCGCCCCTGCCGACTGGAGATGAACGATCGTCGAGGCGCTACTCGGGCATCAGGGCAAAAGTCCACACCGATCCGCCGGGCGAAACCACGCCTGCAGTGTCCCGTCTTGCCGAAGTGCCGCCACCCAGACCCGAAAGAACACTGACGTACTGGCGCCCTTTGTAGGTATACGTGATCGGCTGGGCGTTAATGCCGGAGCTCGTCTGGAACTGCCAGACGATCTTTCCGGTGTCCTGGTCGATCGCGATGAACTCACCCGTCGGCTTGCCGCTGAAAACCAGCCCGCCCGCGGTGTTGAGCGTGCCGGACCAGCTCGGCAGCCCATCGATTTTGACTTTCCACTTGGGCTTCGCAGTCAGCGGATCGAGTGCACCGAAATAGCCGCCTTCCTCTGGTTTGCGCGGGGCGGTGGTGTTGGTGACCCCCGTGTAGCGCTCACCGGACTTGTACGCCGGCATCTCCTTGTTGATCTGATAGATGGCGGTCTCTTCCAGCATCGCGAGGTACACCTGGCCGGTTTTCGGATTGAACGACATCGGCATCCAGTTCTTGCCGCCGGTCCATCGCGGCTGGAGCTCGACTTTCTCGCCGGCGCGCAGGCGTTTCGCGACTTCGGTCTCTTCGACCTTGCCGATTGCCGGATCGATGCGTGGCTTGGCCCAGTTCACTTTGACGAAAGCATTACCGGAAATCAGTTTGCCGTTGGTGCGATCGAGCACGTAAAGGAAACCGTTGCGGTCCGCGTGCATCAGCACTTTGCGCTTCTGACCATCGATCGTGATGTCGGCGAGCACGTTTTCGTTGTTGCCGTCGAAATCGTAGGTCTCGGCCGGCGTCCACTGGTAGTGCCAGGCGATTTCGCCGGTCTTCGGGCGTATGGCAATCACCGAGGCCACCCACAGGTTGTCACCGGGCCGCCAGTTCGCGCCCCACGGCCCGCCGTTACTCGTACCCCAGTACGTCAGGTCGAGCTCGGGATCGTACGAACCGGTAATCCAGGTCGAGGCTCCGCCCTTCATGTAAGCCTCGCCTTGCGGCC
>JBKJKJ010000243.1:0-4513 GCA_046597455.1 Burkholderiales bacterium
GCGCGGGTGAGGCGCCACGCTTCCCCGTGACCTGGCCCAGATCGAGTGTGTCCTTCCCTATTCCTGCCTGTGTGGGTCGAACGTGATGTGAATGCTCAAAGCTCCCACAGTGCGCGAATAGGGACCGCGTAGCCGCAAATCAGCCATCCGGTTGCGCTCGCACCGCGACACCCCCCCGCGCGTCGTCGTTTACTTCGGGACGATGACGTGATCGATGACATGGATGACGCCGTTGGACGCCGCGATATCGGTCTTGACGACCCGCGCGTTGTCCACCATCACGGCGCCGTTGCTGGCGGTGACCATCAGGGATTCGCCCTGCACCGTCTTCACCAGGCCCGGCTTCACCTGCGCGGCCATCACTTTACCTGGCACGACGTGATAGGTGAGCACAGCGGCGAGCTTCGCCTTGTCCTTCAGCAGCGCGTCCAGTGCGCCCGGCGGCAGCTTGGCGAACGCTTCGTCAGTGGGTGCGAACACGGTGAACGGCCCCTTGCCTTTCAGGGTATCGACGAGGTCGGCTTCCTTCAGCGCCGTCACGAGCGTCGTGAACTGGCCTGCGGACACCGCTGTCTCGACGATGTCGGCGGCGAAAGCAAGAGAGGCGGCAGCAGCCAGCGCAACGCCGGCGATGATACGGGAGAACTTTTTCATGAATGACTCCTGTGGGGGGGAAAGAGGTCGTGTGCCCGACACGGGCAGCACTGCGCGATGGGACCGCGCGCGTTCCGGCCGGTTACAGGTTTTTCGCAGCCGCGTGTCGAAAAATAGTTGAAACCGGAAAGATTCGATCGAGTCTCTGGATGAGTCGATTGCGCGGCTTACACCGCCTGCGTATCCTTGCCGCGTGATCGAACGACCGGATCAGGACGCAGAGCTCGTACGACTGGCGCAGGCAGGCGACGCCAGGGCGTTCGAAGCGCTCGTCGTCAAGTACCAGCGCCGCGTGGCACGCCACGTGGCGCGCTATCTGAAAGCGTCTGGTGATGTCGAGGACGTGGTGCAGGAGACTTTCATTCGTGCTTACCGCGGACTCGGCTCTTTCCGCGGCGACAGCGCCTTCTACAGCTGGCTCTATCGCATCGCGACCAATTGCGCGCTGAGCCACCTGAAGCGTGCCCCGCACGAAGTCATGCTGGGTGACGACGACGCGGAGGAACGGGGCGAAGCGTTCGAGCCGGGTGTCTCCGATGGAGAACAGCCGGAGCGCACCCTGATCGCCAAGCAGATCGCCGAGGCGGTCGAGCAGGCGGTGGCGAAGCTGCGGCCCGACTTCGCCGAGCCGCTGATGCTCTACGAGGTCGAGGGCAAACCCTACGCGGAAATCGCGACCATGCTCTCGGTTCCAATCGGCACGGTGCGCACCCGCATCTTTCGGGCACGCGAGTTCATTGCCAAGCGCCTCGAACCGGTGCTCGGCCCGCAACGAAACCGGAGGTGGTAGCCATGTCGCTCGAAGTCTCTCTGCTGCTCGATGGCGAGCTCGACGCCGCCGAAGTCAAACCGGCACTCGATGAAGCCGCCGCGGATGCCCGGCTGCGCGACCGCTACACCGTCTTCGGCCTCGTCGGCGACGTGCTGCGCGGCAACAGCACGCCGGACGACGGGTTCAGCGCGCGCATATTCCAGCGCATGCAGCGCGAGCAGGTGCGGATCGAGCCCGGTTTCGATCCGCTGAAAGACCCCCGGTAAGGCTTCCGCGCCGAGCGCACGCGTCGCCGCAGCGCGCCTGCCGGGAAAAATGGTGACGACGCAGCCCTTGCGTCGGCGTTGAACCTCGCCGCTTCCCCCGCGCGCCGAAGCGCGCCCGCAAAATTCCTGTAACTCCCAGCGTATAGCCGGGTCCCTCCCGCGGTGGCCGGAGTCGAACACTCCCGCCGATTCGAAACCCCGAAGGAGCTCCCGCATGTCGAACCGTCGCACGTTCATCAAAACGGCCGCAGTCACAGTGGCCGGCGCTGCCGTCCTCACCCGGCAAGCGCTTGCACAGCCCGCGCGCCTCGAAGAGTCCGACCCTACCGCAGCCGCGCTCGGCTACCGACACGACGCGGGCAAGGTCGACAAAGCGCGATTTCCGAAGTACGCACCGGGACAGGTGTGTGCGGGCTGTGCGCTGTTCCAGGGCAAGGGCAGCGACGCATGGGCGCCGTGCGCGGCTTTCGGCGGCAAGCTCGTCGCGGCCAAAGGCTGGTGCAGCGCATGGGCGAAGAAACCGGTGTGATCGGTGGCAGTAGAGATCTCGTCGCAGAAACTCGTCTGCAAACTGCTCGTTTTCGCCGGCAACTCGCTGACATTTATCGGCTGCGCGGCCCTGCTGCTCGGCGTCGCGAACGCATTCGACCTGGATGTGTTTGCGATCGGCCTGTCATCTGGCATACGCGTCATCGGTTCGCTCGCAATCGCCGGCTGTCTGCTGAGCGCGGTCGGCTACGGCTACCTGGAATATCTGGATAAGTAAAACTTGGGGGGCATGCATGTTCAGGAAATCGGATTACTTCATTCTGCTGGCGGTGATGATCTCGTTCTTCATCTCCGCGTATCTTTGGTTCGTCGTACACGATCGCGAGCAGGCGATCTTCACGGCGATATGGATTCCGTCGATCTTCGGATTCGGCATCTACTTCAAGCTGATCGCACTGCTCGGACGAAAATCATGACCGACGCCGATCTTCTCATTGCCGGCATTTTCGTTTTCCTGATGGTGATCGTCGGGCTGGTATTCACTGTCACGGAATTTCGGAAGAACAGGTAGCCGAAGCCAGATACGCATGATCCACCTGCTTCGCCGGCTGCTTACGACCTTCATACTGCTGCTCGCCGCTGCTACGGCGAACGCCGCTGCGGCCGCCGACGAGAACGCGCTGTGGCGTGCGGTGAAATCGGGCGGACACGTCGTGCTGGTGCGCCACGCGAGTGCGCCCGGGACGGGCGACCCCGCGAACTTTCGGCTCGGCGACTGTGCGACTCAGCGCAACCTTGACCCCGCTGGACGCGATCAGGCGCAGCGCATCGGCGCGCGATTCCGTGAAAACGGCATCGCCGCTGCGCAGGTCTTCGCGAGCCAGTGGTGCCGAACGACCGAAACGGCGAAGCTGCTGGACCTGGGCGGCATCGAGCCGTTGCCCGCGCTCAATTCGTTTTTTCAGCAGGGCGACGAGGCCGCGCAAAACCGGGCGCTGCGGCTTTGGCTCGCAAAGCGCGACTTGTCGCAGCCCACGGTGCTCGTCACGCACCAGGTCAACATCACCGCCCTGACCGGCGCCCAACCCGACTCCGGGGAAATGGTCGTGGTGCGCCGCGGCGCAAAGGGCGAGCTCGAAGTGGTCGGCACGCTCACCGCGGATCGCCGCGATTGAACCGCCGGTCGCACCGCGCCGCATGTCGCGCCGAGACTCACCATGGCACTCGAATGGCGCGGTGGTCGAAAAAGCCGCCGGATTCGCTAGGGCCCAGGCGATCGATCACCGCAAGCACGCGCTGCGCCGCGTCTTCCGGTGACTGCACCTCGAGGCCCGACTTGCCGAAAGGCGAAGACAAGCGCGTATCGACGGTGCCCGGGTGCAGCGCGACGCACACCGCCTCGCGGCGGCGGCGCCTGAGCTCCACCGCCGCGGTCCGAACAAACTGGTTGAGCGCCGCCTTAGAAGCCCGGTAACCGTACCAGCCCCCCAGCCGGTTGTCGCCTATGCTGCCGACCCGGGCCGACAGGGTGGCGAACATGCACTTGCCTTCCGGCGGCAGCAGCGGCAGAAAGTGCTTCATGAGCAAGGCCGGGCCAATGGCATTGACAGCGAAGGCATCGGCGAGCTTCTGCGCGTCGAACTCGCGCCAGCTCTTCTCGGGCTGCAACCCTTCGCCGTGCAGGATACCGGTCGAATCGACGATGAGGCGAGGCACGCCGATACTCGCAACGTGCCGCGCGCAGTCGGCGATGCTCGACTCGATGCGCAAGTCGAGCGCGGGTGTGCTGTTGCGACTGAACGGAATCGTCGCCGCAAACCGGCCGCTACAGCCGATCGCCAGCAGAAGCGCGGCACCGATGCCGCCGCTCGCGCCGATGACGACGGCGAGGCCGCCTTGCGGAAACGAATTCAGACGAGGCTCGCGAACAGGAGCGATGCCGCGGCGATCACGGTCAGCGCGGCGCGCAGCCGCAGGAATCCGGTAGGCAGCGCGTCGCCGCGCGCCATGCCGCGATCGAACGCGTAGACGAGCGCAAGCCCACCCGCCTGCACTTGGAGCGCCGTCCATACCGGGAGCAGCAGCGACAGCCACGCCGCCAGCGCCGGCGCGACGCCGAAGCCGTATTGCAGCCACGCGTGCGCGCCGTGAGTTCCGCGGCTGACGGCATAACCCCAATGCAGCGCGCCGACGAAGGAGAGGATCACCGCGCCGTAGAACGACAGCGCCGCCAGCCACCAGGCGTACCAGGTCACCGGCCCGTACGCCGTCAGCGCGGCTTCGGATTCATTGCATCTACGTCATCGGGGCTGGACGAGCCCGCGCGGCGTTC
>JBKJKJ010000248.1:0-2748 GCA_046597455.1 Burkholderiales bacterium
GGTGCTCGGCAAGCCGCTCCGGCGGCCCCCCGACCACGTCCGCACCGAGGGCGCCGATGCGGCGCGCTACTTCACCGTTCGAGAGCGCACTCGCGAGCTCCCGATTGATCTCACTCACGACGGCGCCCGGCGTCCGGGCAGGCGCCACGATGCCCCACCAGGTGCTCGCCTCGAATCCCGGGATCGCCGCCTCCGCGACCGTCGGCACGTCCGGCAGCATGACCGAGCGATGCTCGCCGGTCACGGCCAGCGCCCGCAGGCGGCCCGATTTCACATATGCAAAGGACGCGGCGGGATTGCTGAAGGCCAGATCCACGTTGCCGGCGATGAGATCCGCCAGGGCCGGCCCCATGCCTTTGTATGAAACCATCACGATGTTCACGCCGGCCATCGCCTTGAACAACTCGGCGGCCAGATGCACCGAAGTCGCGATACTGGTGGCGTAGTTGAGCTTGCCCGGTCTTACCTTCGCAAAGGCGATCAGTTCCTTCACCGAGGTTACCGGCACCGAGGGATGCACGAGGAGAATATTCATCGACCTGGCCATCAGAGAAACGGGCACGAAGTCTTTGATCGGGTCGTAGCTCACCTTCGTGATCTCAGGGAGCACCGTGAAGTTGGTGCTGGCGAGCAACAGCGTGTAGCCGTTCGGCTCCGTGTGCGACGCCAGCTCGAACGCGATGGCGCCCCCGGCGCCCGGCCGGTTGTCCACTACCACCTGTTTGCTCCAGGCTTCGGTCAGCTTCTGGGCTGCCAGGCGCGCCATCACGTCGTTGCCGCCGCCGGGTGGCGAAGGCACGATCAGCCGGATGGTCTTCTCCGGAAACGCGCCCCATGCCGGGGTGCCCGGAAAAAGTGCCGGCAGCACGCAGGGCACGGTGGCTGCGAGCAACGCACGAAAGCCGATCATGGGGAGTTCCTTGTTCATCCGGCTGAGAGGGCCGTGAAACCGCAACAGCATCGTCCGATACTAGGTCATGCGATGCTACCTCCGCAATGACCATAGCGCCGGCCGAATTCACGACGATATTGTTACTCCCCGCTGCGCTCACGCCTGAGTAGAGTTGTCCTGCAGCGCCGTTCGCCCTTCGACAAGTCCGGGGCGAACGGAAAGCGCCGACAATGAACATGCCACAAGGACCCCTAATGAAATCCATGACAGTCAAAGACAGAACCCGGACACCGGCAACCCACGCGGCCGAGATCGTGCGCGAGTACGGCCCCTACCCCGGCGCCGACCGCATCAACGGCGTCACCCACGACGGCAGCCGCGTCTGGGCCGCGACCGGTGCGAAGCTGATCGCCTTCGATCCCGACAGCGGCGAGCCCACGCGCACGCTCGACTGCGCGTGCGACGCCGGCACGGCTTTCGACGGCACGCACTTCTACCAGATCGCCGAGGCGCGAATCGACAAGATCGATCCGGCCACCGGCGACGTGGTGGCGTCGATCCCGGCGCCCGGCCACGGCAGCGACTCGGGGCTCGCGTGGGCCGAGGGCAGTCTGTGGGTGGGGCAATACCGCGAACGCAAAATCCTCGAGATCGATCCCGAGACCGGCGCGGTCAAGCGCGCCATAGAATCGAATCGCTTCGTCACCGGCGTGACCTGGGTCGAAGGCGAGCTGTGGCATGGGACGTGGGAAGCCGACGAGAGCGATGTCCGCCGGATCGACCCTTCGAGCGGCGCGGTGCTGGAGCGGCTGACGATGCCGAGCGGAACCGGCGTCAGCGGGCTCGAGTCCGACGGTGGAGCGCTTCTGTACTGCGGCGGCGGCGCGAGCGGCAAGGTGCGCGCGGTGCGACGTCCGATAAAAGCACAATCGTAATTACGAGGAGCACACCATGACTACAGTCACTGCCGAACCGACCACCGCTGACCATCCCGTCGTGTCCAACGAGCGATGGATTGCCGAGCGCAAGACGCTGCTGGCGCGCGAGAAGGAGCTCACGCGCCTGCGTGATGAGATCGCGCTCGAACGCCGTGCGCTGCCGTGGGTGCGCATCGAGAAGCACTACGTCTTCGACACGCCCGAGGGCAAACGCCCGCTCGCCGCGCTTTTCGAAGGTCGCCGCCAACTGCTGGTGCAGCACTTCATGTTCGGCCCGGGGTGGGAGCAAGGCTGCCCGAGCTGCTCTTTCATGGCGGACCACATCGACGGCATGAACGTCCACCTGGCGCATCGCGACGTCACGCTGCTGGCCGTCTCGCGCGCACCACTGGCCGAGATCGAGCGCTTTCGCAGCCGCATGGGCTGGCAGTTCAGGTGGGTGTCTTCGTTTGCCAGCGACTTCAACCACGACTTCGGCGTCAGCTTCACGCCGGACGAATTGGCCGGAGGCGAGGTCTGTTACAACTACGGCATGCAGACCTTCCCGGTAGAGGAAGCACCCGGCATCAGCGTGTTCCACAAAGACGACGCGGGCGATGTGTTACATACCTACTCGACTTACGGGCGCGGGCTGGAAGTGATGATGGGCACATACGCCCTGCTGGATCTCATGCCCAAGGGGCGCGACGAGCGCGACGTGGACTACAGGATGGAGTGGGTGCGCCACCACGACCGCTACGAGCCGGCGCCGGTTGCGAAAGCAGCGCCTGCGGCCGGTTCGTGCTGCGCGGCGCACGACTGATCCGTCCCATCCTTAGCCGGTCGGATGCCTGACGAAGCGTTGCGCCGCTCGTTCGTGAGTGTCGGTTCGTGCGCGCCTTCGCGCACGACCGCCGAGCCGCAGGCGAGCTAGTGTCG
>JBKJKJ010000354.1:0-6169 GCA_046597455.1 Burkholderiales bacterium
GACGCGGGCCACATCCTGGGCTCGGCGATACTCGAGATGTGGCTGACTGAAAGCGGGGCCCCGCGTAAAGTCGTGTTCTCCGGCGACATCGGACAGAAGGGCAGGCCTATCGTCAGAGATCCGAGCCCTGTCGAATCGGCCGACGTCGTGATCGTGGAATCCACCTACGGGAATCGCCTGCACAAGAGTCTTGCCCAGACCGAAGAGGAGCTCGCACGTATTTTCGTCGAGACGCTGGGGAAAGGCAGAGGCAACATCATCATTCCCGCGTTCGCGGTCGGACGCACCCAGGAAATCCTGCACGTGCTGGCCGGTCTCGTCAGGAAAAAGCGCATGGGCAACGATTTCACGGTTTACGTCGACTCGCCGATGGCGGTGCGCGCAACCGAAGTCACGCTGCGCCACCGCGCCAGCGTGGACAGCGAAACGCGCTCGCTCCTCGACTGGCAGCGCACTGCGGGTGCGGCCGCGCTTCAGGTCCGGTTCACCGAGTCGGTCGACGAATCGATCCGGCTCAATTCGATCCGCAACGGCGCCGTCATCATCTCGGCGAGCGGGATGTGCGATGCAGGGCGTATCAAGTATCACCTCCGACATAACCTTCCGCGCCCCGAGTGCGCGATCGTGTTCACCGGATTCCAGGCCGCGGGCACGCTCGGACGCAAGCTCGTCGACGGGTCGAAGAGTGTGCGGCTTTTCGGTGAAGACATTCAGGTGCGCGCGCAGATCCATACCGTCGGCGGGCTTTCCGCGCACGCCGATCGCGACGGCCTGCTCGAATGGCTGCAAGGTTTTCAGCGCCCACCCGCGCGTGCGTTCGTGGTGCATGGCGAGTCCCAGACGGCGCTCGGATTCGCCGACTTCATCCGTGAGCGCCTCGGCTGGCGGGTGGACGTTCCGTCTTCAGGCGAAACGTGCGACCTCGAAGCGTGAGAGCCGGGCGTCCATACCATAACGCGCCGCCCGCAGAGCCCCGATCTTGATCCAGATCAAAACAGGCTTGCGCGCCGAATCTTAGTATTCGCTGCAGATTCGTTCTGAAGGCGCGGCATGCAGCGGGAATCGACATACAACTACCGGGTCGTGCGCCAGTTCGCGATTGCGACAATCGTCTGGGGCGTCGTCGGCATGGCCGCAGGCGTTTTCATCGCCGCGCAGCTCATCTGGCCCGAGCTCAATCTCGCGCCGTGGCTGTCGTACGGGCGGCTGCGGCCGCTGCACACGAACGCGGTCGTTTTCGCCTTTGGCGGATGCGCACTTTTTGCCACCTCGTATTACGTGGTCCAGCGCACGACACAGGCGAGGCTTTTCGGCGATCGGCTCGCGGCGTTCACCTTCTGGGGTTGGCAGGCGGTTATCGTCGCCGCGGTCATCACGCTGCCCATGGGGTACACGAGCTCCAAGGAGTACGCGGAGCTCGAGTGGCCCATCGACGTGTTGATCGCCGTGGTGTGGATTGCCTACGCCGTGGTGTTCTTCGGCACCATCATGAAACGCAAGATCCCGCACATCTACGTCGCGAACTGGTTTTTCGGGGCCTACATTCTGACCGTCGCGGTTCTGCACATCGTCAACAGCGCAGCGCTTCCGGCCACGCTGACGAAGTCTTATTCGGCTTATGCGGGGGTGCAGGACGCGATGGTGCAGTGGTGGTACGGTCACAACGCGGTCGGTTTCTTTCTCACTGCCGGCTTCCTGGGCATGATGTATTACTTCGTCCCGAAGCAGGCCGGACGCCCGGTCTATTCGTATCGGCTCTCGGTGGTGCACTTCTGGGCGCTCATCTTCACTTACATGTGGGCCGGCCCCCATCACCTCCACTACACGGCGCTCCCGGACTGGGCGCAGTCGATCGGCATGATCTTCTCGCTCATCCTGCTCGCGCCTTCGTGGGGCGGCATGATCAACGGCGTCATGACGCTTTCGGGCGCGTGGCACAAGCTGCGCACCGATCCGATTCTGAAGTTCCTGGTGGTGTCGCTGTCGTTCTACGGTATGGCGACGTTCGAAGGGCCGATGATGTCGATCAAAACGGTGAATGCGCTTTCGCATTACACGGACTGGACCGTGGGTCACGTACACGCCGGGGCGCTCGGCTGGGTCGGCTTCATCACGATGGGCAGCCTGTATTACCTCGTTCCGCGCCTTTACGGCCGGGCAGAGATGTACAGCACGCGCCTCATCACCGTTCACTTCTGGGTCGCCACGCTCGGCATCGTGCTCTACATCGCTGCGATGTGGATCGCCGGGGTCATGCAGGGCCTGATGTGGCGCGCGGTCAACACCGACGGCACTCTCACGTACAGCTTCGCCGAAGCGGTAAAGGCGACATATCCCTACTACGCGTTCAGGCTCGTCGGCGGACTCATGTATTTCTCTGGAATGATCGTCATGGCCTACAACGTCTACCGCACCGCGGCCGGCGGGGAGACCGTCGAGGCGCCGATCCCAGGCCTGGCTCCGATGCCGGAGAGCGGTCGTGCTCTTGCGCCCGCCGCATAGGGCAGGAGCGGAGCAGGACTGAATGGAGCGGCGCGAGCCGCCTAAGCGGGCCCTTTTCGCCCGCAGCGAAGCGCAGGAGCGGAGTGTGACTGAAAGGAGCGGCGCCAAGCCGCATAAGCGGGCCCTGTGCGCCCGCAGCGAAGCGTAGGAGCGGAGTAGATCTTCATGCACGCAACATCCAAGCACGACATCATCGAGCGCAACATCGGACTGCTCATCATTCTGGTGATACTCGTGATCAGTGTGGGGGGTCTGGTCGAGATCGTCCCGCTTTTTTTCCAGCGCTCGACGACGCAGCCGGTGCAAGGGTTGAAGCCCTACACCGCGCTGCAGCTTTCCGGCCGCGACATCTACATCCGCGAGGGCTGCAGCGGTTGCCACTCTCAGATGATCCGGCCATTCCGCGCCGAGACCGAGCGCTACGGTCACTACTCCGTCGCCGGCGAGTTCGTCTACGACCGCCCCTTCCTGTGGGGCTCCAAGCGTACCGGTCCGGATCTCGCACGGGTCGGACTGCGCTACTCCGACGAATGGCACCGGGTACACCTGATGAACCCGCGCGACCTCGTCCCCGAATCGAACATGCCGGCGTATACGTGGCTGACGGCGAAGCTCGCAAGCGACGATTTGCCCGCGCGCATGAAAGCGCTCCAGAGACTGGGCGTGCCGTATACCGATGCCGAGATTGCCGCCGCCGCGGCGAGCGTGGACGGCAAGACTGAAATGGACGCCGTCATTGCCTATCTGCAGGGACTGGGCACCGTTCTGAGAAACGTGAGGTAGGCATGGATTACGAAATCGCGCGGGCGGTGATGACCGTGGTCATGCTGCTGGTATTCGTCGGCATCGTCGTGTGGGCGTGGAGCGGCCGCCAGCGTTCACGCTTCGACGCCGCGGCGCGGCTCCCGATCGAAGACGAGCGCGAGCCGATCGGCGATCCGCCCGGCAGGCGGGAGCACCGGTGAGCGACTTCGTCAACGAAGGATGGGCGATCTACGTCGCGGTCATCACGGTCGTGAGCATCGTCGCGTGCGGCGTTCTTCTGCACTCGATGTCGGTCCGGCGCGCAGCCGGCGACAAGACGCTCGACACGACCGGTCACCTCTGGGACGAAGACCTGTCGGAATGGAACAATCCGCTGCCGCGCTGGTGGATGTGGCTGTTCCACGCCACGATTGTTTTCGCGCTCGCCTATCTGGTGCTTTATCCGGGGCTGGGCAGCTATCAGGGCTATCTGTCGTGGAGCTCGAGCGGCCAATACCAGGCGGAGCAGGCGCAGGCTTCCGCTGCATACGGGCCGGCCGTCGCCCGGTTCATGGCGCAGGACATTGCGGCCCTTGCGGCGGATCCCGAAGCCCGCCAGATGGGCCAGCGGCTCTTCCTCAACTACTGCGCGCAATGTCACGGCTCCGACGCCGGGGGCTCGCGCGGCTTTCCGAGCCTGCGCGATCGGGATTGGCTGTACGGCGGCGAGCCCGAGACCATTCGGGCCAGCATCGAGAATGGACGCAACGGCGCCATGCCGGCGATGGGCGCTGTGGTGGGCGGCGCCGAGGACGTGAAAGACGTCGCGCAATACGTATTGAAGCTCGCTGGCCGGACGTTCGACGGCCTTCGTGCGTATCGCGGGAAACTGAAGTTCGACAGCCTCTGCGCGGCGTGCCATGGCGCCGACGGCAAAGGCAATCAGCAACTCGGTGCGCCCAACCTGACCGACGCCATATGGCTGCACGGCGGATCGGAGGCTTCGATCATCGAGTCCATCAGCAAAGGACGCACAGGCGCGATGCCTTCGCACAAGGATTTTCTCGACCCCGGAAAAATCCACCTGCTGACCGCTTACGTCTACGGCCTCGCGGGGCTGGAAGCGGAAAAGTGATGCGTGCCGAGGCGACGGGGAGATGAGGCATTCTCAAAGCCGCTCCGACCGCCTGCCGCTGACCGCCAACGATAGCTGAAATGACGCAAGCCGTAGAAAAATCCTTGCTGGCCCCGGTGACGTCCGAACTCGAGAGCGCGCTTTACGAGGTTCGCAGCAAGATCTATCCGCGCGCCGTGCACGGGTGGTTCGCGAGCTGGCGGGTGATGATGGTCGTCGCTACGCAGCTCGTTTTCTACGGCGTGCCGTGGCTCATGTGGAACGTCCGCCAGGCGGTGCTCTTCGATCTGGGTGCGCGCAAGTTCTACGTGTTCGGCGCGGTCTTCTGGCCGCAGGACTTCATCTTTCTGACGGCGCTGCTGATCATCTCGGCGCTGGCATTGTTTCTTTTCACGGCCGTCGCCGGCAGGCTCTTCTGCGGCTACGCCTGCCCCCAGACGGTTTATACGGAGATCTTCCTCTGGGTCGAGCGCATGGTCGAGGGCGAGCGGCTGAAGCGTATGCGCCTCGACAAGTCGCCGCTGAACGCGAGAAAGGCCGGTCTCAAGACGATGAAGCATGGCATCTGGATCGCCATCGCGCTGTGGACGGGATGCACTTTCGTCGGCTACTTCACGCCGATCCGGACACTGCTTCCGCAGGTCGCCGCGCTGTCCCTGGGTCCATGGGAAACCTTCTGGGTGCTGTTCTACGCCTTCGCCACGTACGGCAACGCAGGCTGGATGCGCGAGCAGGTGTGCAAGTACATGTGTCCCTATGCGCGCTTCCAGAGCGTGATGTTCGATCGCGACACACTGGTGATCACGTACGATGAGAAGCGCGGCGAGCCGCGCGGCTCGCGCGCCCGCTCGGCCGATTTCGAATCCGCGGGTCTCGGGGCGTGCGTGGATTGCGGGATCTGTGTGCAGGCCTGTCCGACGGGGATCGATATCCGAGACGGCCTGCAATACGAGTGCATCGGGTGCGCCGCGTGCATCGATGGCTGCGACCAGGTGATGGACAAGATGGGTTACCCGCGGGGCCTGATCCGCTATTCGACCCAGAATGCAGTCTCGGGACGCGTGCCTGAAAACACGGTCCGGCGCCGCATGATGCGGCCCCGGGTGTTGATCTACGGCGCCCTGCTGGGACTTCTTGCAGGGGCTTTCCTGGCGGGACTCTATCTGCGCAGTCCGCTCAAGGTGGACGTGATTCGCGACCGCGCGGCGCTCGCCCGCGACACGCCCGAAGGCCTCACCGAGAACGTGTATCGCCTGCAGATCATGAATACCGACGAGCGGCCCCATCGCTATGCCATCGGCGCCTCCGGCGTCGAAGGCTTGACCGTGATCGCGCAACAGCCGGTGGAAGTGCCGGGCGCAACCACGCAGGGCGTGACGCTCACCCTGCGCGCAGATCCCGTGCGCGTGAAGGCCGGCTCGAACGAAATCGTGATCCGCGTCGAGGACGTAGATGATCCGTCGATACACGCAGCCGAGAAATCCCGTTTTTATGTGAAGCGATGAGGCGATGTCATGAGGTGCCCCCCGATATGGCAATGACACGAGCGGATGTTCCGCCCTGGTACAGGGACCGATGGCCCTGGCTCCTGATGATCGCGCCGGCATTTGCCGTCTTCGGCGGCGTGGCCATGCTGTGGCTTGCATGGGCGAGCAGCGATGGCCTGGTCGCGGATGACTATTACAAGCAGGGTCTGGCGATCAATCAGACGCTCACGCGTGAGCGGCAGGCCGCGGCCGGCGGTTACCGCGCGCACCTGATATTCATGCCGGCGCTCGACCGCGTGCG
>JBKJKJ010000395.1:0-27218 GCA_046597455.1 Burkholderiales bacterium
CGAGCTTTTCCCGCGTGGCGCCGAACGCATTGCGCGGGCTGTGGCACGCGACGCAATGTCCGAGGCCGCGCACGAGGTACGCGCCGCGGTTCCAGTCGGCCGATCGGGACGCATCGCGCTCATACGTGCCGGACTCGAAGAACAGCGCCCGCCATATCGCCAGTGCAATCTGCGTGTTGTACGGAAAGCGCAGCGCCTGCGGCGTGGCCCGCTGCACCACCGGCGGCACGCTGAGCAGATAAGCGAAGATCGCATCGGAATCCTCGCGCGTGAGCAGGGTATAGTTCGGATACGGAAAGGCGGGATACAGCAGCCGCCCGTCCTTCGAGCGCCCGTTGTGAATCGCGCGCCAGAAGTGCGCGGCGCTCCAGCTCCCGATGCCGGTCTTCAGGTCAGGCGTGAGATTGGTCGAG
Organism: Burkholderiales bacterium; assembly: GCA_046597455.1. GTDB lineage: Bacteria > Pseudomonadota > Gammaproteobacteria > Burkholderiales > SG8-41 > JAQGMV01. The sequence goes on from JBKJKJ010000395.1 coordinate 414, forward strand.
TACACCGTCCCGAACGGTGTGCGCACGGCGAGACCACCCGCGTACGCTTGCCCGCCGCGTGCGGTGTGGCAGGCGGCGCAGTTCCCCGCGCGCGCCAGATATTCGCCGCGCCTGACCTGAGCGGGCGTGGGTGAAAACGGCGCAGCGGTGTCGGCAATCCGCTCTTCCCCGCGGAAGTTGAGATACGCGACGAGCAACGTGAGCGCGATGATGCTCACGGCGACTGCAAGAACGATGCGTTTCAGCACGCCGACTCGCTATGGCCTATGGCCCGGCGCGATCCGTTCGGTCGCTGCCGGTGGGCCGTGCGGGACGCCGACGCTCGCGCTCATTTACGCAGCCCGCCGCAGGTCATCGGCAGGGCGTCCGGCACCGCCGCGGCTGGCCGCGAATCGGCGGGCACGGGTTGCGCAGCCAGCCACGTCGTCACCGCGCCGACTTCTTCGGGCGTGAGCCGGGCCGCAATCTTCGCCATGCAGTCCGGCGGGTGCGCACGACGCTCGCCCGACTTCCAGTGGCCGAGCTGAGCCTGAAGATAATCCCGCGGTAGCCCCAGCAGCCCGGGTATGGCCGGCAACACACCCGTGAGCGTCCGGCCGTGGCACTGAATACACGCCGGAATGTCACGCGCCGTATCGCCCCGGCGCACGAGCGCTTCCCCCCGATTCAGCATCTCACGCGGCGCATTCGTGATCTGGGGCGGCGGATACGGCAGGTCGACCCCCGCGAAGTAGTTCGCCATCTCGTCGAGATAGCGGTCGGTGAGATGCTCCACGAGATAGGCCATCAGCGGGTAATGGCGCCGCCCGTCGCGAAAATTGACGAGCTGGTTGTAGAGATAGGCCGCTGGTTTGCCTGCGATGCGTGGAAAATATCCGTCGCTCGTGGCCTGGCCTTCCTTGCCGTGGCACGTCGTGCACGCGGCTACGCGCTGCCCGATGGTGTCGGGGACCTTGAGCGGTGACGACGCGGCGAGCACGCTGCCGCAGAACACGGCCAGCCAGCCGCCGGCCGCTATCCAGCGGCGGGCTGCCCGAAGCGCTCGAATTGCGGTTCCTGATCGCATCGCGCAGGTCAGAGATGTGATGCCAGTCGGAGATGTGATGACATATGGCGCGCGGGACTTTGCAATCGACGTTCCGTGCGACGAAGAGGCGCCCGCGTGACACGCCGCGGCGGGTACGTCGCGCACCTGCCGCCGCACGACACGTCCGAAACAGGACTGTCGCGCTACAACGCGACGTTGTGCAGGAACTTCGTGCGCTCGCTCCCGCCTGCGATCAGAAAGCTCGTGTCGCTTCCGCTCAGGATCAGACGCATGCCGTATTTGACATACTTCTCCATGAGCCGGGTGTCGTACACGCCGCCCATGCCCGGGAACTTCTTGTGCTTGCGGCACGCCTCGATCACCGTGCGATACGCTGCCTCGACTCGCGGATCGTCGAACTCCCCCGGGATACCCATCTCGGCGGTCAGATCGCTGGTGCCGATCAGCACGGAGTCGATTCCCGGAACGGCCGCAATCGCATCGGCCTGCGCGATGGCATCCGGCGTTTCGAGCATCACGATCACCAGAGTCTCGTCGTTCGCCATGCGCGCGAAATCCTTTGGCGGCACGTTGTTGAAACCGAACAGCGGCTGCAAACCCGCGATCGACCGGTGTCCCACCGGCGGAAATTTGCAGTACGACACCGCGCGCTGCGCTTCCTCCACGGAGTCGACGTGAGGCACGACGATACCCTGCGCGCCCGAATCGAGCAGGCGCGAGGCATGGTGATGTTCCTTGCCCGGCACGCGAACGATCGGCGTGATCCCGACCGGCAGCGCCGCCGCGCAGATCTGGGCGGCGGTGTCGACGTCGATCGAGCTGTGCTCCATGTCGATGAACAGCCACTCGAAACCGCACTTCTTGCCGATGGCGGCGATATCGACCGTGCGCGCCGCGCGCAGCCCCATGCCGAGCGCGATTTTGCCGGCCATGAGCTGGCGCTTGGTGTAATTCGGGATGGCTTCCATTTCTGATCTCCGATTGAAGTGATGGTTTGTGGTGATGCAGTGATGTAGTGATGTAGTGATGCGGTGAGGCGGTGACGGCGTGATGCGGTGAGGCGGTGACGGCGTGATGCGGTGATGCGTGAGGCGGTGATGCGGTGATAGCCCTTCATCACTTCATCACTTCATCACTTCATCACTTCGTCACTTCGTCACTCCATCACTGCATCACTGCATCACCCTAATTGATCTTCGCGATTTTCGATTCCCTGACGACTTTTTCCCACCTCGCGATGTCGCTGCGTATGCGCACGCCGAATTCCGCACTCGAGCTGCCGACGATGTCGTAGCCTCGCGCCACCAGGAGCTTGCGCACGTCGGGTGTATCGAGCGCCTTTTTCATTGCACCGTTGAGCGTGGCAACGATCTCCTTCGGTGTCGCCGCAGGCGCGACCGAGCCGAACGTGCTGACCGAATTGACTTCATCCATGCCGAGCTCCTTGAACGTCGGCACATCCGGCAGCGCCGGATTGCGCTCCTCCCCGGTCACGGCGATCGCGCGAAGCTTGCCGGCCCTGACCAGGCCCGAGGCCGAGCTGGTGCCGCCGAAAAGCATGGCGACGTGGCCGGCCAGCACGTCCGCCGTCGCCAGCCCGCCGCTCTTGTAAGGCACGATCACCAGATCGATTTTTGTCGCCGCCTTGAACTGCTCGATGCCCAGGTGCGTCGCCGTGCCGAGGCCGCCCATCGCGAACGTGAAGAGCGCGGGGCGCGCCTTGCCCAGCGCCACCAGCTCCCTGAGCGATTTGGCCGGCACCGAGGGGTGGACGATCAGAACGTTCGGCGTCATGGCGAGCAGTGATATCGGCGCGAAATCGCGCAGCGTATCGTACGGCAGCTTCGAGAACAGACTCGGATTGCTCGAGAACGAGCTCTCGACATTGAGGATCGTGTACCCGTCGGGAGGCGCTTTGGCAACGAGCTCGGTGCCGATCTGGCCGCCGGCGCCGGGCCGGTTGTCCACGACCACCTGCTGGCCCAGCAACTCGCTCAGCCTGGGCGCCATGATACGCGTCAGATTGTCGGTACCGCCTCCAGGTGCGAGCGGAACCACGATACGCACGGCGCGGCTCGGAAACGCCGGTTCGGCGGCGCTCACCTGTGCTGCAGACGCGGCCGCCGCGACACCGAGCAGGCATCGCAACGTCGACAGCACCGTGCGACGCGGGATTACAGCGCGCATCCTCCTCTCCTTTCGCTTTGGCCTCGGCAGTCAGCGCAGATTGCGCGATCGCAAGCAGCAGCAGCCGTCGTTTTGATGTGAATCCGGGTGCGTATTATGCGTTACGGATACGGTCGGCACACCGGCCCCCCGCTAATTCTTCGAGGTCTGTCCCCATCGGACTCGAATGCCGATTAAAATGCGCACCGGGAGGGTATCGATGAAACTCGTTCTTGCAGTTCTAATGCTGTTTTGCTCGCTTCTACCAACACTTTTGCAGGGTGCAACCATGTCAGAAACCACAACGACGCCGTCAGGCCTGAAATACGAAGAGATCAAGAAAGGCACCGGCGTCGAAGCCACCACCGGAAAAACGGTCTCGGTGCATTACACCGGCTGGCTGACCGACGGCAAGAAATTCGATTCCAGCAAGGATCGCGGACAGACTTTCGATTTCCCGCTGGGCGGCGGCCGCGTCATCAAAGGCTGGGATGAAGGCGTCCAGGGCATGAAAGAAGGCGGCGTGCGCAAGCTGACGATCCCGGCGAGCCTCGGCTACGGCAGCCGCGGCGCCGGCGGCGTGATCCCCCCGGACGCGACGCTGGTGTTCGAAGTTGAGCTCGTCAAAGTAAAGTAAGCCGCTTTCGCGAGTCACCGCAAGGGCATAACCGGGGGAAACCCCGGTTATCTTTTTCGTCCACCGCTTCCGGACGGGCCGAGAGACTCCCCGTCCTCACCGGCCACACTATCCTCGCTGCATGAACCTCAAGCAGCTGCGCTACATCTGCGAAGTCGTCCGGCACGGCAACCACATCTCTGCCGCGGCGGAGTCGCTGAACACCTCTCAGCCCGGGATCAGCAAGCAGATCCAGATGCTCGAGGCGGAGCTCGGTTTCGAGATTTTCCTGCGCAAGCGCAATCGCATCGTCGGCCTGACCGAGCCCGGGCAGGAAGCGCTTGCCATCGCGCAGCGCATCGCGACCGAGATCAACAACCTGAAGAATCTCGGTGACGATTTCAACGCCGTCGGCGGCGGCCACCTGACCATCGGCACCACGCACACCATGGCGCGCTATGTGCTGCCGAAGATCGTCGAGAAGTAATGGATGCATTCAGGAAAGCGCGCATCGAGCCCAACGTGGTGTTCGGCTCGGTGGATGCGGACGTGAGCAAGACCTACGTCGAGCTCGGCCTCGGAATCCCCATCCTGACGACCATCACCTACAGCGGGCAGCACGACCGCGCCTTGCGCGCGCGCGATGCCAGCCACCTGTTCGAACCGAGCATCACCTATGTGCGGCTGCGCGCCAACACCTACCTGCGCAAATTCCTGCTCGACTTCATCCGCATGCTCGCTCCGCACCTGGGCGAGGACGAGATTCGCGCGGCGATCACCAAAGACATCCGCGGCAAACCGTAACGCGGCGGCGTTCAGTGCTCAGTGTCCATCGGCGCGACGCACGATCAGTGCGTCGACGACTCGCGCCCCTTCGCCCTCACCCAGGACGATGAGCGGGTTGATATCGAGCTCGCTGATTTCGTCACGAAAGTCGTGCGCGAACCACGACAGTCGCACGATCAGATCCGCCACCGTGCGCCGGTCGCGCGCTGCCATTCCGCGCATCCCGTCGAGCAGCTTCGCACCCCGCAGCTCACCGAGCATGTCCTGCGCCTGCTGCGGCGTAACCGGGGCTGCACGATACGCGATATCGCGCAGCACTTCGACATAGATCCCGCCGAAGCCCACCGCAACGACAGGACCGAATACCGGGTCGCGGATGACGCCCAGCATCAACTCGACGCCTGAAGGCGCCATCTCCTGGACCAGCACGCCGTTGATCCGCGCGTGCGGCGCGTAGCGGCGGGCGGCTTCGAGCACCTGAGCATAGGCATCCTCGACCGCCGCATCGCCTTCGACGCCAAGCCGTATCGCCCCGGCTTCGGTCTTGTGGGCGATGTCGGCCGAATCGATCTTGAGCGCGACGGCACTGCCGATTTCGCGCGCTTGCGCGATCGCCGCCTCGCGCGTGGCGGCGAGCCGCTCGCGTGTCACCGGTAAACCATAGTCCGCCAGCAAGGCCTTGGCTTCGCGCTCGGTGAGCTTCAACCCGCATGCGTGCAGCTTCGCCGACGCGGCTTGCCGGTCCAGCCCCGCCGGCCTTTGCGGAACCGTCTCGCCGGCACGATGTGCTTTGACGTAGTCGCCGAAATCCACTGCCGCGCGCACCGAACGCATGCACGGCGTGGCATCGCGATATACGGGGATGCCCGCCTTCACAAAATCTCTCGCCGTGAATCCGGCGTCGTCGGTGCAGCCGCCGACCCACAGCATCACCGCAGTCTTCGGACAGCGCGCGACGAAATCAGCCCCTTGCTGGAGATCGGCTTTCGATATCGAGGCGTAGATCGGCACGACCGTATCGACCGAGGGATCCTCGGCAATCGCGGTGAGCGCCTTGCGGTACAGGGCCTGGTCGCCGGTAGCGATCGAAGTCATGTCGGTCGGATTGCCGACCTTGCCGTAGCCCGGCATCAGAGCACCCAGCGCGGCCTGCGTCTCCTGCGCGTATTCGGGCCAACCGATGCCGAAGCTCGCGCCGGCGTCGGCGACCTGGACGATGTTGCCGCCGGTCGGCGACACCGAAGCCGCGCCGCGGCCTTTCGGCCAGCGGCGCTGACGCAGGAGCACGGCCGCCTCGTAAAGCTCGGTGCACTCGTGGACACGCGTCACGCCGTACTGGCGGAACATCGCGTCGTAAATGTCGTCGTCGCCGGTAACTGCACCGGTATGAGAAGCGGCCGCACGGCCGCCCGCTTCGGTGCGCCCGAACTTGAGTATCACGATCGGTTTCTCGCGCTCGGCCGCTTCCTGTGCGATGGCCTTGAATTTCTCGCCGTCCTTGATGCCTTCGACCGCCATCAGCACCACGTCGGTCGTATCGGATCGAAGCATGAAGCGCGCGAAATCGAGCGTATCGAGGTCGGCTTCGTTGCCGCAGCTCGCCTCGTAACTGATGCCGAGCCCGATTTCCTGCGCGCGCCACATCACGTTGATCTGCCCGAGACCGCCGCTGTGGCTGACCACGCCGACGTTACCTGCAGGCGCGCGCGGACCTTTGATCGCCGCGGTGGAGGTCATCGCGAAAGCGTCGACGAAGTTGATCACCCCATTGCAGTTGGGGCCCATGATGCGCATGCCGGTGCGTCTTGCGAATTCGACGAGCCGCACCTGGCGCTCGCGCCCCTCCGCGGTGCCCATCTCGGCAAAGCCGCCGGTGTACACGGTCGCGAATGGCACGCCGATTTCGGCGCACTCGGCCAGGACCTCGAACACCCGCGCGGTGGAGACGATGATGCCGACGTGATCCGGCGTTTCGGGAAGATCCTTCAGCCCCGGATAACACCGGAGTCCCCGAATTTCCTTCAGGCGCGGATTCACCGGATAGATCTTTCCGGAGAATCCGAAGCTGGTCATCTGCTGGAACACCCGCCCGCCGAAAGAGGTCGGGTGATCGGTGGCGCCGACGAGCGCCGCGGACTTCGGGGCGATGAGGCGGGTGAGGTCGGTTTCGATGTTCGGTTCGGGTGTCGTCATCGGGTCACGGTGCCCGGCTCTCGTTCAGGCGCAAGTCCGACTCCAGCCCGCTGGCGGTGCCGACCATGGTCTTGATGCCGTCCTGGTTTTCGCACCAGCATTCGACCGTGACGCGCGTGCGCTCGCCGTCAGGCTCCCGGCTCGTGATCAATCCGTGCACGCTCAGGGTGTCGCCCGCGACCACCGGCTTGATGAAAGAGACCGAGATCTTGCCGCCCCTGACGAAACCTGCACCGAGAAAACTCACCATCATCTGCGATACGTACGCCGTCGACATCAGGGCCTGGGCGAGGACATCCCTGAATCCTTTTTTGCGCGCCCAATCCGCATCGGTGTGTATCGATTTCGGACGCACGCCGGAATAGCAATCGATCTGGCGGTGCGCGATCGTCTTGATCAGCGTCGGCAGCGCCGCGCCGACTTCGACGGCGCTAGCGGTTTGTGGTTTCACGGTGCACTCCTGACTCGGGGAATATGAGCTGCGTGAACTGGCCTCGCGTGAGCACGGTGCCCGTCTCCTCGTCGCGCGTTTCGAACTGCGTGACGATGTAGTGGCGTCCGCGCTTCTCGTATTTGTCGATGATTTTGCCGTGCGAGCGCACCCGCATGCCGAGACGCATCGGCTCGAGAAACTCGAACTGCATCTTGGCGTGCAGCCCCGCAGGCACGATGTATTTGCTGTGGCGCATGAGCAGCGCCTGGTTGCCCATCATCACCGGATGGGTAATCGTGCCGCCGAATGGCGAGTCTTCGAAATACCACGGATGGTGGTCGTCCACGGCATACGCGAAAGTCTCGACGTCTTCGGGCTTGATGAGGAAATCGTCGGACCTGAATTCCTCGCCCACGGTCACGGCCTCGTACGAAATCGTCTTGAATTCGACCATACTGCCTGCCTCCTTTTGTAGCGTCCCTGCGACGTACCTGCGGCGTACCGTTCGAGCGCGCCTTCGAATCAATCCGAAAGCAGCCCGATCACGCTGCGGATATCGGCTGCGCGGTCCATTGCCCACAGCGCATGCAGCGCTGCATCGCACTGCTGCGGGCTGCGCCGCCTGCCGAGCATCTCGCGAAACTTGCGCTCGACGGCCGCATCGTCCATCGGATTCCTGGCGTGGCCCGTGGGATACGTCGTTTCGACCGTGTGGGTTTCACCTGACATCATGCGGATACTGACGCGTCCCGGCGAAGCCTCGGGATAGGCGGCCGAAAGTGCCGCGTCCTCGCGAACTTTCACTTTTCGCATCAGGTTAGCGACGGCCGAATCGCGCAGCCGCGACTCGGCAAACGATGCGTTGGTCACTTCACCGTCGAGCAATGCGATCGAAACGCAATACGGAAGGCTGTGATCGGCCGTTTCACGCGTCGTGGGCGCCCAGCGCGAAGGCTCGCCGCCCATCATGCTGACAGCGGTTCGATACGCGTCGACCTGGATGTCTTCGATGCGCGCGACATCCACGCGAGCGCGCAGCGCCAGCGCCGCCAGCACGGCCGACTGGCCGTGGTAGCACACCGGCAGGCTCTTCACGTGCGTCTCACCAATCATGCGGCCGTTTTCCGGAAGCGGCCATTCGAAGCGCCCGATCACGTCCCACAGGCCGCCTTCGCCTTCGAATACCGCGGTGGGGCCGGTGAAACCCTCTTTCGCCAATATGGCTGCGAAGACGGCATTGCGCGAGGCGTTGGCGCCGGCGCACCCTTTCCAAATCGAGAGATGCCCGCGGCGGCTTTGCGCAAGCGCCATGTTCGGCGCCAGCGCGAGCGCGATGGCGTTACCCATCTGCGCCCGGTCGAGCCCCAGTATTTTTCCCACACCCAGGACACCGCCGAGCACGCCGTATACCGGCTGGTCCCAGCCTTTCGAGTTGATATCGACCGCATCGCAGAAGCTGCAGTAGACGTCGTAGGCCAGCACGATGGCATTGATGACCGACTTTCCGTCGGCTCCGACCGATTCGGCTGCCGCCAGGATGCCGGGGGTCACGTCGCTGGGGTGCCCCCGGCTGATGCCCAGATAGGTGTCGCTGATGTCGAGCAATCTCACCATGACCCCGTTCGCAAAAGCCGCCGCTTCCGGTGTCGTCCTGACATCGCTTCCCCAGATGCTCGCGCCATCGCCGTCGTGGGCGCGCGAACGGCCGGCGACCGCGCGCGCCATGCGCGCAGGCGGCTCATCGTACGCGCCGAGCGCGGAAGCGAAGGTATCGATCACGCGTCGCTTGCATTCGTGAATCGTGGTTGCGGGCAGCGCATCGTATTGCGCACGCTCGGCATACGCGACAAGGCGTTCGGTGGTCGCGTCCCAGGTTGTCTCGCTCATCGCACTCTCCTCGATCGATCTTCAGTCCGCCTTGATATTGGCTGCCTTGATGAGCTTCGCCCACTTCGCGAGCTCGCTTTTTACGAGCGCGGCCATCTCGGCAGGCGTGCTCGGGGTCGGATCCAGGCCCTGCGCGGCCATGATCGCTTTCGATTCGGGCTGCTCGAGCCCCTGCCGCACCAGCGCATTGAGCCGGTTCACGACAGGCACCGGCGTTCCCGCCGGCGCGAAGAGCGCGTTCCACGTCGTCACCTCATAGCCCGGAACGCCGGCCTCGGCGATCGTGGGCACCTGCGGCAGCGCCGGTGAGCGTTGCGCGCCCGAGACGCCCAGTGCGGCGAGCTTGCCTGTCTTCACATACGGAACGACGCTCGTGCTGCCGAAATGCAGCGCCACCTGTCCGCCGAGGAGATCGGGCATCACCTGGCCGGTGCCTTTGTACGGAATGTGCACCATGTTCACGCCGGCCATGTGATTGAAAAGCGCGCCTGACAGATGCGTTGCACTGCCGACGCCCACCGAAGCGTAATTGAGCTCGCCCGGGTGCGCTTTCGCCAGCGCGATGAGCTGCTTCACAGTGCGCACCTGGAGTGACGGATGCGCAACGAGGAACAGCATGTAGGACGAGACTTTGGAAATGGCGTCGAAGTCCCGCACCGGATCGTAGGGCGTCTTCGGGACGAGTGTGGGATTGACGGTAATACTGCTCTGCACGATCAGTAGCGTATAGCCGTCAGGAGCGGACTTGGCCACGAGATCGACGCCGATGGTCCCGCCCGCCCCGGCGCGATTTTCAACCACCACCTGCTGGCCCAGCTCGGGGCTGGCGGTCCGTGCCAGCATGCGTGCAACCAGATCGAGCGAGCCTCCCGGGCTGAACGGCACGATCATGCGGATCGGCTTCGCGGGATAGCTTTGCGCGTGCACGCCCCCGACTGTAAGCAGAGCCGTCCCGAGGACTGCGCTACCCAGGACGGCGTTTCGTGTATTCAGCCTCATTGCTCATCCCTTCGTGGCGATGCAGTTCCATCACTACATCACTACATCACTGCATCACTGCATCACTCCGTCACTACATCAGCGCACCGCGTGCAACCCGTCATTCCCCCGTGAACTTCGGTGGCCGTCTTTCGCGCCATGCGCGGTGACCTTCCTTCTTGTCCTCGGTGCCTTCGAGCGCGAGAAAGCGATACTGGTCGAGCAGCGCCGCGTCGGTGAGATGAGGCATGTTGAGCCCCTGGTTGAGCGAATCGCGCGTGAGACGCGCCGAGAGTGGCGGATGCCCCGCGATGTGTTCCGCCACTTCGAGGGCTTTGGCCATCAGCTCGGCGTGCGGCACCACCCACTGCGCGAGGCCGATGCGATACGCCTCGTCCGCCTTCAGCGGAAAACCCATGCCGAGCCGCATCGCCTGTCCCTTGCCGACCCACCGCGCGAGCCGCACCAGCGCGCCCTGCGCGGGCAGGATGCCGAGCCGCACCTGCGGCAGCCGCCACTCCGCGCGCTCGGAGGCGACGATGAGGTCGCACGAATACGTCACGATGCAGCCGATGCCCACCGCGTAGCCGTTGACGGCGGCGATGAGCGGCTTGGCGAAATCGTCCATCACCCGAAAAGCGTGATGCTTGCGTTTGGGCAGGTTCAGTATGAATTCCGCGGAATTGTTGAGCGTGTGCGTCTTCGGGTTCTTCAGATCCGCCCCGGCGGAGAACGCGCCACCCGCTTCGTCTCCGGTCAGGATGACCGCGCGGATGTCGGTGTCGGCTTCGGCCTCTTCGAGCCGCAGCCGCAGGGCTTCGTAATACTCTTCGTGCCAGGCGTTGCGGACTTCGGGACGGCTGAACGTCAGGATGCCGACGTGGCCGCGCTTTTCATACAGTAGCGGCATGTTTGCGATTCTCCGTGGAGAGGGTGTGGATGGCGGCCCGCCCGAAGTCGTACATGAGGCGGGTCATGCCCGCGGCCGCGCGCGGCAGGCGATGCTGATCGAATTCAGTCATTTCGCGCTTCAGTCGGCTTTCATGCCCGCTGCCTTGATCACTTGGCTGTTGAGCGCGAGCTCGCGCTCGATCATCTGGCCGAAAGCCTTGGGACCGAGCCCGACGGGGTCGGTGCCCTGCCCCGCGAAGCGCTCTTTCACTTCGGGCGTTTTGAGCACGGCAGCGATCTGGGCGTAGAGGTAGTTCACGACAGGCGCAGGGGTCCCGGCCGGTGCCAGCACGCCCTGCCACGGCGCGGTGTTGAAATCTTTCACGCCGGCCTCTGCGAGCGTCGGCACGTCCGGCAGATAAGGCACGCGCTCGTTACCCGAGGTGCCCAGCACCTTGACCCTGCCGCTCTTCAGGTGAGGCATGATCGTCGGCGGCGTCGTGAAAATAAGCTGCACCTCGTTCTGTATGAGGGCCGTCAGGGCGGGTGCGCCGCCCTTGAACGGGATCGAGACCATTTTGGTATGGGTCAGCAGCTTGAACACTTCGGCCGCAAGCGCGCCGGAACTGCTCGGCGTTGCCCACGCGACGTTCAGCGAGTCCGGCTTCGCCTGCGCGAGCCTGATCAGCTCTGCGACGGTGTTCGCAGGCACCTGCGCGTTCAGCGCAAGCAACAGCGGCTGCTGGCCGGCGAGCGCGATCGGCGTGAAATCCCGGTAAACGTCGTAAGGCAGTTTGCGGCTGTAGATGAAAGGCACGATGGTGTGCGCCGCATAGGTGAAGAGCAGCGTGTAACCGTCAGGTCGCGCTTTGGCGACGATCTCGTTGCCCAGCAGGCCGCCGGCGCCGGGCCGATTGTCGACGACGAACGCCCGGCCCACCACATCGCTCAGCTTCGTGAGCACGATGCGCGCGATGATGTCCGTGCCGCCTGCCGCCGCGACCGGCACGATCACCCGCACCGGGCGGTCCGGGTAACCGCCCGGCCCCGGCGTGGGCTGGGCGACGCTTGCGGACGCCAGCGTGACCAGGCCGAGCGCGCCGAGCACCCGGATGAGCAAACGACACGTCATTGTCCATTCTCCCGACGCCACGTTGGAGGCGAAGCCGCCTCGCATATGGATAAGGGCGTCATCGCGAGTCGCACCGCGACGTGGCGATCCCGTGGCGCACGCTCGTGATTCTGAAGTTCGCGTCATTCTTCACCGTCCGTTCGTGCTGAGCGTAAAACTTTGAAGTCGAAGCATGAAGGGCGTTGTTCGTCGTTCATCCTTCGACTTCGGCACCTGTTGACGTTCCTTGTCCTGAAGTTGTCGAAGGGCTCAGGACAAACGGAATTTGAAGCGAACTCATGAATCAGGCTGCTAGGCTTTCTTCTCTTCCCCGATCACCTGCTTCGCCACACGGAAGCAGTCGACGCCGACGGGAATGCCGCAGTAAACCGCGATCTGCGTGAGCACGGCGCGCAGCTCGTCTTTCGTCAGCCCGTTACGCAGGGCGGCGCGAAAGTGCAGCTCGAACTCGTGCATTTTTCCCAGCGCGGCAATCATGCCCAGGTTGAGTACGCTGCGCTCACGCCGCGACAGCGTCTCGTCGGTCCAGCACAGGCCCCAGCAATACTCGCTCACCATTTCCTGGAACGGCTTGTTGAAATCGTCGGCGTTCTTCATCGCGCGGTCCACATACTCATCCCCGAGCACTTCGCGCCGCGCCTTCAGCCCTGCATCCATCAGCTTCTTGTCCATTCCTTTTCTCCTGGTTTCGACGTGGGTCATTCGTTCCTGCACGACAGGGAGGCGCTGCGGAGAGTATCGAGCCGCAGTGATACCGGGACTACCGCGATGCTGCACCACGAAAGGCTAACCCCCACACCACTGCATCACCGCATCACCGCATCACTACACCACTGCATCACCGCATCCCTACATCACTCCATCACTACATCACCGCATCACCCCATCACCCCATCACCCCATCACCCCATCCCCCTGTCACGGCATCACTGCGCCGTCTCGCGGCGCTCAGTCGAACGCCGCCTGCCCCAGCAGGTTTTCGCGGAAGCGGTTTTTCAGATGCGTACCGTCGCGCATCCGGATTGACATGGGATAGCGTTTGTTGCTGACCTTCACGTTAATCAGCACCGCGCCCTTATGCTGATAGACGGCGTCGATTCCCCGATTGAGCTCGTCCTGCGTGTAAACCGATTCCGCGACCGGAAAACCGGCGCCTTTCGCCATCGCCGAAAGGCTCACCCCGCGCGCAGTATGCGTTGCCTGCATGCCGGTCTCGGCATACAGCTCGTTGTCCATGACGACGATCGACAGATTGTCGGGTTTGTGTGCGCCTATCGTCGCGAGCGAGCCCAGCCCCATCAGCATTTCGCCGTCGCCGGTGATCACGATGACGCGACGCTTCGGCTGCGCGAGCGCGAGCCCCAGACCCGTCATCGCAGCTGCGCCCATCGCGCCCCACAGGTAGAACGTATTCGGATGATCGTGCACGCCACAGTCGTAGCAGCTCGAGCCCAGACCCGTGACGACCAGCGCTTCCCCACGGCGGTCGAGTATGGCCTTGACGACTTCACGCCGGTCCAGCGTTCCTTTTTTCTCATCAGCCATTTATTTGCTCCAATCCTTGAATCCGATCACGCGCTGGCCGATGAGGATGGCAACCGGACGGCTCGTGCTGAATGCCATCTGCCCGCCTGCGAATACGACCTCCCCCACTTCCTCGGCGCGGTCGACGTGCTGGACGACGCATCCCGAGTTTTCCAGCACCTTCTGTGTGCTCTGCCCCATCGCGATCTGCCACGGATTGAACTCGCCCCACTCGCCGCGCATGGTGATCAGCATGAGAAGCGGAAAGCGGCATTCCTGTGCGAGGCTCAGCATGTTGATGCAGTTACCCGCGCCCGAGGACTGCATGAGCAATGCGCCACGCTGCCCGCCGAGCCAGGCACCGGCGAGCATCGCCACACCTTCCTGCTCGGCCGTGAGCGACACCGTCTGCATCCCGGCATCGGCCTGGCAGTCGAGGATGAGCTGCGTGTGGCCCGCATCGGGCACGTAGGCAACCTGCTTTACATCGAGCTTCTTGAACATCTTGTATATGTCTGCCGGCCAGAGGCGCGGCGGAATTTCTGGTTTCATATGTTTTGGTATGAGTGGTGAATGTTTAGTGGTGAGTGGTGAGTGGTTCAATGCTCGTTGACGAAGCGCGCGATCTCGGTGTGGTCCGCGGCGCCCCCGACCTGCTGTTCGGCTTTCTTCCACAGATCGAGCGTCGCGCGGCCGAGCTCAGCGGGAACGTCGCACGCGTCGGCGACTTCCATGGCCAGCGACAAGTCCTTGGCCATCAGCCCCAGCGCAAAACCCGAATTGAACTTCTCGTTCAGGATGAACTGGGCGAACTTGTTCTCGGTGCTGTTGTTGCGCCCGGTCGACGCGTTGATGACATCGACCAGCGTCTGCGGCTCGATTCCGAAACGCCGGGCGATTTGCACCGCCTCGGCGGCAGCGGCGAGTCCGGCCGCAGACACGTAGTTATTGAGGACTTTCGCAGCGTGACCCGAGCCCAGCGCGCCGACATGGAAGCGGCGGCCCATCGGCGCGAGCAGGTTGTCGTATCGCTCGGCCAGTGCCTGCTCCCCGCCGATCATGATCGCGAGCGTGCCGGCCACGGCGCCTTTGACCCCGCCTGACACCGGCGCATCGATGAGCGAGATGCCGTGCCGCTTCAGATCGTCGCCGAGCTTGCGGGTGCCGACGGGCGCCGAAGAGCTCATGTCGATGATCGAAGCCCCCTCGGCGAAGCCCTTGACGAGCGAATCGTCGCCCGCACTCTGGCCGAGCGCCACGCGCCTCACCACGTGCCCGTCCGGAAGCATCGTGATCACCACATCCGAGCCGCGCGCGAGATCGGCGAGCGAAGACGCGGCGGCAGCCCCGCTCTCGGACGCGAAGCGCCGTGTTTTCTCCGCGTCGACGTCGTAAACCGTGACTTTCCAGCCGGCCTTCAAAAGATTCCGGGTCATCGGCTGCCCCATATTGCCGATGCCGATGAATCCGATTCGCGTGTCTTTAGCTGCGTTCCCGCTCTTGTCTGCCATGTTGTTCCTTTGATCGCCGCCCGAAACCCCGGGCCGCCGTTATGCTACATCCGTTGCTGCCGTGCCTCATCTCTCGCAAAGTCGAGCTGAGCGCTCGAGCCGGGGCCGCCTCAACGGACCTGCTCGTATAACAGCGTGTTCTTCTTCAGCGCGGCTTCGTCGATCGTGATCCCCAGCCCCGGACCGCGCGGGACTTCCACGTGACCGTCGCGCACCACGAAATCGCTTTCGGGACAGATCGGATCCTTTGCGGTCGTGTTCAGGCCGAATACGAACTCGGCCGCGCCCATCATGCGCGAAGCCGGGGTGCTCGCGTAAAAATGCGCGCCGGCCGCGGCTTCGAGCTGCGACTGGACCGCAAGCCCGCCGCAGTTGAGCTGGATGTTGGCGGCCTCTGCGAGTGCCGCGATCTTTTTTGCCGGCGTAATGCCGCCGATCTTGTAGAGCTTGATGCAGTAGGCGTCGACGGCGCGCGCCTCGGCGAGCGCGTACGCGTCCTGGAGCGTGAACAGCCCCTCGTCGGCCATCACCGGGACCCCGTCCGCGGCGCGGCGTATCTCGGCAAGCCCTTTCAGGTCGCGCCGCGCGATAGGCTGCTCGATGTAGCCGAGCCCGAGCTTTTTCAATTCACGGATTGCGGTGAGCGCATCCGACATGGACCAGCCGGTGTTGGGATCGACGCCGATCATGACGTCATCGCCCACGGCGCGCCGGACCGCCTCGAAATTGCTGATGTCCTGGCGTATGCCGCGGCGGTCCGCCATTTTCAGGCACAGCACCCGGATGCCGAACTCGTCGACCGCGCGCCTCGATTCCGCGATCATCGTCGCGACGTCCTCGGCCATGCTTACGGACCATTCGAGCGGGATACGCGGCTGGCAACAGCCGCCGATGAGCTCGTAGAGCGGACGGTTCAGCGCCTTGCCCATCGCGTCGCGCAACGCGATGTCGAGCACCGCGCGTGCGGCCGGATTGTTGGCGAGCCTGGCCTCGAACATCTCGTTGATCGGCTCGATGTCGAATATCGATTTACCCAGAAGCGCCGGCCCGTAGATTTCCTTGATCGCGGCGACCACGCTCTGCGTGGTGTCCGCGACGAAGTGGCCCGGACTGATCGGCCTGATCTGCGCGCATCCCACCACGCCGTCGGCGTAGATTTTGACGAGCACGGGCTTGCTGAGCAGGCGCTCGGCCGGCCCGGTGTCGTAGCTTCCGCTGGAAAAAATGCGTTGCAGCCGCGCCGAGAGGCCGGTCACGAAAATTTCGATTCGATCGATCATGGATGTCTTCCGTCCTTATTCCACGCGCAGGTTCAGGTCGCGAACGACCTTGCTCCACCGCGCATTTTCCTCTTTCAGAAACGCACCGAACTGCTCAGGCGTGCTGCCGACCGTTTCCATCCCGAGCTTCGCGATCTGCTCCCGGATAGGGGGGAGTGCGAGTGACTGCACAGCTTCCTGGTGCAGGCGCGCGACGATTTCGGCGGGTGTCCCCGCCGGTGCGAGCAGTCCGAACCACGTGATCACTTCGAAACCGGCGAGGCCCGATTCCGCGATGGTGGGGAATTCCGGCGCGATCGGCGACCTTCTCGCGCCGGTCACGGCGAGTCCTCTGAGCTTGCCGGATCGCACATGCGGCAGCAGCCCGGCCATGCTCGCGAACATCACCGGCACCTGGCCGCCAAGCAAATCCGCGGTCGCGGCGCTGTCGCCTTTGTAATGAACCGCGACCATGTCGAGTTTGAACAGGCTTTTGAAGAGCTCCACGGACATGTGCGGCGAGGAACCGATTCCGCCCGTAGCAAAATCGACGGCGCCCGGTTTCGCTCTCGCCAGCGCGACGAGCTCCTTGATGGATTTCACGCCCAGCGACGGGTGCGCGACGACGAGCAGCGGGTTCTGAACAAAAAGCGTGATCGTCGCGAAATCCCTGACCGGGTCGTAACCGACTTTCTGGTACAGATACGGTGCGACCGCATGCGTCGTCTGGCTCGCCAGATATAGCGTGTATCCATCAGGTTTGGACTTCGCCACATGATCGGCGCCGATGGTGCCCGTCGCCCCGACCCGGTTGTCGACGACGACCGGCCGGCCGAATTTCTCCGACAGTTGCTGCGCAATCAGCCGCGCCACGATATCGCTCGGCCCGCCGGCGGTGAAGCCCACGACGAGACGCACGGGCCGCGACGGAAAAGCGGTGGTCTGGGCGGACGCGGCGCCCGCGGTGAGCAGGAGCGCCAAAACGATGAGCGTGAGTCGCATGACGTGTCCTTAGCAGCCTGCCGGACTTAGCAGTCGGGACAGGCGGCTAAAAGCAAAACCGGCCGGGTGTCCACAAAATATGATTTCGAAAAGCTTCAAGAACATGTTTTCGACTTCAACTCGGCCGGCGGTTTTGCATAAGGAGCTTGTCGCGTCGCAAGTCCGACAAGATCCTAGACCCGCGCCGCGGTGAGCATCAGATCGGCCCCTTTTTCGCCAATGGCGAGCGAAGGCGCGTTGGTGTTCGAGGATGGAATCGTCGGACAGATCGAGGAATCCACGACTCGCAGACCCTCGATGCCCCGAACCCTCAACTGCGGATCGACAACGGCGTCCTCCCCCACTCCCATTTTGCACGTGCCCACCATGTGCCAGCTCGTCTGCACGGTGTCGCGGATGTAATCGAGCATTCCGGCATCGTCGGTCAGCCCGGGCCCGGGACGGGTCTCGCGCACGATCATGCCTTGCAACGCCGGGCGCTGTGCGACCTCGCGCGCGAGCCGCATGCCGTCGAGGAAGAGCTGGGCGTCGGCTTCGTGCGAAAGGTACTGCGGGTCCATGGCGGCCTGATCGTAAGGGTCCGGTGAACGCAGGTGCACGCTACCGATCGAGTGCGGCTGCAACGGGGTGACGCCGATCGTGAAACCGGGATGGGGATCGAGCCCGTAGCGTGCAGTGCGCGCGTAACGGTCCTTGCCTGAAACCGGCAGCAGGCGCAGCACGAGGTTGGGCTGCGTCGCCTGCGCGTCGGTGCGCAGATTGGTCTGCGCCGCTGCCGAGCAGATCGTCAGCATGCCTTTACGGGTGAAGATGAAGCGCAGGCCTTCCTTCATCCTGATGAGCGGATTGCGCAGCACGTCGTTGATCGTGATCGGCTTGGTGCACTCGTACGTGAGCCGCACGTTCGGATGATCGCGCAGGTTCTCGCCCACACCCGGCAGATGGTGCACCACGCCGATGCCGTGCTTCTGAACGACGTCGGCGTTACCGATGCCTGAAAGCTCGAGGAGCTGCGGCGACTTGAGCGGGCCTGCGGAAAGCACGACTTCGCGCAGCGCTTTCACCGTCTGCGGCCTGCCTTCCAGAGAAAACTCGACGCCGGTGGCACGCGTGCCCGACATCACGACACGCGTCACGATCGCGTTGGTGAGCACGCTGAGGTTCGGCCTTTTCACCGCCGGGCGCAGATAAGCCACGGCGGAGCTGGAGCGCAACCCTTTGCGCGTCGAGTACTGAAGCGGGAACGTGCCCTCGTAACTCCCGTCGTTGTAGTCTTCCAGGCGCCGATAGCCCTGCTGCTCGCAGGCATCGACGAATGCATTGGAAAGCTCGTCGAAATTGCGCAGGCTCGTGACGCCGACAGGGCCGCCGCTGCCGCGAATGGCGGGGTCCCCTTCCGGATAATCCTCCAGCCGCTTGAACACCGGCAGCATGTCCGCGTAGGCCCACCCTGCACAGCCGGCATCACTCCAGTTGTCGTACTCGGCCGGGTCGCCCCGCAAGAAAAGATTGCCATTGATCGAGCTCGAGCCGCCCAGCACCCGGCCGCGCACCCAGAGCTGCTGCTTGCCGTTCAGATGCGTCTGCGGCTCGGTCTTGAAAGGCCAGGTGACGCGCTCGTCCATGAGGAGCCGCGCAACGAACAGCGGGATGTGGATGTTGAGGTGATTGTCGAGGCCGCCGGCCTCGAGCAGCAACACCCGGTGGCGCCCGCTGGCGCTCAGCCGGTTGGCGAGCACACAGCCCGACGAACCTGCGCCGACCACGACATAGTCGAACTCCGCGTTCTGCGGCAGCGAAGTCACGTACATGAATGCGTTTCCATTCGGGGACCGGCCTATGCGTTTGTCGACTGGAGGATGCCGGCACGCGAATGCGGCGCGCGGCTCGATGCGTCCGGCGCTTCGAACGGCCGGTGCCCTTCGACCTGCGCTGCGTAGAGCACGCGCCGACTCTGCGAATCGAACGCGTCGCGCCGGTGCAGCGTCGCGCGATTGTCCCACACCACGACGTCCCCCACAGCCCACTGGTGCGTATAACAGAAGCGTGGCTGCGTGCAGTGCGCCCACAATTCGTTCAGCAAAGCCTCCGACTCTTCGAGACTGCAGCCGTTCACATACGCGCTGTGCCGCCGCCCGAGGAACAGCATGTTGCCGCCGGTCTCGGGATGGGTCGAGATGATCGGATGGCTGGGTCCGGGCACGAGGCGTATGTCCTGGTCGAGGGTAGCGCCGGGCCTCACCTGCATAGCCGTATCGACGATATTCGCCTGCTTGATCGTCATCCCCGAGACGCGCTTCTTCATCTCATCGGGCAGCGCATCGTATGCGGCGTAGCAGTTGAGAAAGAAAGTCCGGCCGCCAAGCTCTGCCGGGGGAATTTCCATGGCGAGCAGCATGCGCGCCGCAGTGGGTTCGTCCTTGAATGAAAAATCCGAGTGCCATACCACCTCACCATCGCCGAGGATGCCCACCGGCTTGCCGTTTTCGCGCACGTTGGTGACGACCGTGACCTCCGGCGGGAGACTGAACAACTCATTAGCGATCCGGTCCTCGAGCTTGCGTTTGTGCAGGTTCGACGAGCTTACCGGCGTGCCGAAACGCTTGACGAGACTCACCAGATTCTGGGCGGCCATCGACTGTCCGCGAAAGACGAGCAGCAGATGATCGAGCCACGCGGCGTGAAGCAGGCTGAACGTCGCGTCGTCCAGACGCGCGAGATCGACGCCGCGGATCTCGGCGCCGAGGGCCGCATCCATGGGAACGACCTCGAACGGGATGTGTCGGTCGCTGCGCTGTGCCGAGGGTGTCGACATGGTCGTGGTGCTCCTTGAGGAACGACGCGAAGATTCAGAGACGGAGATGAGCGATGTCCGGCGTGTGAGGGCGCAACGCGCCCGCCGCGATTCAGTCTTCCGAGTACACTTTCAGATAGCTCGATCGTCCGCCGTCAGCCGCGATGGTGGTGCCGGTGATCATTCGCGAATCGTCGCTTGCGAGGAAAATCGCAATCGACGCGATGTCTTCCGAATCGCCTTTGGAAAACGGATAGAGCTTCTGAATGGCCGCGCGCTCGCGCGCCGCCAGGCCCGGCTTCTCGGCGAGCATGAAGTCCTTGTTCTCGTAGCACTTGATCTGGCGCTCGGTGCGCACCGAGCCCGGCGCGATCGCGTTCGCACGGATGCCGTACTGCACATATTGAGCGGCCAGCGTCTTGGTGAACGAAATGATGCCGCCTTTGGTCGCCGCATAGGCGGGCTTCATCGAGCCCATCAGACCGAGGTGGGAGGTGACGTTGACGATCGAGCCGCCGGCTTTCATCAGATGCGGTAGGCCGTGACGGCACGTGAGAAAGGGGTGCAGCAGGTTAAGGGCAATCGTGCGATGCCAGACGTCGAGATCCATCTCGTGGACCGGGACGTCTTCCTGCAGCGAACCGCCGGCGCAGTTGAAAATGACGTCGAGGCGGCCGTAGCGCTCGACCGTCGCCTCGACCGCGCGGCGCACGCTGTCGTCCTGCGTCACGTCGGTCTCGATGAAGAGAGCGTCGCCGCCGGCTTCGCGGATCTCGCGCTCGGCGGCCTGTCCTGCCTCGCGGTTGATTTCGATAAGCGCGACTTTCGCGCCTTCCCTCACGGCCGCTTTGGCGGTCGCTTTGGCGATGCCGGCGCCCGCGCCGGTCAGAAACATCACTTTGCCCTGCAGTCTGGCCAAGCCGCTCTCCTGGAAGTCGCCCGCTCGACGGATAAGGCGCCGTGCCGGGAGCGTCGAATGCTACCGGGCGATGTTATAACCCACAAGACCGTTCCGTTATGCTGCGATAGCGGAACAGTATAGTGACGCCGCCATGTGCTCGACGCTGCCGCGCACGTTCGGCTGAAGCTATCGAGGGTGTGCCTTCAGTCTAACGTGTAGCCGCAAGGCGTGCGAACCGGCGTCGCATGCCCCCACGCGGCTGGCCTCGCCATCGAGCGTGCGCCATAATCTTCGCACTCCATTGCGAATAACGAATCCATAAACCGTGCCGCTTGTGCTTGTACCTGCCTATCCCGTTGCCCGCCCCCGCCGTCGGCGCTTTGCCTTTCCATCTGTGCGCGCAATGGGTTCCGCTCCGGGCATCGTACTCTTCGCAAGAGTGCCCGCGATGGATGCGCTTCGCGAGCGCCCCGGGACCGCCCGGTGAGCGAGCGTCCGGGGAACGCCGCCCTCACCGCGCCGGGCAACGGCGGTGTGTTCTTCCGCCTTCTGAATCGGGTCGTAGCCGTCCGGCGGCAGGAGCTTCCGGCGCTGCTCTGGGCGTGGGCCTACATTTTTACCGTGCTCTCGTCGTATTACGTGATGCGCCCGATCCGCGATCAGATGGGTGTTGCGGGCGGTGTAAAGAATCTGCAGTGGCTTTTCATGGGCACGCTCATCTGCATGCTGCTCCTGAACGTGCCTTTCGCCGCGCTGGTGAAGTCGCTCCCCCGCAGCCGCTTCATTCCCATCACCTATCGCTTCTTCGCCTCATCGATCCTGCTTTTTGCCGCTGCTTTCCACCTGGCCGGCGACGCCGCCATGGCGTGGCTCGGCCGCGCATTCTTCGTCTGGATCTCGGTATTCAACCTGTTCGTGGTATCGGTATTCTGGGCGCTGATCGTCGACACCTTCAGCTCCGAAGACGGCAAGCGACTCTTCGGCTTCATCGCCGCAGGGGCGACCCTCGGCGCGATCACCGGTTCGGCGGTGACTGCAACGCTCGCGAGGCACATTCCCATCGCGGTGCTGCTAATCCTCGCGGCATTGCTGCTGGAAGTCGCGGTGTTGTGCGTGCGGCACCTGTCGCGGCTGTCTGCCGCGCTCAACGCGAGGCCTGACGAGCGCGATCCCGATACGCCAATCGGCGGCGGCGTGCTGTCGGGCATCACGCACGCTTTCCGCTCGGGTTACCTGGCGAACATCGTCATCTTCATGCTGCTGTTCGCGATCACGTCGACCTTCATCTACTTCCAGCAGGCCAACATCGCCAGCAGCAACTTCGCCGACCGCGGCGCGCAGACCGCGTTCTTCGCCACCATCGACCTCGCCGTCAATGTGGCCACGCTGGTCGTCGAGCTTTTTCTCACGGCGCGCATCATGCGCTGGCTGGGGGTAGGCGGGGCGCTCGCGTGGCTGCCGGTCGTCACCATCATCGCTTTCGGCGCGCTCGCGCTGGCCCCCTCGATTGCTGCGCTGATGATCGTTCAGATCGTGCGGCGCTCCAGCGACTACGCGATCGCGCGCCCCACACGTGAAGTCCTCTACACCGTGGTGGCGCGCGAAGACCGCTACAAGACCAAGAACTTCATCGACACCGTCGTGTACCGCGCCGGCGACCAGGTGGGTGCGTGGTCTTACGTATTCCTGATGAGCTTCGGCCTGGGCCTCACGCAGGTCGCCGTCGCAGGCGCACTGCTGGGTCTCGCGTGGCTCGTGAACGGACTGTGGCTGGGGCGCAGGCACAAGCGCCTGGCCCTCACCCAGCCGGGATCCTCATCCCCAGGTCCTTAGCCTGCCGCGCTTCGAACGCTTTTCGGCTCGCGTCGTGCTGCTGGCCGATGATGCCGCCGCGCACGGTGGCGGGTTCGACCGCCTTGTAAAGCACGCGCCAGCTTTCGGGTAGCTGCGGGGCGTCCGGCGGCGCAAGCCACAGGCGAAACAGTAGGCGTTTCTTCGCCGCCTCGTCGTGGTCGACGAAATCGGTGCGCGAATGCAGCGTGACGTGACTGTTGATGATCTGCACGTCGCCGGGCTCGAGCCACATCGTGTGCGTCAAATCCGGGCGGCGCAGCAACTGGTCGAACGTCTCCAGCGCTTCGCGATGCTCGGCCGACATCTGCGGCACGCCTTCGAGCTTCTGCGCAGAGGTCACGCGGTTACGGTTCCATTTACTGAAGAGCTGCCCGCCGCGCTCGTCGAAAATCGGATGGGGATACGAAGGCGCCTCATCGGGCGCCTGCTCGCCCTGGCGGCTGAAATGAATGGGCTCGTGCAGCCACTCGATCAGCTCGGGGTGGTCCTTCGCCATGCAACGATAAGCCTGCAGCGAGCTCGTGGTGATGCTCATGCCGCCCGAAGCCGCCTTGTTGTAGCAGCTCAGGAAAACCACGTCGGCCGAATCGGTGTGGAAATCGAGCTCGGCATTGGATGAATACCCGCGGCCCGTGCCGGTGCGATAAGCGCGGCCCGCATCGCGCACGGCTGAAATGTAATGGCTTTGTTTGCCCTGAGGCCGTCCCACACCGGCGTGCAGGCCGATCGCCCACGTCAGGAGCTCGAAACCTTTCTCGTCGAGACCCTCCCGCGGCAGGCCGCGCATGAGCACAACACCGCGTCCGCGCTGGGTCTCGGCCAGGGCCTCTTCGAGGATCGGCCACGCCGAACCCAAGTCGAAATCCTCGCGGCGATAGTCGAACAGCGTTTTTTCGGGATCGCGCGCTTTATCGAGCGCGGCGACCATGTCGCGCCGTGCCTGATCGTCGAAAACAAAGAGCCAGCGCTTGTCCGAATCGAGTTCGGCTGCGGTCCATGCGGCGGGGGAGTTGGTTGCTTCGATGTTCATGCTCGTCCTCTTCTCGTCCTAGCCTAGTCCGCGAGGGCGTCATTTTACCAGCGCGTGCACCCAGTCCCACCGCTTCCCCGCACGCTCGACGATGGCCTCGAGGTCTTCGGCGAGCACGTGGCGATCATTGATGAGCTTGCGCGTGGTCTCGCGCACACGCTCCAGATACGCAGCTTTCGACGCATACCGCTCGGCGATCGACGCTCTGGGGTCGCCGCTGCCCTCGCGGTCGGCACGCGTGAGCGCAAATGGCAGCGTCGAACCGTTCATCGACATGAGATCGCCCGCCGCGCCGGTTTCGGGGTGGCGCGTGTTCCATCCGGTGAAGGTCGCGAGCGGTGCCGCGAGCTCAGGCGCGCGCAGGCCCCCAATCTCGTTGCCGTCCACATCGACTGCCGAGACATAGCTGCGGTAAGTCTCGCCGCTCTTCGGCGGATAGGCCGCGATGCCGCGCTCGATATCGGCACCGAAATCCAGCCGCGGCGGTTTTGCGATGCGGTCAGGAAAACGCGCGCCGGGTATCGTGCGATAGAACGCGGCGAGCGATTCGGCCTCCACTGCCGTGCCGTCGGCCAGGCGTGGGAAGACGCTCGGCGGCGGCTCGACGCCATCGCTCACCCAACGGTCGAGATTGACGAGCGCCGCGCGCAACAGCGGCGCGTAATCGACCACGTTGAAAAGATGCAGCCCACGATCGCCGGTGCTGGAGTTCGCCGCCAGCGGCGGCAGCGCGCCGGGCGTGTGCTGGGTTCCGGCGAAAAGATAGGTGCGCACGAAATCCGCCGGCTCGACGTCGCGGCTGCCGTCGATGTCGGTATGAATGAGCGAGGCATCGCCTCTCCAGTATTCGGGCGTGGAGTTGGTCGCAACGATCTTCGGCACGCGACCGCGCTGCCGCAGCTTTGCGAACACGCTCTCGTCGTTGAAAGGCGGCAGGCTTCCGACCGAAGCGTGAATGTTGAGCGATGGCTGGCCGAATCGCAGGTTGAATTCCCCGCGCCGGCCGCCTGCGACGTGGGGCATCACCCCGTCGAACACCATGCGGCCCTGCTCGTCTTCGTCCAGACCGAGAAAAAGCAGATGACGGAT
Source organism: Burkholderiales bacterium (assembly GCA_046597455.1). Classification (GTDB taxonomy): domain Bacteria; phylum Pseudomonadota; class Gammaproteobacteria; order Burkholderiales; family SG8-41; genus JAQGMV01. The sequence continues at coordinate 25,508 of JBKJKJ010000395.1, forward strand.
GAAACGTCCGCTTTGCGAAACGCCGAAGAGATACGCGCGATCGAGCGCCTCCGCGCACGGGTTGCCGCTCGAGGCCGGCGCCCACCGCAGCCACGACGCAGTGTCGCGAACGGCGAGGAAAGCGAGGCCGACGAGCTCCGGATCGGCCGAACGATAGATCACCTGATAAATGGCGCCCGGCGTGAAACCGCCTTGCAACGCAATGTGCCCGGCGTCGGCGAAACGCCACGTCGACCGGGGCAATTCCACTGCCAGCGCACCCGAGCGCTCACGCACGATCAGGCGCGCCTGCGCATCCTCGAGATCGACGGTCCGATACGGCACGTGATAGCGGTCGGCGAGCGGCAGCGTGTCGACACGATCGTTCGGCCGCAACTGGCAGCGCACCCACCCGGTCACGCCCTGCGCGCGAGGCACGTCCATCGCCATCATGCCGTCCTGGCGCGGCACATCCGGCTGCCACCCCACCCACGCGACCGAATAGCCGTGACGCATGAGAAAGCCGTTGCCGAAGTGTTCGGGGGTAGTCAGATCCGCAACGCGCGGCGTGCTGTTGAACATCTCGATCGCGACCTTGCGCCCGCGATTCGGAACGTCGAGCAGCAGGCGGCGGTTGCCTTTGCCCGCATCGACCGGTTTCAGGAGATAGAAATCCGCTGAGAATTCCACATGGCCGGTCGCATTCGCAGGGGCAAGCTCGAGGTCGGTGATCTGCCGATGCAGCGGGTGCGCGGGGTCGGCGGTGAAATGCAGCGTGCCGATGATTTTTTCGTAGGCGCCGGCGTCGCCGAACGCTTTGCCGCCAAGGACCACTTCGCGTTTCTGAATCTCGAGACGCGTCACCATGTTGTCACCCTCCTTTTAGCTTCCCCGCGCTGCATGCACTATGGCTTCGCGGGCCGCCGCCCTCTACTGATGTTGTTGCCAACGATCACGCACCACCGATGTGTCGGACGCTCCGGGATTGCCACGCCACTATCGCGGCTCGCAATGACGGCCTTTCTCCACACGCACGTCAGTCGCATCACTCACGTCGTTTCATCACTTCATCACTTCATCACTGCGTCATTGCATCACTGCGTCACTGCATCACTGCGTCATTGCGAGACGCGCTTCGCCAAAGCAATGCCGCTGCGAACGACCCGCCTTTAAGCCTTCCGCGCGTCGTCGAGCCTGCCGTCCGCCGTTGCCCCGCTGCGTATCATCGATTCGATCTCACCGTCGTCGAGGCCGATCTCTTTCAGCACTTCCACGCTCTGCTGGCCGAGCTTGGGCGCCGGATTCCAGTCTTTGCGGTTTCCGCACGACCATTTGTTCGGCAGCCGCATCATTCGCACTTTGCCTTCCGTCGGATGCTCGCGCCATTCGAAGAAGCCGACATCCTTCAGGTGCGGGTCGTCGAGCACGCTGTCCGGCGTGTGGTATGGCGCCGCGGGAATATCCGCCTTGTCGAAGATCTCGAGCCACTCCGCAGTCGTCTTCGCTGTCATCGCCTCGACCCGGCAGGCATAGTAATCCTTCACGTTGGCGAAGCGTGCCGGCACCGTGCTGAAGCGCACATCGTCCTTGAGCTCGGGCCGGCCGATCGCGTCGAACAGGGCGAAAGCCTGTGCATTGGTGGTGGCCGTGATGCAGATGTATCCGTCACGGGTCGGCACGGGACCCGCGTGCGCGTCGATCAGCCGCGGGTCGCACGTGCCGCCCAGGGGCG
>JBKJKJ010000455.1:0-23051 GCA_046597455.1 Burkholderiales bacterium
TAAATGTCGGCCTTGGGCGAGCGGCCTGCCTGCTTCTCCGCGACATAGCTGACCACGGCGTTCAAGTCCATATCATCGCCGTCGAGCTGGCGCAGCTTGGGCGCCATGCGCGTGGGCTTCTGCGACTGGATCGCTTTCTTCAGGCGTTTCAGCGCGGTCGAGTATTGATTCATCAGGCGGTGGGTCTCGGCCATGTTGGACTCGGCGAGCCGTTTCTCCTGCACCCAGCTCCAGTTGCGCTTGTAGCGTGCTTCGCGGTAATCCCATTCCGGGTACGGCACCCCTTTATCGCTGTTGCCGCGGTTGCCGCGCTCGCCGTCCGCCTTGTTCGCCGACTGGGTTGCCGAGCCGCTGCTTTCGCCGTAGCCCGCAACCTCCTCGCGCTTGGCGCTGTCCTGCTGGTCCCCGGCCTCCGCGTTCTGCGCCGCCTGGCTTTCGTCCTCCCCCTCCTCCTGCTGCTCGGACTGCTGCTCGGCGCCGGCCTGCGTTTGCTGATCCTCGTCCTGCTGCTCCTGCGGATGCGCCAAACGCGTCGCGTTGGGTCCGCGTCCGGGAATATAGGCGGCGTGCATCGCTTCGACATCCGCCACGCGCGGCAGGGTGTCCTCGGCGTATAGCGCGTGGGCGATGCGATACGAATCGGCGAGGGTCGCGCCCGCGTCGAGCAGCGGCCTGAATCGCTCGTCGGGCCCGCCCTTCGCGCGCGCCGCGCGCAGCGCACCTTCCACTGTGGAGAGCGCCAGATCGAAATAGGCACCGGTTTCCGGGTGGCGCGCGCCCGCGGCATGCGCGGTAGCCAAAAGACGCTGCAGATAATTGGGGACGGCGCGCTGCACGCGGAAATCGACGCGAAGGTCTTCGCACAGGTCGAAGATGAGCTGGAAGCGCAGTGCATCGTCGCCGTAGCGCAGAAAAAGCGGTGCCCACGACACGGCGCCGGACACCGGGAACTCGATGTCGGCCGACTCGAACATCGACTTCATGCCCGCGCGATCGAACGTGCCGTAGCGCATGTGGCCCGCGCCGTGCAACACGGCCAGTATCGCCTCGTCGCGGCTGCCCATCACCGCGGGCACGTACAGACTGCGGCCGTCGGTTTCGACAAACGGCCGCCCTTTCTCCGGCGACCAGGTCGACTCTTTCAGGTCGAACGCACCGCCGAACCAGACGTCGAGCAGCATCGCCAGCAGCGCGTTGCGGTCGACGAGCCGGAAACCCGGGAGGTGCTCAAGCAGAAGCGCGAGGCTTTCTTCCGACTCCAGCCTGAAATACGCTTCGCCCCGCGCACGACCGGACTGCAGGATGTCCGCGCCGCGCAGCGCCCACGGGCGGATGGCTTGCGCGCCCAGGAGATTGCGCACACGCATGGCGCCGCCGAGATACGTGGCGAGCATGAGCTTGCGCGCCTCGAAAAGCTCTTCGGCAGGCAGGCTGAGCTGCTCCACGCCCGAAATACCCTGCCTGCCGGACAGGTCGAGAACGGGGGTCGAGAAATAGGCCGCTCCGCTGTCGATCTGGCGCGCGCACCACACGAAGCCGATCTCGGCCCAGCGCCGCTCGCCCGCGTGCCCCAGAGACCCGAAAGCGCGCGGCAGGTTACCCATGAACCCATCGAGCGCGCGCCACGAGCCGCGCCAGCGCATGAACTCGAGCGCCTGGCCGGTCCACGGCAGGACTGTTTCCGAGATGCGCTCGGCCTCGACGCTGCCGCGCACGAAAGCCCTGCCCGCCTCGCGATCGAAGTCGAAAAGCGAACGGCACGCTGAAAGCCACGAGAGCGTGACTTCTTCGCCGTGCGGCTCGATTGCGGGTAGCGCCTGCTCGATCTCGCGGTGCGAGGCCGGGCTCTGATCCTTGAGCCCGCCGAGGAGATCCTCAATCGTAGTCTGCGTTGTCTGTCTGGCCACTGCGGTTATCTGGTGGGGCGCGCATCGGCGCGATCAATCCTCGAATCCCGCCCGTTGCAAGGAGACGGCTGGGTGCGCAGGTACGAGTACGAGTGCAAGGGTGCTAGCGCGCTTCAGGCCGAGAAATGCGCCTGCACGATTTCCATCATCGCGTCGGAGAGCTCGATGTCGTCGGTGATCGGATTGATCATCGCGACCTGGCACGCCGCTATCGGATCGAGGCCCGCGTTCATCATGTTCGCTGCGTATACCAGCGCGCGCGTAGAGGTGGCCTCCTCGAGGCCGTGGTCCTTGAGCATGCGCGATTTGCGGCCCGCGGCGACGAGCTGGTGCACGATCTCAGGCGAAACGCCGGCGGCTTCATTGAGCACGATCTTGCGCTCGATCTCCTCCCGCGGGAAATCGAAGGTGATGGCGATGAAGCGTTGCTTGGTCGACGGTTTCAGGTCTTTCAGAACCGTCTGGTAGCCCGGGTTATAGGAGATGACCAGCATGAAATCTTCGTGTGCTTCGATCTCCTGGCCTTTTTTCTCGATCGAAAGCTTGCGCCGGTGGTCGGTCAGCGAGTGGATGACGACGGTCGAATCCGTGCGCGCCTCGACGATTTCGTCCAGATAGCAGATCGCGCCGGCTTTGACTGCGCGAGTCAGCGGGCCGTCCTGCCAGACGGTTTCGGCCCCTTCGAGCAGAAACCGCCCCACAAGATCGGAGCTCGTCAGATCCTCGTGACACGAGACCGTCACCAGCGGCCGCGAGAGCTGGAAAGCCATGTGCTCCAGAAACCGCGTCTTGCCGCACCCGGTGGGGCCTTTGAGCATGACTGGCAGGCGCTTCTTCCACGCCGCCTCGAATATCGCCACTTCGTTGCCCTGCGGCTCGTAATACGGCGCAACGTCGCCGACCTGCGGGGTCTGCACGATGTCGCGCTCGACGCCCCTCACCCGATTGACTGCTGTTTTCATTTACGCCCGACCCCTCGAAGAATGCCGTGCCCAAACGGGCCTGGTGATATTAATACAGTTCGGTGCCGCGACGCTTTCTGCGTCCGCTCCGCATCCACTGCATCGGGAAAGCGCCTGCCGCAAGCCGTGCGCCTGCCATAACTGTGCCCTAACGCGGGCACTCTGGCGAGCGGCGAGCGCATCCACGTCGATCCTCCTGCCCCCCATTTCGGGGAACACACCGTCGCCGCCCAGGCTCGGGGCTGCGATGCGAGCGCGCCCTAAAGAACCGCGGGCGTGTTCGGAAGCTCGTCGGGATTGTCCTTGCCGGCGGGGAAATGGCGGGCCAGGAGCGCGCTGATTTCCGCGATACCGCCGGTTACCCCCGCTTCATAGCGTCCGTCTGCGAAAGCAAGCTCCATGCGCTGGCAGATCGCATCCCACTGCCCCTGCGGTATCAGCCGCGCAATGCCGCGATCGGCAACGATCTCGATGTCTTTCTCGACGAGTTGCAGGTAAATCAGCACGCCGGTGTTCTCTTCGGTATCCCACACTCTCATCAACGAGAACACTTCGAGGGCGCGCACGCGCGCGGTGAGGCCGCGCAGGACAGGCACGAACTCCAGCGCGCCTTCGAGCACGAAGCGGACTTCGCCGCGATGGCTCTGCTCGGACGCGCCGATGCCCGCTTCTATGCTCGACAGCACGCGCGGGGGGAAGGTGCGCCTGACGACCCACGGTGCAGCCAGCAGATGACGCAGGGCGCGGCCGAGGCTCATCGCGCTAATTCCAACCCATGCGTGACGAACGACGAACGCGAATCGCCCTTCCCGCGGGTTGCGGCAGGTCTCACTTCGCTCACTTCGGGCCCTCGCTCAACTCGCTCAACTCGACTCCGCTTGCATGAATTCACTTCCCGATTTACCAGCGACCGGATGCCCCACCGCCGCCGAATCCGCCCCCGCCGCCGCCCCAACTCCCGCCGCCACCCGATCCGCCACCCCACCCGCCGCCGGGAAAACCACCAGAAGACCAGCCGCCTCGCCCGCGCCCGGTCCCGGCCAGGCCGCCCATCAGGCTGAGCAACATGGCTAAAACGGCAACCCCCACACCGGCTGCGATCGAGCCCAGCATCAGCCAGCCCGCCGCACCGGCGAGCGTCCCGATCACTCCCGAACCCAGAAACCGCCCCAGGATCGAGCGGATGATGCCGCCGATGACGAACACCAGCATGAACCCGATGACCAGCAAGCCTTCGAAACCGCCGCCGTCCGACTTCGTGCTTGCCGTTCGCTGTGGCGCCGGCAACGCCTCGCCGTCGATCACGGACATCATGCGACTCAAGCCTGCATTGACCCCGCCATAGATATCGCCCTGTTTGAAGTGGGGAACGATGTCTTCCGAGATGATGCGCTTGGCAACCGCGTCCGGGAGGGCGCCTTCGAGGCCGTAACCGACCTCGATGCGCAAGGCACGGTCCTTGGTGGCGACGATGAGGATCGCACCGTCATCGACTTTTTTGCGGCCGATTTTTGCTGTTTCTCCGACCCGTATGCCGTACTGCTCGATCGTCTCCGGCTGCGTCGTCGGAACGAGCAGGACGGCAATCTGACTGCCTTTGCGCGCTTCGAATGCGGCCAGGCGTTCCTCGAGCGCGGCGCGCTGCTCGCCGGTCAGCGTCCCGGTGAGGTCGGTCACGCGCGCTTTGAGCGGCGGCACCGCCACCTGCGCCAGCGCGCCAAAGGCGACCAGTGCGACCATTAGCAAAACGGCGAACCATCCCGCACGCTGCAGACGCGCAGCCATCGCCTACTTGCCTGGAACCGGGTATTCGCTGGCCGAACCGGAGGGGGCCGTAGGCCGCGGCGAGGCCGCGCGATCGCGCGTTGGCGCGCTCGAGCCGAAATCGACCGTCGGCGGACGCGCGATCTCTTTTTCGTTCTCGACCGTGAACTGGGCCTTTTGCTTGTGCCCGAACACCATCGCGGTGAGATTGGACGGGAACGAGCGCACGGTCACGTTGTACTCCTGCACCGACTTGATGTAACGATTGCGCGCCACGGTGATCCGGTTTTCGGTGCCTTCGAGCTGGGCCTGCAGATCGCGGAAGTTGGCGTCCGACTTTAACTGGGGATAGTTCTCGGTGACGACGAGCAGGCGCGACAGCGCGCTGCTCAATTCACCCTGCGCGGCCTGAAAACGCTGGAAGGCCTGCGGATCGTTGATGAGCTCCGGCGTGGCCTGGATGCTGCCCACCTTGGCGCGGGCTTCGGTCACGCCAAGGAGCACATCTTTCTCCTGGTTCGCGTAGCCCTTGACCGTGTTGACCAGGTTCGGAATCAGATCCGCGCGGCGCTGATACTGGTTCACGACTTCGGACCACGATGCCTTGATCTGCTCGTCCTGCTGCTGCAGCGTGTTATAGCCGCATCCCGGCAATATCGACACGCTCAACAAGAACATGACCAGCGCTAGACCTCGTGCCATATCGATCCCCCAGAGTTAATGCCAGATGATAAATGATGAAACGTAATGAAACACCGCGCGCCTGCAAAAGCCCATCCGGCTTTGATCATTGCTCAACCATGATTGACTGAGCCGACGTCAAACCGTTCATCGTCTGAACTGCGAAACACAAGTCTTCCCATGCTTTGGACTTGTCCGTGAGACTGCGCAGCAGGTAGGCGGGATGATAAGTGACCACGAGCGGGATGCCTTTGTAGTCGAGCACCCGGCCGCGAAGACTGGCGATAGTCGCGTCCTCCGCGAGGAGGTTCAGTGCGGCCACGCGGCCGAGCGCGATGATCAGCCTCGGCTTCACGAGCTCGATCTGACGCTGCAGATAAGGCTCGCACTGGCGCGCCTCGTCCGGCTCCGGATTGCGGTTGCCGGGAGGCCGGCACTTCACGATGTTCGCAATATAGACATCCTCGCCGCGCTTGAGCCCGATCGCAGCGAGCATGTTGTCGAGGAGTTTCCCGGCTTGCCCCACGAAAGGGTCGCCGAGCGCGTCTTCGTCGGCGCCCGGCCCTTCCCCGACGAACATCCAGTCGGCGTTTTCGTCACCCACCCCGAATACGGTCTTGTTGCGCTTTGCATGCAGCGGGCAGTCCAGACACCGGGCTACCGCCGCTTTCAGCGCGGCCCAATCCATGCGCATGATCGCAGCACTCCGATCCCCGTCCTGCAGGGGGGGCGTGACCTGCGCAGCACCCGAAGCCTCCATCATGGAGACGTCGCGCCCGGCCGCTTCAGGCTGGCGCTCCACGCCCGGTGTCGCGCCGATTGCAGGCGCGGCGGCCGAGGTGCGCCGCAAGCGCCACACCGGCGCAAGCCCCATTTCCTTCAGCATTTCATCGCGGCGCGAATTCACAGCGTCAACTCCATCACGACGGCGTCCTCCCGGCCGCCGGAGGCCGGGTAATAGTCGCGGCGCACGCCCACCTCGGCGAAACCGCTGCGCACGTATAGCGCACGCGCGGCGACATTGGACGGACGCACTTCGAGAAAAATCTTTTCCGCGCCGTAGTCGCGCGCGAGCTTCACGAAAAAACCGGTGAGCTCGGCGCCGACGCCGCGGCGCTGCCAATTCTGCGCGACACTCAGATTGAGCAGGTGTGCTTCGCCCGCGCCGACCATCACGACACCATAGCCGACCACGTCGGCTGTGCGCTCCGCGATCCAGCAGTGATAGCCGGCGTCGAGCGAATCGGCGAAATTGCCGCGAGTCCACGGATGCGCGTGGACCGCATGCTCGATCGCCAGTACCTGCTCGAGGTCCGCGTCGACGAGCTTGCGATATGTCGTGGCGCTAGCGAGTTGCGCGCTCATCGCTTCGCAACGCTACTTTGTTACGCACGTATACCGGCGCGGCGTATTCGGCAGCAGCCGTGTCCCGGGTTTCGAAACGCGGCAACGCGAGGCGTGCGATGTCGCTAGCGTGCGGATGACAGTCGGCCTCGATCGTCGCGAGCCGACCGGCGTAGCGCGCCTGCAGCGCCTGCGCGTAGGCATCGAACCCGCTGCCGCAGCCCAGCCAGCCCTCGCCGGCCACCGCGGGCGCCTCGGCTGGCGGACAGACGGACGGCTCGTGGACGACACGCCAGGCGCCGCCCTGTCTTTCGTAAGCCGCGTGATAGACCTCGTGCATGCGGGCGTCGAGACAGCATACGACGCGCTCCGATGAACTGCCGGACGCCATCGCGAGCAGGGTACCGACGCCGACGACGGGGAGGTCCGCGCCGAACGCGAGCCCCTGCACGACGCCGCATGCGATCCTCAACCCCGTGAAAGAACCGGGGCCTTCGCCGTAAGCGATACCGTCGAGATCACGCAAAACGAGCGCACGCTCGCGCAGGAGCGCGTCGATCATGCCGAGCAGCAGGTCGGAGTGCGTCTGGCCTGCGCGCGCCTCGCGCTCGGTGAGCTCGCCGTCGATCCACAGCGCCGCGGAGCAATATTCGGTCGACGTGTCGAGCGCCAGTATTTTCAAGAATTCTCCGCGCGCTTCGCGCTCGATCATCGGTTCAGGGGATGCTCGATTCTACCGTAGGGCGAAGCGGTTCACCGCCGCGGCGCCGAATGCTTTCGGAGCCGTGCGCATGGCGATGAACCGCCCTGCGCATTATCATTCGGCTTCTTCGAATCAGCCCAGCACCTGGAAGGAGTCCGCCTTGCGCACGTACAGAATTGCCGCCATACCCGGTGACGGGATCGGAATCGAGGTCATTGCAGCGGGCCTCAAAGCGCTCGACGTGCTCGCCGGCCGCGACAAAGGCTTTCGGCTCGAAGTCGAGCATTTCCCGTGGAGTAGCGCGTATTACCAGAAGCACGGCTATTACATCCCCGAAGGCGGCCTCGAAAAGCTGAAGACCTTCGATGCGATTTTTTTCGGCGCGGTCGGCGCCCCCGACGTGCCCGATCATGTTTCGCTGTGGGGCCTGCGCCTGCCGATCTGCCAGGGATTCGATCAGTATGCCAACGTGCGCCCGGCGCGAGTCCTGCCCGGGATCACGAGTCCGCTGCGTAACGGCGACAATATCGACTGGGTGATCATCCGCGAGAATTCCGAAGGCGAATATTCGGGCAACGGCGGGCGCGCACATCGCGGTCTGCCCGAGGAAGTGGCGACCGAGACGTCCATCTTCACGCGAACCGCGGTGGCGCGCATCCACCGGTTCGCCTTCGAGCTCGCGCGCACGCGGGCGCGCAAGCACCTGACGCTCGTGACCAAATCGAACGCCCAGCGCCACGGCATGGTGATGTGGGACGAGATCTTCTACGAAGTGGCGAAGGATTATCCGGAAATCGAGACGCAGCGCATCCTCGTCGACGCCGTGACGACCCTGATGGTCGGCAAGCCGCACTTGCTCGACACGGTGGTCGCGACGAACCTGCACGCGGACATTTTGTCGGACCTCGCTGCGGCGCTTTCAGGCAGCCTGGGCATCGCGCCCACGGCGAACCTCAACCCCGAGCGCCGGTTTCCCTCGATGTTCGAGCCGATACACGGTTCGGCATTCGACATCACCGGCAAAGGGATCGCGAATCCGATCGCCACATTCTGGACCGCGTCGATGATGCTGGAGCACCTCGGCGAAAAGGAACCGGCCGCGCGCATGATGCAGGCCATTGAGGCCGTCACTGCCAGACAGCTCCACACGCCGGATCTGGGCGGAGAAGCCACGACGGAAATCGTGACCGAAGCGGTGTGCGACGCGCTCTGAAAACCGGCTCACCGCTGAGGACGCGACAGCCGTCCCCGACGGTGAATGAGCGCCCGGCTTACGCCCTCAGTCGACTTTCGCGCCGGACTCGCGCACGGCTTTCGCCCACTTCGCGATCTCGTTGCGGATGAACTTGCTGAACTCGTCGGGCGCGTTGGCGATCACGTCCCCACCTTCGCCCTGAAAGCGCTGCTGCACGTCCGGCTGCTTCAGGATGCGCACGAGATCGGTGTTGAGCCTCGTCAGCACCTCTTTCGGCATTCCGGCAGGCGCCATCACGCCGTACCAGTTGGTCACTTCATAGCCCGGCAGACCGCCTTCGGCGAGAGTAGGCACATTCGGGAGGCTCGGCATGCGCTTCGCACTGGTCACGCCGATGGCTTTCACGCGACCGGAGTTCAGCATCGGCAATGCCGGGGGAATGCTGCTCAGGTATACCGCGATCTCGCCGCCCATCAGGCCCGTGAACGCCGGCACGGCGCCCTTGTACGGGATGTGGGTCATTTTCACCTTGGCTATCGTCTGGAGCATCTCGGTGCCGAGATGGCCGGTCGTGCCGTTCCCGGGCGAGCCGAATGTAATCGCCTCAGGCTTCGCTTTGGCCAGCGCGATCAGTTCCTTCAGGTTCTTCACAGGCAATGAAGGATGGGCCACCAGCACAAGCGGTGAAGTCAGCACCAGGGTCACCGGCGTGAAATCCCGGATCGGATCGTAGGGTAACTTCGGATAGAGCGCCGGGGCGATCGCCAGGTTGGCGAGCTGGCCGAGAACCAGGTTGTAGCCGTCCGCCGGGAGCTTGGCGGCGGCGGCCAGCCCTATCGTGCCGCCGGAGCCCGGGCGGTTGTCGGCGATGACCTGCTGTCCCCAGCTCTCGGTCAGTTTTTGCGCCAGCGTGCGCGAGATGACATCGGTGCCGCCGCCCGGGGGGAACGGGATGATCCAGCGCACGGCCTTGGCGGGATAGGCTTCCGCGCAATATCCGGTCACAGCCGGAAATAGCCCCACCACGAAAAGCAAGAGCTTCAACATGTCCTCATCCTCGAGTTGTTTTGATTTCCAGAGTAAATCTGCCGCGGCAGACGCGGCGACCGCGGGCCTCTAGCACCCAGCCGTCCCATCACCTCGTCACCGCCGCGGGAGTCCTCGCGTCACCTTCGGGTTACCCCGCGCGCACCGCACCTTCATCGAGCAGAGCGTCGATCGCTTGCGCAGAATAACCGATGCTCTCGAGCACATCGCGCGTGTGCTGTCCGATCTGCGGGATGTCGAGCCGCGTGCCGAAGCGCTGCCCGTCCATTTCAATGGGCAGGATCGGCACCTTGGTCTTGATGCCGTTCAGGAGCGTGACCGGCGAAAGCCCGCCCGAGGCATTGAGGTGCGGATCGTCGAAGAGGTCGTCGGGTTTGGAAATGGGCGCAAAAGGCAGCCCCAGCTTTTCACACTTGTCCATGAGCGCCTGCTTGCTCATTTTCGCGAATACCGCGGTGACGATCGGAATGATGCGCGCACGCGCCTCGACGCGCTGCGGATTGGTCTTGAGCGCGGGGTCGGCGAGCAGTTCGTTGAGCTCGAAAGCTTCGCAGAAAACCTTCCATTGCGTGTCGCTCACCACGCCGACGAATACCAGGTCGCCTTCGCTCGTCTTGAAGTTGTCGTAAAGCGCCCACGCACGCACCCGGTCGGGCATCGGCGAGACCGGTTTGCCGGTCGCCCGCCCTTCCATCATGTGCTGCGCCATGAGAAACGCGTTGTTCTCGAACAGCGCGCTTTGTACATACTGCCCTACGCCCGTCGCCTTGCGCTGATGCAGTGCGGCGAGGATGGCGATCGCGCCGAACATGCCGCCCATGACGTCGTTGACCGATGCCCCGGCGCGCAGCGGCCCGTAGCGCCCGCCCGTCATGTAGGCAAGGCCACCCATCATCTGCACCACTTCGTCGAGGCCGGTGCGATGGTCGTACGGGCCGGGGAGAAAACCCTTGAGCGAGCAATAGATGATATCGGGCCGCACTTTCTTCGCCCCGTCATAGCCGAAACCGAGCTTGTCCATCGCGCCCGGGCGGAAGTTCTCGGTGACGACATCGGCACTCGCGATCAGCTTCAACACGGCCTCGCGGCCTTGCGCGGATTTCAAATCCACCGCGAGGCTTTTCTTGTTCCGGTTGTAAGTGGGAAAAAATCCCGCGCCTGACGCGACGAGCTTGCGCGTGTGGTCACCGTCGATCGGCTCGACCTTGACCACTTCAGCGCCGAGGTCGGCCAGCACCAGCCCGCACGTCGGGCCCATCACGACGTGACAGAACTCGACGACACGCACGCCTTCGAGCGGGGCGCTCACGCGGCATGCCTGAGCGGGGTCGACGGCACGAAGCTTGGGGTCGCGCCGGCTTCGGACACAGAGCCGTGCTCCGGCTCGCCGGTTATGTCTGCGGCGGCGATTCGTGGAGCGACTTCGTTTACCCGCGCATCGATATTCAGCAGCATGGTATTTCTCCTGGTCAGGCTCGCTGCGCGGTCTTGGGCGGCTTCAGCGTGTTCGAAGCAAGCCGGCTCGCACGTGAACGGGGCGCGCTTGGAGTTCGCCGCCCCGCACTGCGATACCGCGCAGTAGTTGCGGCGAATATAGCACCGCCCGTTGTAAACCTCGCGCGGGTTACCCACAATGCCGTGCCCGCAATAACTCCACGCAGCCACCGCGAGCGATACGATCAAACGTCACCATCCGGGCGCCAGCCTGTCACGCCTGGTGGAATGCGGCAAACTGGTGTTTGTCGCCGGCAGCAGTAGAATCGCGGCTCGCCACGCCCGACAGGCGCGTGGAAATCACGATGATTTGCGCCAGATCGTTCTGATCGATGCGGCGACAATCGCGGAATCGCGCTTCAAATGCCCTGCGCAGCAGCAACCCTGCGTCGCGGGAAACGATGTGGATATTTTTCGGAGAAGTGAATGGATGACATAGTCAGAATCAATCCCATGGGCGGCAAGCTGTCCGATGCCGTCGAACACAACGGTCTCATCTATCTCGCGGGCCAGGTCGCGCGCAAACTCGATGTCGGCATGAAGGCGCAGACCGAAGACATCCTGCAACAGATCGATGCGCTCCTGGCGAAATGCGGGAGTCATAAATCCCGCATCCTGACGGCGACCGTTTACGTCAACGATATGAAAATCAAGCCGCAGATGGACGAAGCATGGATGGCGTGGGTGGATCGCAGCAACCCGCCGGCGCGCGCGACCGTGGAAGTGCAACTGGGCTCGCCCGACACGCTGGTCGAAATCATGTGCGTGGCCGCCAGGCAAGCGTAGTCTGCACGGGGCCAACGTTCGTCTCGACGAACAAACAGGGGGAACCGAAGCGTTCCCCCTGTTATCCCACCGCTTTGGTTGGCCCCGCCCGCGCAAACCCCGGGTTTACGCATGCTGCTTTCGCTGGCGGCGCGAAACCGGCGGCAGAACTAAATCCCTTGGTGGCCTGTAGCCGTGATTTCGAGAGTAACGTTCGCAACGGCCGCCCGCTCTGGAGCGGCCCCGTCGCTCACCGGTAAGGTGATACCGGATCTAACGTGACGCTCCGCTAGTCCTTCGATTTGGCAGGACTGCGGGTTTCTATCGAAGCCCATTTCGCGAGATCCCGGTGGATGCGGGCGACGCGCTCGATCTGGCCTTTGGCGGGAAATCGCTCGTAGAAACCGTCCGAGCGAAAGGCGCGCTGTTGCTCTTTCCAGGGCGAGAGCCGCTCCTCCCAGCGCTTGACCCGGCCGTCGGCCGGATCGGAATCGGAGCGCGCAAGGTCGGCGCACACGCGAACCATCGCCTTGATGGTCACGGGCTTGGTGACCATGTAGGCGTCGTTACCCCAGGCGTCGCCCCACACCCGGTCCGCGGCTTTGAAGAAATCCCGGATGACCCCGTAATACTTCTCGCCTTCACGGTAGGTATTGGTATGCGCCCGGATCTTCTTCCATTCCGAAGTCACCCAGCGGTGCAGCTCGTTGAACAACTCGGCCTGCAGTATCCACTTGTCCTGCTGGCTGCGACCCCCGAGGCGGTTGATCCGGTATTGCAGCGGGCTGTCGTCCTCCTTGTAGAGGTCCTCGACCAGCCGTGCGGCGAAACGCCGGTCGGGGTCGGCCCACGAAACGCGCTCGTAGAGATCGACGAGGTGGCTCTTGTTGATGCGGGTCGGCGTCGAGTTGATGATGACGAACATCTCAGCCGCGAAATCCTCGCTGCGGCCGTCGAAAATAACGCAGGGCACGTTGATGCTCGCAGCTTCCGCCGGGTGCTCCTTGAGATAGAAACGCAGCGCGGCAAGTCGGTGCTGCCCGTCGATGATGAGGTAGCGTGCGCTCGGTTCCTGCAGGTTGCCGATGGTCTCGCCGTTGGTCGCGCTGAAGCGCAGGGTCTCGGCAGTGAAAAGCAGGACGGTGCCGGGTATCGGCGGCTGGCTGACCGCCATTTCGTAGAAGTTGCGCAGCGCCCTCACCTTCGCCCGCGAGAGCTGGCGCTGGAAAGCCTCGTCCGTGCGCTCGACGCGCGCGATGAACTGTGCGATCTCGTCGTTCTGGGGCACGGTGTGCGGCGCGATTTCCTCCCCCTCGCCGTAGAACCGACTGATGAACCTGACTTTGTCCAGTACGTCCTTGGCAGGGTAGCTGGCGAAGTAGAAAACCCCGTCTTTCTGCCGTATCCGCGTGGCTAGCATGTATCCTGTCTCCCGGCTTCTGTTTTTATGCCTGCGACATTTCGGAGCTTGCGTTGCTGCTTGCATTCTAGCCGCCGAAGCTCAGGAAGGCGAGAAAAAAGGCCTAGATTGTCAGCTTAGCTCCCGGATTTGTATGCTTTTGGTCGACGGGGAAACCAGCGTAAGCCGCCGCTGATAGCGATTTGAGAGGCGTACAGGCCGAGAATCGCGTAGCGTGGGCAACGTCGCGTCCAGCGCCCGAAAGTCCAAGGTGTAAGCTGCGGAGCAGCGAACCGCGTGGGCTACGGCGAGGAAACACGCGTGATTTCATCCACATTCGCCTGACGAGCGCAGGTGCAATCCGCGTAATGGGCACCCGACGCCGTAAGCACGGGTGCGTGCCGACCGGTCCTGTGGCGACTTCGCGACGGACGAACACGCCCGCGAACGGGAACGCCGCTATTTCTGCTGGCGCCCCCCGTATAGCTCGCGATTGGCTTTGTCGAGGTCGCGATGCAGCGACTGGCGCTGGTCCTCGGTCATGCGCTCGCGCCGCTCTTCAGGGCGGTTCTGTCGAGGTTCGCGCGCGCGCTCGTTGCGCTCGGCGCCCGGCCCGGGCCGGCGCTTCTCGGCCTGCGCGAGGAGCAGCCCCGCGTCCGCGTCCCAGCCGGCCGCAGCCGGCCCCGCAGTGAGCCCGGCTGCCAAAGCGATCGCAACGAGAATGTGTTTCATGCTTCTTGTGAGCCCTCTCTCAAAAACGGCTGTGTGCGAGAACCAGCATTATAGAACCCGCCACGCGTGTTCCCATCGAGCTTGGTGTCGATAAACATCGTGTGGCACGCCGCGGAGACGCGCGCGCAGACCGCGAAATCTGGTTTTTCCTCGCCGTTTTGGCCTTGCCCACCGTTTCAGCGCAAAGGAATGTAGATGTGGGGGGTAACGATGTGCACGCCCGGTGCGGGTGCCACGTACCCGTATGCGGCTGGCGGGGCGTAGTAGTACTGGTTGTAATAGCGCTGGTCGTAATAGCGCTGGTTGGAGTAGTGCTGCCGGGGTGCGCGATCCCAATGCCCGTGCCGATACTGGTGGTGTCCCCACGCGGGAGGCTGATGGTGCCGCTCCCAGCCACGATGATCGCGATCTTCATCCCCGCCACGATGATCGCGATCTTCATCCCCGCCCCGATGATCGCGATCTCTATCGTGTCCGCGCCCCCCGTCGGCCCCAACCTGGCCGCTGAGTGCGAGTGCCGCGACCACCAGGGTGATCCTGAGTAAGCCCATGACAGTTCTCCTCGGTTATGTTTCATAGGTTTCATATTTCCGCCTTCAGTAGGGATGCTATGGGATTCGACGCCCCGCCACACCCGGTATCCCGGCTATGTTGTAACAGTCTGTTGCGAGCCCTCGTGGCGCAATAAAGATTTACAAAGAGCTGGAAGGGATAGCCCCAAGTCGCTAGGATTGCGGCCATGTCAGAGAACAAGACGAAAGTGCTGGTCGTCGACGACGACGCCCGACTGCGCGATCTGCTCAGCCGGTATCTCGGCGAACAGGGCTACAACGTGCGTACCGTTTCGAATTCCACCGAGATGAATCGGCAGCTCGCGCGCGAGCGCTACGACCTGATGATTCTCGATCTCATGCTGCCGGGCGAAGACGGTCTGTCCATTTGCCGCCGCCTGCGCGGCGGCAACGAAGACATGCCGATCATCATGCTCACCGCCAAAGGCGACGACGTGGACCGCATCGTCGGGCTGGAAGTCGGCGCGGATGATTACCTCGCGAAGCCTTTCAACCCGCGCGAGCTCGTTGCCCGTATACAGGCCGTGCTGCGCCGCCGCCCGCCGCCTGCGCCGCCCGGCGCGCCCAGCGCGGATGCCCAGGTCGCAAAGTTCGGCGAATTCCGCCTCAACCTCGCCACGCGCAACCTCACCAAAAGCGGTGAGGACGTGGCGCTCACGACGGGCGAGTTCGCGCTGTTGAAAGTTCTGGTCCAGCATCCGCAGGTGCCGCTTTCCCGCGACAAATTGATGGAACTCGCGCGCGGCCGCGAGTTCGGGGCGTTCGATCGCAGCATCGATGTCCAGATATCGCGCCTGCGTCGCCTCATCGAGCCCGATCCCTCGAAACCCGCTTTCATACAAACCGTCTGGGGTTTCGGCTACGTCTTCATTCCAGAAGGCGAAAAAAAGGATCAGGAAAATGTCTGAGATCTGACGTCTCGATGAAGCTGTGGCCGCGCTCGCTGCTCTGGCGCAGCGTACTTCTCATCGCGATTCTTCTCGTTGTGGCCAATCTGGCGTGGGTCCAGATTTTTCGCGTAAGCGAGCGAACGCCGCGCGCCCGACAGACGGCGCAACAGATCGCCAGCGTGATCAACATCACCCGCTGGGCGCTCATTGCCTCGGACCCGGCGCGGCGCTTCGATCTGCTCGCGGAGCTCTCGCGCACCGAAGACATACAGGTTTACGTTGCCGAGATCGCGGACCGGATCGAGAGCCTTCCCGACCGGCCTTTCGTGAGGGAAGTCGCGAGCGAGCTCAAGCGCCAGCTCGGCCCGGACACGCGTGTGACGCTCAGCCGCAATGGGTCCGCAGGCCTCTGGGTCAGCTTTTCGATCGACACCGACGCCTACTGGGTCTACCTGCCGCGCTCACGCATCGAGCGCAACGAGCCGTTGCGCTGGCTCGGCTGGGGCGCGCTCGTGCTGATCCTCGCGCTCGGCGGCGCCTACTTCATCGTGTCGCTCATCAACCGGCCTTTGCGTGAGCTCACGCGCGCTGCAGGACAGATGGGGCGCGGCGCGACGCCTCAACCGGTGACCGAAAAAGGGCCGTCGGAAATCGGCACCCTCGCTCAGGCCTTCAACCAGATGGCTGCGGATCTGAAGCGCCTCGACGACGAACGCGTGCTGCTGCTCGCGGGCGTGTCACACGACTTGCGCACACCGCTCGCCCGTATCCGTCTCGGGCTCGAGATGATGGACGACAAGGGCGATACGGAGCTGAAGTCGGGCCTGGTCCAGGACATCGAGGAACTCGATGCCTCGATCGGGCAGTTCCTGGATTTCGCGAGGCTGCGCGATGCTGAGGACGCGATCCAGGACTCGGATCTGAACGCTCTCGTGGCCGGCGTCGTTGCGCGTTACGTGCGCTCGGGCAAGGCCGTGTGCGCGCAGCCGGGCACCGTGCCGCCGATTGCACTCAGGCTGCGCGCGATGCAGCGGCTGCTCGGCAATCTCATCGACAACGCGCTGCGTTACGCCGGCGCCGCGGAAGTCGAAGTGGTAACGGGCACGCATGGCGCCGGGGTGTTCCTCGAAGTGCGCGATCGCGGCCCCGGCATTCCCGAACACGCGGTCGAGCGCATGCTGCAGCCTTTCACGCGGCTCGATACGGCGCGCGGCGGCAGCGGGACAGGATTGGGCCTGGCAATCGTCGACCGGATCGCGCACATGCACGGCGGCGCGGTGAGGCTGCTGCCGCGCGACGGTGGCGGCCTGCGTGCACGGGTGGAGCTGCCGCTCGCTCAGGGGCGGTGAACGCGAGGCATTGCCGGGCGCGGCCGAGGATCGACCAAGGCCTGTGCACCCCCGATCACACCGGGCGAGCCAGCGGCCATCGCCCAATGACTTCGTAGGACGATCCGTGAGCGCCCCGCACCGATTCGACCAGAACGAACGCCTGCGCATGCCACACCGGCGAGTCGATGACCGTGCGCAGGGGCGCGCGGCGCGCATTCCGGACCAGCGTCACATGCGCGGCATAGGGCCGGTCTTCACCGCGCAGGCCTTCGTCGGCGAGATTGTGGGTCAAGGCCGAAACGAGCTGGGTGAGCTCGCTCGGGCATGCGCTCGCGCCCGCCCAGACGATACGGTTATGCCGCCAGTAGCCGAGCTCGTTCATGTCGAGCTCGATGCGGCTCGCCGCGACGGCGCTTGCGCAGCTCTCTAGGGCGCCGATGCGCGCGCGCTCGATGTCGCCGACGAAGAAAAGGGTGAGGTGGATCTTGTCGCGCGCCGTGGCGCGGCCCCCGCACTGCGCCTGGAGGCGCACCGCGACGTCGGACAGCGCGTCCCGCACCGCCGCGTCGGGCCAAAGTGCAAAGAAAACCCGTGCACACGGGGCCGGGACGGCGCTCACTTGGCCGCCGTAGACTCCAGCGGTTGCCACGTCAACAGGGCGATCGCCTCGGCCGCGATGCCTTCGCCACGTCCCAGAGTACCGAGGCGTTCGGCCGTTTTGGCCTTTACATTGACCTCGTGCACCTCGATTCCCAGATCGGCCGCGATATTCTCGCGCATGCGCGCGATGTGCGGCGCCATCTTCGGCGCCTGAGCGATGATGGTCGAGTCCACGTTCACGACCCGCAGCCCTTTCGCACTCAGCAGTTGAACCACCGAGCGCAGCAAGTCGCGGCTGTCGGCGCCGCGAAACCGCGGATCGGTGTCGGGAAAATGCGTGCCGATATCGCCCAGTCCGGCCGCGCCGATCAGCGCATCGCAGATCGCATGCAACAGCACGTCGGCGTCGGAGTGGCCCGCCAGACCGCGATCGAACGGAATCTCGACGCCGCCGACGATGAGCTTGCGATCCGGCACCAGTGCGTGGATATCGAAACCCTGACCGATTCTCATAAGGGTGACGCAGACCGGGAATGCGCCGTGACCCTGCAACCGAAATCGTGCTTTACAGTCATCGTTATGCCTCAGCGCGGGTTCTTGCCCAATTCGTGGCCCAATATGAGCGCCGCAAGCTCGAGATCCTGCGGGTAAGTCACTTTCAGATTGCGTGCCTCGCCCATCACGAGCCTGGGCTTGAGCCCCATTCTTTCGATCGCACCGGCCTCGTCGGTGATCGTCGAAGGCCCGCTGCGGCGCAGGGCTTCGACCAGGAAACCATAGCGGAACATCTGCGGCGTCTGCGCCTGCCACAGACCTTCACGGCGTTCCGTAGCCGTGACGCGGCCGTCCCCGCCGCCTCGCTTGAGTGTGTCGGCGACCGGAATCGCGAGCAGCCCCCCCGCGTCGTCTTCGCCCACTTCCACGATCAGCCGCGCGAGCGCCTCAGCGCTCAGGCACGGCCGCGCGGCGTCATGCACGAGCACCCAGTCGTCGCCGCCGATGACATCGCGCGCTGCGAGCAGCCCGTTGTAGACGCTCGCCGCCCGGGTCTCCCCGCCGCAGTACAGCGGCGTCATTCTGCCTTCGAGGTCACCCCAGTCCGCCGTACGGAATTGCGAATCCCCCGGCGCGAGCACGACGAAAACCTGCTCGACCTGAGGATGGTCAGCCAGTTGCCGCAGCGTGTGATAGAGGACCGGACGTCCAGCCAGCGAAAGATACTGCTTCGGTGTAGAACTGGCCAGCCGCGAACCGGCGCCGGCGGCGGGAACGAGCGCGAAATAACGGTGCACGGCACGCACGATAGGCACGATAGGGCGGATTCCTGTGAGAGCCTCCGATTGTACCAGCGGCGTAGAATGACCGAGCACCTCTTGATGTCCTTGATTCGCCCCCCATATTTCCGGCCATGCCTACCTCGCCCTCGCTTTCATGCCGCCCCGCCGCGGTTGCGGGTCAGTTCTATCCCGCTGAGGCGGCAAGTCTGTCGCGCACCGTCAACGTGTTGCTCGGCAGCGCTCGCGCATCCGCCCCTCGTGCGGATCGTGCAGCTCATGGACAGTCAGAAGCTGCCCCCAAGGCGCTGATCGCGCCCCACGCAGGCTACATTTACTCGGGCCCCATCGCCGCGAACGCCTACGCGCGCTTAACCCCCCTGCGCAGCGTCATCGAAAGGGTCGTGCTGCTCGGGCCCACGCATCGGGTGGCGGTGCGCGGCCTGGCGATCCCGAGCGTCGGACGCTTCGCCACGCCTCTGGGCACGGTCGAGCTCGATACCGAGGCGATCGAGACCCTGAAGCGTCTGCCCCAGGTCGTTGTGAACGATGAAGCGCACGCGCTCGAGCACGCGCTCGAAGTGCACCTGCCTTTCCTGCAGACGGTGCTCGACGCGTTCAAGCTCGTTCCCCTCGCGGTCGGTGACGCGAGCGCCGACGCAGTCGCCGAGGTGCTCGACGCGGTGTGGGGCGGTCCGGAAACGCTGATCGTCGTGAGCTCCGATCTGTCCCACTATCTGAGTTACGGCGACGCCCGAACCGTGGACCGCGACACGACAGACGCGATACTCGCGCTGCGCACGGACATCGGGCACGAGCAGGCGTGCGGCGCCACGCCCGTGTGTGGTCTGACCCTCGCCGCGCGTCGCAGGAAGCTCAGACCGGAGTTGCTCGATGCGAGGAACTCCGGCGACACCGCAGGTGACAAAAAGCGGGTCGTGGGCTATGCGTCCTTCGCCTTCTACCCCGAATCATGAGCCGATCGGACGCAGGCCCCGTTCTGCTGGCCATCGCGCGCGCGTCGATCTCGCGCGAGCTGGGCCGCAGGTGCGCGACTCCGGAGGCACACGACTGGCTGCGCGAGCCCGGTGCCTGCTTCGTGACCCTCAAGCAAGGCGAGCGCCTGAGAGGGTGTATCGGCTCGCTCAGGGCCGAGCGGGCTCTGCTCGAGGATGTCGAAGCCAATGCGCTCGGCGCTGCCTTTCGGGACCCGCGGTTCCAACCGCTGACCGCGGATGAGCTCGATGTGACGCAAGTCGAAGTGTCGCTACTCTCAGCCCTGGAACCGCTGACATTCGAACACGAGCGCGATGCATTGTCCCGGTTGCGGCCCGGTACCGATGGCATCGTTTTCGAATACGGGTATCACCACAGCACGTTTCTGCCCCAGGTCTGGGAAGAGATTCCCGAGCCGGTCGAATTCCTCGCGCACCTGAAACACAAGGCGGGGCTGCCCCCCGACTTCTGGGACGCGGATGTGAAACTCGCCCGCTATACGGTGTCCAAATGGAGTGAGATCGAGGGCTAGACCCGTGATCGCGGGCCTCTGATTCGGCCTCTGACCTCTGACGCTTTCAACGATGACTTACCCCGGCCGATGGTGGCACCTGCTCGCAGACGGGCGCATGCAATGCGACCTGTGTCCGCGCGACTGCCGCCTGCACGACGGTCAGCGCGGGGCGTGTTTCGTGCGCCAACGCGTCGGCGATCAGATGATGCTGACCACTTACGGCCGCTCGTCCGGCTTTTGCATCGATCCGGTCGAAAAGAAACCCCTCAATCATTTTTACCCGGGATCGAGCATCCTGTCGTTCGGCACCGCGGGCTGCAACCTGGCGTGCAAGTTCTGCCAGAACTGGGACATCAGCAAGTCGCGCGACATGGACCGGCTCGCCGATGAGGCAACACCCGAGGCCATCGCCGAGGCGGCGATACACAACGGCTGCAAGTCCGTGGCGTTCACGTATAACGACCCGGTGATCTTCGCCGAGTATGCGATGGATATTGCGGACGCCTGCCGCGACCGGGGAATCCAGGCCGTGGCGGTCACCGCCGGCTATATCCACGCTGAACCGCGGCGTGAGTTTTACGCAAAAATGGACGCCGCCAACGTCGACCTGAAAGCATTCACCGACGCGTTTTACTTCAAGCTCTGCGGCGCGCGGCTGCAGCCCGTGCTTGACACGCTCGTCTATCTGAAGCACGAGACCGACGTCTGGTTCGAGATCACGACGCTGCTGATACCCGGCAAAAACGACAGCGACGAAGAAATCCGCGCCGAGTCGCGGTGGATCATGAAGGCACTCGGTCCCGACGTTCCGCTGCACTTCACCGCGTTTCATCCGGACTACAAGATGGGCGACATCCCGGCGACGCCGGCCACGACGCTCACGCGCGCGCGCGCGATCGCGCTCGACGAAGGCCTGCACTACGTCTACACCGGAAACGTGCACGACGCGGCCGGTGGGGCGACCTACTGTACCGGCTGCAAGACTGCGCTGATCGTGCGCGACTGGCACCGCATCGAGGATTATCGGGTGACTCCCCAAGGCACCTGCCCCGATTGCGGCACGCAGCTCCCCGGCCGCTTCGAGACTTTCCGCAAGCAATTCGGCCGACGCCGCATCCCGCTGGTGTTGCATCGCGCCGCCTGAGCGCCTGCAGGCAAGGCGGCTGCACGCACCGACCCTGTCCGCTGCATCGCCCGCTCCGACGTGTCGCGCGGGCGAGCGCACTGCTGCGCGCTTTTTGTCCGCTTGGTCAACCCCGATTGCGCGGCTGCAGGTGTGATTAACGGCCCTCAGGCATCTCTCTCTATAATCGCTCACTTTTCTATCCGCTAACTCATGCTGCAACTCCCCGTGCCCGACTCCGGGCATCGCGAATACACCGCCCCACTTCACGGCTCGAGCGACGCCCTCGCGATCGCGACGCTCGCTGCGCGGGCGCGCCCGCTGCTCATCGTCACCGACAACGCGTGGCAGGCTCAGCGCCTGCTCGACGAAATCCCTTATTTCGACCCTACGCTGAAAGTGCACCTGTTCCCCGACTGGGAGACGCTGCCTTACGATCACTTCTCGCCGCACAGCGATCTGGTGTCCGAGCGATTGGCAACGCTGCATCAGATGATGCACAACAAGTTCGAAGTCTCTATCGTGGCGGTCACTACCGCCCTGTACCGTCTCGCACCGGTCGCGTATCTCGCGGGGCATACGTTTTTCTTCAAGCAGGGGGACAAGCTTGACGCCCCGGAGCTGCGCCGGCAATTGACGCTCGCCGGCTACGCGCACGTGACGCAGGTGATCGCTCCGGGCGAGTACAGCTTCCGGGGCGGCCTCATCGACTTGTTTCCGATGGGAAGCGTGCTGCCGTACCGCATCGACCTTTTCGATGACGAAATCGAGAGCGTGCGCAGCTTCGACGTCGACACCCAGCGCTCCATCTACAAAGTGAACGATGTGCGGCTGTTGCCTGCGCGCGAGTTCCCGATGGATGAGGCTGCGCAAAAGCGTTTTCGTCACAACTTCCGTGAGAAGTTCGAAGGTGACCCGTCGCGTTCGCGCGTCTACAAGGACGTCTCCAAAGGGATCCCGACTGCCGGCATCGAGTATTACATGCCGCTGTTTTTCGACAGCACCGCGACCATCACCGATTACGTGCCGGAAGGCACCACCGTCTGCGTCTATCCGGGGCTCGCGCACTCCATCGACGCTTTCTGGAACGACACCAACAGCCGGCACGCGATGCTGCGCGGAGACCTGGCGAATCCGGTGCTGCCGCCCAAGGATCTGTTTCTCAGCGCGGACCAGCTTTTCGGCGCGCTCAAGCGTTTCCCCCGGCTCGAGCTGACCGGCGTTGCCGCGAACGACAGCGGCACGCCCCCTGCCGCGGCGGTCCCGGAACCCGCTGACAACGCTGACAGCGCTGAGGCGGCGACGGCTTCGTTGCCGGCCGTTGGCGTGGAACGGCGCGCGAACGATCCGCTGCACCGCGTGAAATCGTTCGTGCAGGATTTCGAAGGCCGCACGCTGTTGCTCGCGGAAAGCGCGGGACGTCGCGAGACCATGCAGGAGTATTTCGCCGAGTACGGGCTGCGAGTCGTGCCGGTCGCGAGCTACGCGGAATTCGCTTCGGCATCCGATAAAGTCATGCTGGGCGTGGCGCCGCTGCACAACGGTTTCATCCTCACCGGCGACCGGCTCGCGCTGCTCACTGAAAACGAGCTTTATGCAACTCAGGTCCGGCAGCGGCCCCAGCGTGAAGTCCGGCGCGCGACCAACGAGTACATGCTGCGCGACCTCTCCGAGGTCAAGGTCGGAGACCCGGTCGTGCACGAGCAACACGGCATCGGCCGTTACATCGGCCTGCAGAGCATGGACCTGGGAGAAGGC
>JBKJKJ010000495.1:0-8153 GCA_046597455.1 Burkholderiales bacterium
GCTGATCTCGGTGCCCATGCGAAAACCGAACGCACCGATCGCGCCGGCGTTGGTGCTGTGGCGATCGTTGTCGAAATAAAACATGCCCGGCAGCAGCATCCCGGTTTCCATGGGAAAGACGTGACCGTGACCGCCGCGGCCCACGTCGAAGAAGTTCTTCACGCCCCACGAGCGCGGCGCTTCGCGGTTGAATGCGCCGCGCTCGGCGGCCCGCGCACTGCCGTAAATCACGTCGTGGTCGGTAACCATGACGACCTTGTCGGGCGCCGCGAGCCGGTCGATGCCGAGCGCATCGAGCTCGCGCTTCGCACCCATCACGACGCCGTCGTGAATCATGACGAAGTCAGGCTCCGGACACACGACATCGCCGGGCTTCACGCTCGCCACGCCGCTTTTCGCAGCCAGTACTTTTTCAACGGCGGTCAATGCCATCGTGGGTCCCGAAAGCGTAAGCGCGTCAGCGCCGGGCGGCGGGCGGCTCTTCGCCGCTGAGAAGCGCTTCGAGCCTGGCCAGGTCTACGGGCTTTACGAAATGGTGATCGAAACCGGCTTCGCGCGAGCGCTTGCGGTCTTCGTCCTGCCCATAGCCCGTCATGGCGATCACGATCATACCGGCGAGGTCCGGGAGCGCGCGTAGATGCTGGGCGACTTCGTAACCGTTCATGCCCGGCAGCCCGATGTCGAGCAGCACGTATTGCGGCCGGTACTGCGCCGCCTGCTCGATCGCAGCGGGCCCGTCGTGTACCGTCCTCACTTCGTGCCCGATGGCGTGCAGGAGCATGGCCATGCTGTCGGCCGAATCGCGGTTGTCGTCGACCACGAGCACACGCCGAGCGCTCGCAGGCGCAGAAGTTTTATCGGGCAAACGGCTCTCCATGGATCGTGGGGGTGTCGCGACAGCGGTCGCGTCCGAGGGTTGGTTGTCGCCCAGACTCACGCTGCGCCGAGTCTGCGGCGGCTTCGGCACTCTTCCAGCTGTGCCCGAAGGTGGCCTATGGCGTGATCGATCTCGCCTTCGGTGTTGAAGCGCCCGACCGTAAGCCTGATGGCGCTCGCCCCTGAGCCCCCCAGCGCCTGCAGCACGTGTGAAGGCATGGCGCTGCCCGACGAGCACGCGGAAGTCGATGAAACCGCGATATCGGTGAGCGACGTCACGAGGGCATCACAGTCCTCGAGCGCAACGCTCAGGCTCAGATTGTTCGCGATGCGCCGCTCCATGTCGCCGTTCACGTGAAGCTCGGGAATGTCCTTCAGGCCTGCCCACAGCCGGTCCCGCAGCACGCGCATGCGCGGCACTTCGGTCGGCATGTCCTCGGCTGCGATGCGGAAGCACGCCCCCATGCCGACGATCTGGTGCGTGGCGAGCGTGCCTGAGCGCAGGCCGCGCTCGTGGCCGCCACCGTGCATCTGCGCTTCCAGACGTACGCTGCGGTCACGTCGGACGTACAGCGCTCCGATGCCTTTCGGCCCGTAGGTCTTGTGCGCGGTCAACGACATCAGGTCGACCGGCAGGGTCGCGAGGTCGATCGCGACTTTCCCGGTCGCCTGAGCGGCGTCGACGTGAAAAAGCACGCCTCGCGCGCGGCACGCCGCGCCGAGCGATGCGATGTCCTGGATCACGCCGATTTCGTTGTTCACGAGCATGACCGACGCGAGCACCGTGTCAGGCCGCAAAGCGGCTTCGAACCGCGCGGGATCCACGAGCCCGTTACGCTCGGGCGCGAGGTACGTCACTTCGCAGCCGAGCCGTTCGAGCTCTTTCATGGTGTCGAGCACGGCCTTGTGCTCGGTCTGCACGGTGACGAGATGCCTGCCCCGTGAACGCGCGGCGAGTGCGGCACCTTTGATCGCGAGGTTGTTCGATTCGGTCGCACCCGAAGTCCATGCGATCTCGCGCTCGTCGGCATTGACCAGCTTCGCCACTTCGGTGCGGGCCTGTTCGACAGCGCGCAGCGCGATGCGCCCGAATTCATGGGTGGTGCTGGCGGGATTGCCGAAGTGCTGCGTGAGGTACGGCAGCATCGCTTCGACCACACGCGGGTCGAGCGGGGTGGTCGCTGAGTTGTCGAGGTAGATCGGCAGGTTCATGGGGTGTGGTGCGCGAGGCGTTGCGGGCGCTGAGTCATTCATCAGGTTCAATGTTTCTGCGTGAGTGCTGCGATCACGCGCTGTCGTTTTTCCTCGACGTCTTTGGCGAAGCCGGGATTCTTCTGCTCGACAAAGCCGGTAGCGAGCCCGAGCTTGAGGAACGCGACGGCGAAAGTCGCCGCGAGGTCGTCGAGGTCCGGGCTCACTTTCGCGAGCTGGATCGCTTCGATCGTCTCGTCAAACAGTTGCTGCATTGCGGGCTGCAGCTCGTCGTCGAACAGTTTGGAATCAGGCATCGGGACGGAAATTCAGGTGAGGCCCAAATTTTACCGCAGAAGGCCGCGGGCGGGCTAACCGAGGAGTTGAAAGGAGGCAACGATTCCGAACGATGGCAGCCGCATTACGGGCGCTACACGTGCGCCAGGCACTTAAACGGGCGCTGGCGTGCTCGCGAACGCCCCGACGCCGCTTACGGGCGTTTTCGTACCGGCACGTCCGGGTTGAGCAGCTTCACGGACCGGCCTGCGGCCCATGCCACGGCGTTTTCGAATGCTTCGCCGAAGTACAACTCGTACGTGGGCTTTTCCAGCCACGCGCTGTGAGCCGTGCAAAGCGCGTTTTCCAGGTGCAGCAGCGGATGATCGCCGCGCAGCACCGGTTCGTCCTCGTACACGTCGACGGCCGCGAAACCGGGCCGTCCGAGCTTTAACGCAGTCGCGAGCGCGCCGGGCTCGATAAGTTCGGCGCGCGACGTGTTCACCAGCAGCGAATCGGATTTCATCGCTGCAAGATCGGCGGCGCTCACAATGCCTCGCGTCTCGCGCGTAAGCCTCACATGCAGACTCAGGACGTCCGAACTGGCGAAAAAATCGAGCTGGTCTTCGGCTATCGCATAGCCGGCGCGTTGTGCGGCTTCGCGTGTCGAGTCGCGTCCCCACACCAGCACGCGCATGCCGAATGTGACCGCCGTCGCCGCGACCAGGCTGCCGATTTTGCCCAATCCGAACACGCCCAGCGTTCGGCCCCGAAGGCCGAGACTCAACGAGTCGCGCCACGCGCCGCGCTTCATGAGTGCCGCGTCCTCGGGGATGCGGCGCAGCGACGCCAGGATCAACGCCCAGGTGTGCTCGGCGACGGTGTACGGGGAGGCGTGCGTTCCGGTGGCGATTGAAATCCCGCGCTCGGTGCAGGCCTCGACGTCCACGTGATGCGCGCTGCGGCCCGTCTGGCTGATCATTTTCAGACGCGGCAGCGCGGCGATGAGCTCGCGTGTGAAATCAGTGCGCTCCCGGACAGGCACGATGATGTCTGCATCCCTGAGATTCTTCACCGTTGTCTCAAACGGCGGCGCCGCGTCGCGGAAGACGCGCACGTCGTGTTCGTTCAGGGTCGAAAAACAATCCAGAGTGGGAACGACGCCGTGGTAGTCGTCGGGAATGGCGATGATCATCGAAGTTCGGGTGGTGACGCGATGAAAGGTGCGCGTCGATTGTGACACAATCGACCGCACTATACAGTCGGAAGGGGATCACGATGGAACTCGGATTGCGGGGGAAAGTTGCTGCGGTCACTGGCGGCAGCGAAGGCATCGGGCGGGCAGCCGTCAAACGGCTCGTGGAGGAAGGAGCGAAAGTCGCTTTTTGCGCCCGTCGTGCTGAAGTGTTGAATGCGTTTGCGGAGGAGCTTCGCAAATCAGGGGCGGACGTCCTGCCGGTCGTTGCCGATGCGGCGAAACCCGGCGACATGGAGCGTTTCATCGAAGAGACGGTACGCCAGTATGGCCGGGTCGATATCGTCGTGAACAATGCGGGCGGCACGGGCCAGGATCCGTTCGAGAAAGTCACCGACGAAGCGTGGCAGCGCGATATCGACGTCAAGGTATTCGCGCAGATCCGCACGGCGCGCGCGGCGGTCCCCCATATGAAGAAACAGGGCGGGGGCCGCATCATCAACCTCAATATGGTCGGCGCGAAACAGCCGTTCGCAGGCTCGTTTCCGACCACGATCAGCCGCGCGGCCGGGCTCGCGCTGACCAAGGCACTGTCCAAGGAATACGCCGCCGACAACATCCTGGTCAATGCCGTTGCCGTCGGCAAGATCAAGTCGATGCAGCAGGAGCGGCGTGCTGCCCGCTCGGGTGTTTCCGTGCCCGAGCATTACGAGCGCACCGGTAAGACCGTGCCGCTCGGGCGCATGGGGGAAGCCGAAGAAGTCGCCAATGTCATCGCCTTCCTCGCCTCGGATGCGGCGAGCTATGTGACGGGCTGCTGCGTGAACGTCGATGGTGGGATCTCGGGGACACTGTAACGGCGTGAAAAGTGCGCGCGGCGTGCTCGCCTGAAAAAAAACCCTTCCGGTGTACGGAAGGGTTTTTTGTTGGTGCGCTCGCCGCAGCGACCGACGTGCTGCTCGGCGCCTTCGTCGTTAAACGTCGCGCCCTTAAACCGTCACGAGGGCGATACGCGGCCGTTGTCGATGCGCACCCGATCGCCTGCGCGCAGGTTGTCGTGCTGGGCCTGGGTGAAGGTCTGATACGAGCCGTCGTCCATGCGAACGCGGAAGCGATACATCGTGGCTGCCTGGTTCGGTCCTTTCACCTGTTGCTCGACCTGGTGTCCGATGACGCCGCCGGCCACTGCGCCGCCCACGGTCGCCGCTGCCCGACCTGTTCCGGCGCCCACCTGGTTGCCGAGTAGACCGCCGGCGATTGCGCCGCCGATCGCACCAATTCCAGGCCCGGTCGAACGCGTCTCACCCGGAACCACTTCCACGGTATCGACATACCCGTAACGCGCAGTGCGGTAGTCAGGCGTGGCGGGGTACTGAGCGTTGGGATACTGGCCGCTAGAGTTGGACGAATTGGGGTAATTCGGGTCAGGATACCCCGCGTTCTGGGACGGCGGGGTCGCGCAGCCGGCAAGACCCATCGCTGCGGCAATCAGTGCGGCCGGATACTTGGCGTATTTCATCTCATCTCCTCAAGATTGAAGTTCAATTCGCTTAAACGCGAGTCTGTCGGGCGCGGCTGACATCGGCGCTGTGGAGACGACGCCGGCGCGCGGGATCTACCCGGGACGTTTCGGCGAGTGCGGTCCACAGCCCACCTGTCGCTGCACTACAGATGACACTTCACAATGCAATGCACGTTCCCGATCTGCGCCCGGGCGCCTGTTTACGGCACGCGTTGTGCAAGGAATGCGTTGATCTGTGACTTATTCCCGCTCGGCTTCCATCACAGGAACAGGAGATCGTAATGACGGTTCGCGCTTTTGCACTTGGTCTGGGGGTGGTTTATCTTGCGCTCGGGCTTTTGGGCTTCGTCCCCGCGCTGCTGACGCCGTTGTCCGCCCGGGCGTCGCCGCTGGGCATTACCGCTTTCGAAGGCTATCTGTTCGGACTTTTCGCCGTTAACTTCTTTGTCAACCTGATCCACATGGCCACGGGTGCGTGGGGTATCGCGGCTTCGCGCGCGCCGGGCGGATCGCGGGCATATGTGAGGACGGTCGCGGTGATCTACGGCATCCTCGCGATCATGGGGCTGATGCCGCAGCTCAATACGGTTTTCGGCCTGTTGCCGCTGTATGGCGTCGCCGTGTGGCTGCACGCCGCAACCGCGCTGGTCGCGGCGTTCGCAGGGTGGGTGTTGATTCGTGGGCCGCTCAGCGCCCCCAAAGCGGCGCTCCGGTAGCGCCGGGCCGCGCCGCGTGCGTCAGAGACGGCTGAGAATGGCGGCCCCCCGGGCCAGCGTTGCCTCGGACTTCGCGAAACAGAATCGCAGTACCTTGTGGTCCGGTGCTTCGCGATAGAAAACCGACACCGGTATGGCGGCGACGCCGTGCTCGCGCGTGAGGCGCACGGCCAGGTCGGTGTCGCGCTCGTCGCTGATGACGTCGTACGAGAGGTTCTGAAAGAACGTGCCGCGCGAGGGCAGGGGTTTGAAGCGCGAGTCTCTTAGGGCGTCGAGAAAGAAGTCACGCTTGCGCTGATAAAACGCCGCGAGGCCGAGATAAGCGTCGCGATCTTGCATGTGCTCGGCGAGGGCGTACTGAAGCGGGCCGTTGGTGACGAACACGTTGAACTGGTGCACTTTGCGAAATTCGGCCATCAGGTCGCGCGGCGCGATCACGTAACCCATTTTCCAACCTGTGACGCTATAGGTCTTGCCGAACGACGACACGATGAAGCTGCGTTCAGCGAGGCCGGGAAAGCGCGAGACGCTCTGATGCGCTTGCCCGTCGAAGACTAGGTGCTCGTAAACTTCGTCGCTCACCACCACGATGTCGGTGCCGGACAGCAGGTTCTCGAATGTACGCATGTCCTCGGCCGAGAATACGCTGGCGGTCGGGTTGTTCGGCGAGTTCAGTATGATGAGGCGCGTGCGCGGGGTGATGGCCTGCCGCACTGCCTCCCACGGAATCGCGTAATCCGGGTAAGTGAGCTGCACGTAGACGGGGGTCCCGCCATTCACTTCGATGGCAGGGCTGTAACAGTCGTACGCGGGCTCGAACAGAATCACTTCGTCGCCTGGCCGTACCATTGCGGCTACCGCTGTAAAGATCCCGTAGGTGGCACCGGGCACTACCGTCACCTCGTGCTCGGGATCGTACACGGCGCCGTACAGACCCTCGACTTTCTCTGCTATAGCTTCGCGCAGTTCAGGAATACCCGCCATCGGCGGATACTGGTTGACGCCTGCGCCGAACCACTTCGTGGCGAGGGCGCGGAGCTCGGGCGCGCAGTCGAAATCGGGAAAACCCTGCGAAAGGTTGATCGCGTTGTGCTCTGACGCGAGCCGCGACATCACCGTGAATATCGTGGTGCCGACGCGCGGGAGCTTCGAATCGATGCGGCCCGGATAGTGGGGCATTTCAGTGTGAGGTGTCGGGTTGAGTGTAGGGCGAGTCTAGCCAACTCACCGGGTACAACTCAACACCTGACACTTGGGGCGCTCGCACTACGCCCTAACGTGCGGCGGTGCGGCTCTCGTCGGCGTTCCGGGCGAGGTGGGTAAAATCATCGATATAGCCTTGCATGCGCTGGAGCGAGGCGGTGCGTTGCTCGGGCGTGATCGTTTTGTCGAGCGCGGCGAAAATCTCCGCGCGCTTCGCCCACCATGCGTCGAGTTTCTTCTGCTCGTCCGGTGTGCGTCCGCGCTCCCACTGCGTCAGCCACTCGGCCACGCGCCCCGTGAATTTCTCGCGATCTTCACCCCGCTGTGCCAGCACCGCCAGGAGATCCTTCTGCCGGCGCAGGCGCTCGGCGTAGCGGAACTGCTCGATGGGGGGCAGCTCGCGCACCATGGCCGTTACGCGCTGCTCCTGCTCGGCATTGAGCGGCGTGAGCCATTCCTTGAAGGTTTTGACGACTCGCTTCGCCTCGAATTCCTGGCGTTCCTGGGGTGTGCCGTTGACCTTGTGTTCTTTGATGTATTTCTTGTTGTCCTTGTCCCATTTGCGCTGTAGAGCCTCGATCTGAGGCGGGGTCAGCGTGGCGAGGAACGCCGCGGTCTCGGGGGCAGCCTTGCGCCCCGCGGCGCGCACCCGGGTTCTCACCCCGTCGACGAACCACAGCACATCGTCCCGCGAGAGACCCTGTTGAAAGCGCACCTTGGCCGTGCGCATGAATGCCGCGTACTCGGGAAGCTGTTCGCGCCGGTGCCAGGTGTGAAAACGCTCGAAGCGCTTCTGAAAATCCTGCTTTTGCTGGGAGTCCAGATCGAAATATTCGTCCGCCATCCACGCGGCAGCGGTGTCGGCCTGGTTGTAGCCGAAACGCGTGAAGCTGCACGCCGCGACCAGTGCGATCAGGCCCAATGCCACTATGATTCGGGCGGTGCTAAATCTCCTCAACATCTTTGTCTTCTCCTCGACAGGCGGAACAACACGGACTACAGGCAACCTGCGAACATGGAAGTTCCGTGCCGTGCCCGGTTTTTACCCCAAAGTGGGACGCCGATGCGGTTCGGGGCCCGTTTTGTCGCCGCTTTCGGGGGCTATTTCAATATACGCTGTGCAGGCGCGCTGCGGTACCCTGATGGAAATACTCGCCGTGCGTGAGCGATGGGA
>JBKJKJ010000042.1:0-11194 GCA_046597455.1 Burkholderiales bacterium
ATCACCGCCAGCGAACCCCAGCGTGGGGGCAACCTTGTATCGCACACCGCCGCTCACCTGCGGCGCGCCCCTGGGGAAGACGGTGCGCTCCTCCGCCACGAAAACATCATTCACTTCGAAGTGGTGCGTCCCCGTGCCGCGCATGCCGCGCGTGCGCCAGGTGTCCAGCAGCTCGGCCTGCGCAACCGGCAGCAGCAGATAGCGCGCCTCGGGCTTGCCGTCCATCAGCCTCACTTCGCCGTTCTCGATGATTTGTGCGTGCGCCGCGATCCACGTGGCGTGCCGGCAGCCGGTGCTGAAAGGCTGGCGTCCCGTGACGCGGTAGCCGCCCGGCACCACGATCGCTTTCGCGCTGGGCCCCGGGCTGTTCGCCACCACGCTGCGCGGCGTGTCGATCCAGATCGTGCGGGCCACGTCCGGCGCCATTCGCGCTGCAAAGGTGCCGAAGGTCGCCCCCTGATTCACGGCCCAGCCCGTGCTGGCGTCGGCTTTCCCGAGCTCCTCCATCACCTGCACGAAGGTCGGAAAATCGGTCTCGCTCCCACCGACGTCCCGCGGAACGGCGAGAAGGAACAGGCCCGCATCGGCGATGGCGTCGACGAGCGGACGCGGCAACTCGCGAGCCGCTTCGATCGCATCGGCATTCGCGCGAATCAAAGGCGCGAGCGCCCGGGCGGCTTCCAGGGGAGACAGGGGGGAGGCAGACACGGCTGAGAGAGGCGACGACACGCCTCGAGTGTCTCGAATCAGGCGTATGCAGTCAATGCGGGCAGCGGGCTGTCCTGGTGAGGCGGCATTCCGCGCTTGCGCTGAACGTCGCGCATTGGCGTCCAAGGCGTGGCGCATCCAGTCTCCGCGCTCGCGCATTCTTATCGTGGCGCACTGCAGCCGTGACTTGATGAGAGCTGTTAAATTGGGCGCTATACACCAACGCCCACGTTCTCCGCCCCTTACTCCACGGACGGCGCAAGACTCACCGCGATTTGTCACCGCGTTTTCGAAGTGATCCATGTACAGTTTGCTTGATACGGTTGTATTGAAGCGTGATGTACCCGAGGCCGCCCTTCGCGTTGGCGATTTGGGCGCGGTCGTCGAAATTCACGATGCCGACCAGTACGAGGCCGAGTTCGTCGCGGCGTCGGGGCGAGCTCAAGCCCTCATTACTCTGCGTTCGAATGATCTTCGGCACGTCACTGACCACGACTTGATCGCTGTCAGACCCTTGCGTTCAGGCGCTTAGGGCATCTCTGAATAAGCCCTGGTGGACCAGTCAGCGTCATTCTGGGCGAAGGCCAGAATCCATTTCGATCAGAACGTTAACCATGGATGCCGGCGTACGCCAGCATGACGATGAGGTCGAGAGCGTCCTTAAGTTTGTTTGAACGACGGCAGGCGCAGTCTGTAGCCGATAGACTGTCGGCATGAATAGACGCCGCTTCCTCTGGTCACTGCCGCCCGCCGTCTTCGCGCCCGCCGCGCTGGCGCTCGCGGCGACAGAACGATTTCCTCGCACGTCAGCGGTACCGGGCGGGATCGCCAGATTTCCCCTCGGCGCGTCCGCGCAAGCGCCTGGCGCGCGCGTCGGCAAGACGCGCGTGCTCGTCGTGCGCGATGGCAGCGAGTGGGTCGCGCTCGTCGGCATTGCACTCGCGGCAAAGCCCGGCTCGCGCGTCGCCATCGAGGCCGAGCGCGCCGACGGCGGATTCACGCGGCACGAAGTCACGGTGGCGCCGAAGGCTTATGCCTCGCAGCACCTGAAAGTGCGACCGGGCCAGGTCGAATTGTCCGCGGAGGATCTGGCGCGCTACGAGCGCGAGCGCGCTCACCTCGCGGGCGTCATCAGGACGTTCAGCGAAGAAGCGCCGGCGACGCTCGAGATGGTGCAGCCCACGCCCGGGCGGCGTTCGAGCTCGTTCGGGCTGCGGCGTTTTTTCAACGGCGAGGCGCGCAGCCCGCACGGCGGAATGGACATCGCGGCGCCAACGGGCACACCGGTCATCGCCGCAGGTGCAGGACGCGTGATCGATATCGGCGACTACTTCTTCTCCGGGCGCACGATAATCGTGGACCACGGCGCGGGCCTGCTCTCGCTCTACGCGCATCTGAGCGAAGTGGACACCGGCATCGCGCAGAGCATTGCCGCCGGCGCGCCGATCGCCCGGGTGGGCGCTACGGGCCGCGTGACCGGGCCGCACCTGCACTTCTCGGTGTACCTGAATACGGTCGCGGTCGATCCGGCGCTGTTTTTGCCGGGATAAAAAATAAGTTCATCAAGGGAGAAAACGACATGTTGAAATTCTTCAGGCTGACTTCAGCCGTCATCACGTTAGCCCTCGGCGCCTGTGCCACGGTCCTACCAGACGGCGGCGGGCGCGCGCAGCGCCCCGAGGATGTCGGCCTTTCATCCGAGCGCCTGCAGCGCCTCACCGCGCGCATGCAGGAAGGTATTGCCAGGGGCGAGTATCCGGGGGCCGTTCTGATGATAGGGCGCCACGGCAAAGTGGCTTACACCCAGACCTTCGGTGTGCTGAATCCGGAGACCGGAACGCCGATGCGCGAAGACGCGATATTTCGAATTGCGTCCATGACCAAGCCGTTCGCTTCGCTGGCCGCGATGATGCTGTCGGAAGAAGGCAAGCTGTCCATCGTCGACCGGGTCGACAAATACCTGCCCGAGCTCAAGGACATGAAAGTAGCCGTCATCAGACCCGGCGTGGAGGGTAAGCCCGCCCTGACGCTGGAGGCACAGAAAAAACCCATGACCGTGCAGGATTTGCTGCGCCATACCTCGGGATTGCCATCGGGCGCTGCAGGCACCAATGTCGTGAAGCAGATGTATTTCGACGCGAGAATCGGCAATCGCAACGACACCAGCGCAGCGTATCTGGCCAAGCTCGCGAAAATGCCCTTGCTGTTCCAGCCCGGCACGACGTGGGAATACGGCGCATCGGTGGACGTGCTGGGCATCATCGTCGAGCGCGTGAGCGGGATGCCGCTGGATAAATTCATCGCGGAACGCATCTCAGGCCCTTTGAAGCTGGTCGATACCGGGTTCGCAGCACCGGCCGCACATGCGAACCGCGGCGCGCGTCCGCAGCGCGAGGGTCCGAAAAATGTGGTACCCAATACTGCGCTGGTGACTGACGTGCACACGTTCAAGAGCGGCAGCGGCGGCATGATTTCCACCGCCGCCGATTACGCGCGCTTTTCTCAGTTCCTGCTCAACGGCGGCGAGCTCGACGGTGTGCGTCTGGTGTCGCCCAAGACGATCGAGCTGATGACGAGCAACCACCTTCCGCCGGGCACGCCCATCGGACCCGACATGACACGCTTCGAGGCGCTGGCGCCTTCGGCAGAGATGGGACAGGGTTTCGGACTGGGCTTTGCGGTGCGCACCGATGCGGGCCGCAATCCGTTACCGGGATCGGTGGGCGACTATTACTGGGGCGGCGCGCAGGGCACCTATTTCTGGATCGACCCCAAGGAAAAACTCTACGTGGTATTCATGATGCAATCGCCGGCTGCGAGGCTGTCCTACCGGTTCTTACTGCGGCAGATGGTGTATCAGGCGATCATCAAATGAGGTTCATCGGACGATCCGACGAGTCGGCTGGGACACGCAGCGGATGATCCGTTTCAACCGTGCGCAGTCAGACGCGCTCGGCACCAACGCGACGGCGGGAAATCGCGCATCTCTCACGAGGACCATCAGCACTGCCGGATCATGACCGTTTAGGGGCGGCGCGCGTCTCGTCACGGCTTCAGCGCGCCCGGTAGAATCGCAGGGTGAATAACCAGCCCCCGGTCCCGCGCTTCGCCCGGGCTCACTGGAGCGCATCGCACCCGAGGCGTTCTAAACAAAACCTTGCGTTCGCGCTCGCGGTTTCGATTTACATCCACGGGATGATTCTTGCGCTGCGCTTCGGCTCCGCGGGATTCGGCCTGCCGGGTCTGGCGTTGCCGTGGGCCGAACGGCGCTTGCAGGCAACAGAGCTCACCGTTCGTCTGACGCAAGTCCCGCCCTCGCCGGCACCTGAAGCCGTGTCGCCGCCCGTCCGACTTCGCCTTTCGCAGAGCCTGTCGCTGAGCACTGCAAAACCATCGAAGCCCGTGCCCCCGTCGCGTGCCGACGGCTCATTGGAAGCGCGCCTCGCCCAGGCGAAGCCCCCAGCGCAGCTTTCCGTGCCAAAGCGCGAAACCCGCGCGCCGGCGCCTGCCGCCCGGGCGCGCGCCCCCGATCGGAAGGTGCGGCCAACGCCGCGGCCGCGCATCCTGGCGCAGCGCACACCGCAGCCGGATACGTTCAAGGTGCCCCGCCCCCAAAGGGCCGAACCGGAGCCGCCGCGCGCCCCGGAGAGCGCTGCAAAAACGCAGACCGAAGAGCCCGCAGCGCAGGCAGCCGAGCCCGATCAGCAACGCGCGGTCGAGGAGGCCGCACGGCTTCAGGCCGAAGCGGCAGCCCGCCAGCGCGCCGAGGACGATGCGCGCCAGCGCGCGCTGGCGCTGGAGAAGGACGCCGAAGCGAAGAAGCAGGCCGACGCACGGCGCCTGGAAGACGCGAAAAAACAGGACGAAGCGCGGCGCCAGGCGCTGGAGCTCGAAGCCCGCAGGGTCGCTGAAGAATCCGCGCGGCGAGAGACCGAAGAGCTGGCGCGCCAGCGTGCGTTGGCGCTGCAGAAAGCACAGGAAGCGAAAAGGCTCCAGGACGCCCGAGCGGCCGAGGAAACGCGCAGACAAGAGGAAGCCAGACATCTGGCGGAACTGAAAAAACAGGAAGAAACGCGGCGCATGACGCTGGAAGTGGAAGCCCTCAAGCGCGCCGAGGACGCAGCACGGCAGCAGGCCGCCGCCCGCCAGAAGGAAATGGAGGCGCGGCGAGAACAGGAAGCCCGGCGCCAGGCCGAGGAAGCCGCGGCGCGCGCGAAGGAAATCGCCGAGCGCCAGCGCGCGGACGCACAGGCCGCAGCGCAGCGCGAGCGTGAGCGGCTCGCTGCCTTACCAGGGGCCGTGCCTGCGCCGGGTGCGCTGTCCGGGCGTGACCTGGCGGCCAAAGCGCTCGATCAGCTCAGAACGCCCGGTGCACCGCGAGGGGATGTGCTGCGCCCGCCTTCCCCGCCCTCGAGCGTGGACAATCCGCGACGCCGCTCGCTGTTCGGCGTCGAGCGCGACGTCGGATTGCGCATGTACGTCGACAGCTGGCGCTGGAAGATCGAGCGTGGTGGTGCCGTGAACTATCGTCCTTCGGCGAGCTGGCGGGCGCACGACAACCCGGTAGTCACCGTATCCATTCGCAGCGACGGCACTCTGGAAGACGTCCTGATCCATCGATCCAGCGGCGTGCGCGAGCTCGACGAAGCGGTGCGGCGCATCGCGCGGCTCCATGCGCCGTACAGCGCGTTCCCGCCCAATCTTGCGCGCCAGTACGACGTGATCGAAATCCGGCGCGTGTGGTCGTTCGAAAACACGCTCAGGATTCTGGACGAGATGTGATCCGCAAAGCGGCTCCGTTCGTGCTGCCCCCCGTAATGGGTCATTGCGAGGAACGCTTTGACGAAGCAATCCCGAGGCGCTCGCAACCCTACCGTTCGTGCTGAGCGTGCGATACGGAATCCAAAGAAATTCCCGTTCGTGCTGAGCGTAGAACATTGAAGTCGAAGCATGAACAACAGCACGGCCGTTCACCCTTCGACTTCGGCGCTTGTGCCGCAGCTTGTCCTGAGCTCGTCGAAGGGCTCAGGGCGAACGGGATGGTTGGTTTCAGCGCTAACGGAATGGTTGAGCTCAGAGCAAACCGATTTGTGAGGCGCGCTCGCGACCGGGCACGCTACCCCATCGCGATCCTGCCTTCGACGCCGCTCCTGGCTTTCAATAATGCCTCACCTGCGGCACGGACGAGATCGTCGGCACACGCCGCCTGTCCTGAAAACAGGGAGAGGCCGATGTGGGCGCCGACCGTGATGTCCCTGTCGTCGACGGTGTAGGTTCCTGTCAGATTCTTCAGCAGCCGCTCGGCGAAGGCCGCGGCGTGACTGCCGGACTTCACGTCGTTCAGGACCATGACGAACTCGTCGTCGCGCGTTCGCGCCACCGTGTCCGCGTCGCGCGAAAGCCTCTGCAGACGTCTCGCAGCCTGCTGCAGGACGTCGTCCCCCACCTCCGGTCCGTGTTCCTCGTTGACCCGGGTGAAGCCCTCCAGATCGAGCGCGACCACCGCCACCGTTTCGCCGACGCGGCGCGCGTGCGCGAGCGACATGGCCAGCCGATCGTTGAGCAGGCGCGTGTTGGGCAGGCCGGTCAACGCGTCGTGGTGTGCCTGATAGTGGACCTCATGCTGCGCACGCGTGAACATCGCGCAAAGTCGATCCATCCGCCAGTAGACCGCCACGACGAGCGCAAGCGACAGCAGCGTCGTCGCCGCAAGCATGATCATGAGATCGCGTTCGGTGCGCACGTGATGCTGTTGGCCCGCAGGGTCCAGCACGGTAAGCCGAAGTGCAGTCTCGGCAACCGAAGCCTTGCTCTCCTGCGCGCGATGCACCATATACAGCGATCCGGCTCCGAAGCCACTGATCAGGAGCAGACACAGCAGGCACTCAGCGAGAATCTGGCGTCTGGAGAACGACGCGGTCGAGCTCGGCGTAGGGTTGTCGATGGGGTCTGTCATGCGTCCTGGTCTTGGTGAGAGTGCGCTTTCGACGAATGATGCACCGAGTGCGCTGCGCACGTCTCACAAATTCCGCATGCTTTTAGCAATACAGACCGACGGATCGCACCGGTACGTGACGTTTATCACGTTCACGGCTACGCCACGCGGGCAGCCCGGCCTACAGCGTCGGCGAACGGGTCATGGCGCGGTACGCCTCAGTAAGACTCCGGGGGGCAGCCACTCACTCCGCCGCGACGTGTGCGAGCGGCCCGAGCGCCTTTTCGACCCTCGGCTTGACCTCGCTCATCATCAGCTCCATCGAGCGCATCGCCGCCTTGTGCGGCGTATTGCCGACCTTGAACGAAAAACACACGTGCACGGGCCTCGCTGCGCGAATCTCCTCGACGAGCTTTTCCGCGACGGTATCGACATCGCCGATCAGCAGATCGTCGTAAATGGTTTCCAGTGTCGGCTCGTCGGGGAACGGCACATCGACCAGCACGGTGCCTTTCATGACTTCCTTGCGGCGCCTCAGGCTCGACGCGAGCCGCGACTGATAGCGCGCATTTTCCGCAAAGCGCATGCCCTCCTCGCGGCTGTCGGTGATGTGGGCGAAACGGTTGACTGTGACGTGCGCCCGCGACACGGGCACATTCTCGGCGGCGAACGCGGACACCATGTCGGCATACTGCGCGGCCAGCAATTTGGCGCCCCCGAGCCGGCCGGACGTCATCACCCGATAGCCGTGCCGCGCCGCGGCGCGGAACATCCCCTCGGTGTGGCCGGCAACGTAGATCGGCAGCGGTTTCTGCACCGGGCGTGCGGAGATATGCGTTTCCGGCATCTGGTAGTGCTTGCCGTCGTAGCTGAAGAAATCCTGGCTGAAAGCGAGGTCGAGGATGTCGCAGAATTCGTTGGTCATTGCGAAATTCTGCGCGAGGTCGACGCCGAACCGCTCGAATTCGTAAGGCTGATAACCGGCGCCAATGCCGAGCATCAGCCGGCCGTTCGACAACGCGTCGGCGGTGGCAATTTCGGCCGCGAGCCGGACCGGGTTGTACAACGGCAACACCACGACAGCGGTGCCGAGCCGGATCTTTTTGGTGATCGAGGCGCAATGCGCCACCATCATCAACGGCGAGGCACACAGGCAGTAATTCGAGAAGTGATGCTCGGCGAACCAGGCGATGGTATAGCCGAGCTCGTCGGCCAGCCGTGTCTGCTCGGCGACTTCGCCGAACACCTGCGCCGTGGGCTTGTCCGCTTCGCGCGCACCCATCAGGTTGAAGATGCCGAAATCCATCGTCTCATCCTCCGTTTGATCCTGTGAACCCAACCGTGACGGCGATGGGCGCAAGGCTTGCCTGGAAATGCAACGCTGCAGTGGTATCGACCGGTAGTCGGTGCGCCGGATGAGCATGCCGGCGGGCAGTTGTCCTTCCGCTTCGCAGCGACCGCCGCGGCAAACCGCGCAGGGGACATGCGGCAAATTATGCGGTCGCAGACCGCGCCCGGTCAAACGGCATCGGTGCATCACGGCATCACTGCATCACTGCATCACTGCATCATTGCATCACGTCATCACCGCATCACCCCATCAACCCATCACTGCATCACCGCATCACTGCACTACCCCAGCGCCTTGCGGATCAAATTGAGACCGATCAGGAACAGCGCCGCCGCCAGTGTCTTGCGAAAGAGATCCTCGTTGATATAGCCGCGCAGCCATTGGCCGATCGCCAGCCCGGCGAACGAGGGAATCAGTGCGAGCAGGGAGGCCGCAAAGTCGGTGCCGCCGAGAAGGTCGAACCGCGCCATCGACGCCGCGAGAACCATGGTGGCCCATACATTGGCGAGCGCGATCACGGCGACAAAGTGTTCCTTGCCGAGCTTGAGGCCGGCGAGATACATCGCGTAGACCGGCCCGAACAGCATCGACATCCCCCCGACGAGTCCCGATGCCGCGCCGACGACCGGCGCCACCCAGGGCTCGGCTCGCGGCGAGACGGGGATTACCAGCCGCAATTGCAGCAACGCTGCGAAGGTCGCGACGACTGCTCCCAGAATCAGATACAGCACGTTGACGTCGAAGGTCGCGAGCATCCGCACGCTGATCGGCGTCCCGATCGCCATCCCGAGGAGGAGCGGCCAGAATCGCTTCACCGAAGGTGTGAAGAGTCCGCCGTGGAACGTCTGCCAGACGCTGGTCACGAACGAGGGCAGCAGCAGCAGCGCGATCGCCTTGGGGATGGGGATGAAGGTCGCCATCACCGGCAGGGCCACCAGCGGCAGACCGATGCCCACCACCCCTTTCACGGTGCCGCCGGCGATCATCGCAATCGCGCACGCCAGGACTGCGGTCGCGCCGAGACCCAAACCATCGGTCATGTCGAATGCGAGGCAGCGAGCGTGGGGTTGGGCGCGTCGTCCTGATCGTCGTTCACCGGGTGAGCATATCGCAGGTCGAACCCCACCGCGTGTGCTCGACACGAACGGTTACAGCGGTTTGCATCGGTCGGCTGCGTCCCCACCGGGCTTGCCGGCAGCCTGCGTTGGCGCGCGCGGTGGCTCATTACTTGGCTCATTACTTGCTCAAGAGCAGGTTTTCATGGCTTCGGAGTAATGATGACACTGCCTACGCTTTCAATCGCAAGCGGGCCCCTCCATGTCGGACTTCGGTGCGCGATACTCGCTATCGGCATGATGGCGCCGCCCCTGGCCTGCGCGGAGCTCACCAACGGCGGGCTGATCGGCCCGGGCGTGCGATCGCGTCCGGCGTACGATGGCGCGGAGGCTCAGCGTGTCGAAGTCGTCCCGGTCATCCGGTACTTCGGTCAGCCGTGGTTTGTGCGCTCGACTCAGGGCGTGCTCGAGGGCGGCGCCCGGCTCGAGATCGCGCCGGGCTTACATGCCGGCGCCCAACTCGCCTACGAGCCCGGACGCCAGACCAGCGATTCCGACTTCCTCAAGCGCCGCAGCATTTCGGACGTCGATCGCGGCGCGTCGATCGGGGCTCATCTCGAATGGGACTACAAAATCGGCCCGGCGCCCATCACCCTGCTCGCGCGGGTACGGCAACACACCGAGTCCGGTCGCGGCGCCCAGGCCGATCTGCGCCTGAGCGTGGGCATCTTCCAGAGCGGAAGGGTTTCCGCGGGCGTCTTCGCGCAGGGGACGTGGGCCAATGCCAAATCGACGAGCGCCCTGTATAACGTGACGCCGCAGCAGGCCGCAGCAGGCGGCTTACCGGCCTACTCGGCCGGAAGCGGATGGCTGTTCAGCAGCGTGGGATTGTTGTGGTCGGTGGACCTGGCGCGCGACTGGGTTGTCGTCGGCAGCGTCGAAGGGCGGCACCTCGAAGGCGACGCACGCCGCAGCCCGCTCGCGGAGCGCTCGACGAACCATTACGTGAGCGCAGGCGTCGCTTATCGCTTTTGACGCGATGCGGATTGCGCCTCAGGGCTCGAGGGCCCTGAGGCAACGGCAGTGTGCATCATCCTTTGCGCCGCAGTTCGACGCTGCGAAACGGCTCGAGGGTATCCATGTCGGCGATGGTCTGGCTGCGCCGGTCCCACTTGAAGAAATGCACCGTAATGCTTTCCTGCGTGAAGTCAGCCAGTATAAAACCGTTCTGCTCCACCGCCGGGAGCACCTCGTCGAACCTGACGCCGTTGGGTGCCTGAGGAACCATGCCTCGCCGTCCGGAGGGCCAGCCGACTCCGGTGCCCAGCGGGCCAGCAAGTATCGCGTGCACCGGGTTGTCGGAGAAGTCGGCGTTGCCACTCGCCAGCATGCGACCGTACCCGATAGCGTGAAGGTCACCGCTTACGAACAACGGAATGCGCGCCTTCATATCGGAAGCGGCTTGCACCAACCGGTCATGCTGCGTCCGCCATCCGCTTTGCCAATACGGCTTGGGTGTGGCAACGGTCGGTTTGCGGCCGCTCTCCATGTCGGCGTACCACTCGCCCCATTTGCCCGCCGTCCACCCGATCGGTGTGGACGGCAGGTTGATGACGTGAGCGACGTCCGATGCCTTCATTCGTGTCGTCAGCCAGTTCTCGACGTCAGGCGGGACGAAGCCCGCGCTCGCCCCGGCAAGTGTCATGTAGCGTCGGCAGTCGTACATCAGCATCTCGACCAGCCTGCCGAAGCGCAGGGTCCCGAAGCTTTCGGATAAATCGTTGGGAAAACGGTCGCGATTCGAACTGCCGGCAAGGCCCGTCGGACGGTTCGCGTCGGGCAGGAATTCGGGATAGTAAAGCGACTGCGTCGCCCGGGCGGCATTCAGGTTGAACCAGTCCGGGGGGAACGTCACCAGGCTGTCATCGGCCTCGTCATTATCGAAATGGTCGTGATCGTCCTGAAAGAAGAAAACCGGCACCGAACGGCAATACGTGCGATACAGCGCGGCGATCTGTGGACCCGCCGCGCGCTTGAGCACCTGCTCATTGGCCGTTCCCAGAACCGGCAGCGTGCGATCGAAGCGGCCTGCGTAGCCCACGGCTGCTTCGTTGCTGCCGCTACGGCTGCTCGAGCGCTGTTCCA
>JBKJKJ010000509.1:0-9388 GCA_046597455.1 Burkholderiales bacterium
GTTGCCTTCGACCGAGAAAATCCTCATTGAATGCGTATGGCTCAACGCTACTGCCCCGCCGCCGGCGCGGCCGACAAGCCCTTGACCCCACTCTTCTCGATCCACTGTGCGACCAGCCCTGACGCTTTCACCTCTTCGACCAGATCGCGCAGATAGGCGGCAGCCGCG
Organism: Burkholderiales bacterium; assembly: GCA_046597455.1. GTDB lineage: Bacteria > Pseudomonadota > Gammaproteobacteria > Burkholderiales > SG8-41 > JAQGMV01. Next base: position 169 of record JBKJKJ010000509.1, read on the forward strand.
TCACGGCCTTTGGGCATGCCCACGGTATGGCGAACGACGGTGAAGTTGCCCTGCAGTATGCGTGAGCCCGGGAGCGTCGGCGCAAACTCGAGCAGCACCGGCTTCAACCCCGCCAGCGCTTCCAGTTTTTCGCGGACGAAATGTTCTTCGGCTGCCTTGCCCCCTGCGATCTGCACGAGCTGTGCGTTCCTGATCGTCCGGCTGAGATACAGGTCATACGCGCTTTTCGCAGGCGAGACGATGCGTACACCGGCGCGATCGACTTCATCGATGCGGCGAATCGCAGAACCCGCCGGCACGAGGTAAGTCGCTTCGATCTCGGTCAGCGGCGTCGCGAAATCGATGACCTTGGCGCGCGCCGGCTCGTCACCCAGCACTGAAATTTCCCACACGCCGTCGTTCACCGAATCGGCAAGTGAACCTGCGGATTTATACGGAATGATCTCGAGATCCACGGCGAGCCTGCGCGCGAGCTCGCGCGCGAACTCCACCGCCACCCCGCCCTGCTCGCCTTTCGGTCCCAGGGTCGTGAGCAACACGTTCTGAAAGTTGATCCCCGCGCGCAGCTTGCCGGTGGGGGTGAGCTCGGTCTTTGCGGCCGGGGGAACGGATGGGGTGGTGGCAGGCATATGTAGGCTCCTCGTTGATCGGATCATTGTATCCGGTCAACAAAGCGGGCACCCGGTATCAGGTGATTGCCTGCGCTTCGTCGCTGCGCGAAGCGGACCGCGTTTGCAGCCGCTGTGCGCAGTGTCGGTTTGCTCCAGCCCGCTCACGGAGGAAACGTCCGCTATACCGCAACCCGGCCGGTGAATCAGGGGCCCATGCGGCACGCACTCCGCCGCTGATGCTCGCTTGCGATATAGAGGGCCACCTGATATACGATCTGACCGCCCCCGAAGGAGACCACGATGGACAAGACCCTGAGATCATTGCCGCGACGCCGCTTGCTGGCAGGCAGTGCGAGTGCTGTTGCTGCAGCCGGCCTGGCGAGCTTCACACGCGTCGCTGCCGCCGCTGCGGAAACGACTGCGGCCGCCACGACGGCGAAGCCGTTGCCGGCCTACGTGAGCTGGAAAGACCCGACGAGCCTCATCGTGCACAGCAACACCACGATCGAGACCCGGCGCGCGGCCTTCGGCACCAGCGTGATTACGCCGGCCGAACAGCTCTACATCCGCAACAACCTGCCCGCGCCCGACGCCTCCTTCGTCGCCGATCGCGACGCGTGGGTGGTCGACATCGAGGGGGTAAAGAATCCGCGCAAAATCACGCTGCGCGAACTGAGGACCATGGGTCTCGAAACCACGTCCATGGTGCTGCAGTGTTCGGGCAACGGTCGCGGCTTCTTCCCGAGCAAGCCCAGCGGCACGCCGTGGTCGGTGGGCGCTGCAGGCTGCGTCGTGTGGAGCGGTGTGCCGGTGCGGGTGGTCGCCGAGGCGTTGGGCGGCGTCGTGCCGGGCGCCGGTTTCCTCACCGGCACCGGCGGCGAAAAGCTGCCGGACGGCCTCGACCCACTGAGCATCATCGTCGAGCGTTCGGTGCCGGCCGCCGCCATGGCCGATGCACTGCTTGCCTGGGAGATGAACGGTGCGCCGATCCCGCTCGCGCACGGCGGCCCGCTGCGCCTGATCGTTCCCGGCTACACCGGCGTGAACCAGATCAAGTACCTCAAACGGCTGGCCTTTACACCGAAGGAAACCGAGGCGCGCATCATGTCACACGGCTATCGCCTGTCGCCACCGGGCGGAAAAGGCGATCCGAGTCAGCCGTCGGTGCAGGAAATGAGCGTCAAGTCCTGGATCAACTCACCCGCGCCGGACACGAGCAACACGAAGGCCGGGCGCGTGCAAATTCACGGCGTAGCTTTCGGCGGCCTCAACGGTGTGAAGCGCGTGGAGGTGTCGCTGGATGGCGGCAAGCGCTGGAGCGATGCACGCTTCGTGGGGCCGGACCTGGGCCGCTTTGCGTGGCGTCAGTTCGTGCTGGCAGCCAGCTTGCCCGCCGGCAGTTACACGCTGACCAGCCGCGCCACCGACACGGCCGGTAACGTACAGCCCGAGCAGCGTCTTGAGAATGCCGGTGGCTACAACAACACGAGCTGGGCTGACCACGCCGTGAAAGTGACGGTGGCTTGACCATGCGCAAAGGCATCCAAAACCAGAACAAACTGCGTGCCTGGCACGCGGCAACGCTCGTGTGCGCCGGTCTCGCATTGCCGATCCAGCCGGCAGTGGCCGCCGACGATTCCGACCAACTCTCGTTGGGCAGGAAGCTGTTCATGCAGGGCGCCGTACCCTCCTGCGCGGTGTGTCACTCATTGCAGGCGGCCGGTGCCGTTGGTGCCATCGGCCCCGCGCTCGACGAACTGAAGCCCGATGCTTCCCGTGTCGCCAAGGTCTTGCGCGACGGGCTGGGACTGATGCCTTCATACAAGGGCACGCTCACCGACGTGGAAACCGATGCGCTGGCCCACTTCGTGGCCAAGGCAAGCGGCGGGGCGAAGTAACGCGGCGGGGATGCGCCGCGTATCCGAAGAAGCGAAAAGCTTCCAGGCTTTTGACTGACTCGGTGTCGTTGGCAGCTCCGTCGTAGAACGAAACTAGAAAGCACCCGTTATTTCAAGTGCGCAATACCAGCGTCACCGAGTGATGCGCCGACGTCGTGATGTGCCCTTGTCGCCTCGGACTCACAACACAAGCTTCATCTCGCGAATAACCTTTGCCCACTCGAGAAGCTCGGCGCGAACGAAAGCTGCGGCCTCAGCGGGTGAATTGCCGACGACGATAGAACCCTCGGCCTCGAGTTGCTTCACGACACTCGGATTCTGCACAGCCTTGACTGCTGCCTGATGCAGGCGAGTCACGACAGTTTCAGGCACCCCTGAGCGCGCAAACAAAGCAAACCAGCCCGCTTTGTCGAAACCCGGCACGCCGGACTCGTCGAGAGTCGGGACGTCCGGCACGACCGGCAATCGCTCTTTCGTGCTCACCGCGATCGCGCGCATCCTGCCTGACCTCACGAACGGAATTGCGGCCTGGATGCCGGTCATCATCATTTGTACCTCGCCGCTCATGAGGGCAATCTGGGCAGGCCCCGCGCCCTTGTATGGCACGTGGGTCAGCTTGATCCCGGCTTTGTGTGCGACCAGTGCAGTGTTGAGATGAAGGTTGCTGCCGACCCCGGAGGAAGCGAAGAGGACCTGACCCGGGTGCTTTCGGGCAAGCGCGAACAGTTCCTGCGTGCTCCTGGCGGGCAACGACGGATGCACGACGAGAATCATCGGTGTCCGCGCGACCATCGTGATGGGGGCGAAGTCCTTGAGCGCGTCGTAAGGCAGATCCTTGTAAACGAGCGGAGCGAATACGTAGCTTGCCGAACCGAACAGCAGCGTGTAGCCGTCAGGCACGGCCTGCGCAACGAGTGTGGTGCCCAGCGTGCCACCTGCGCCGGAGCGATTGTCTATGACAATGCTGCCGCCCAGCGCTTCGCCGAGTTTTTCCGCCAGGGCGCGCGCGACGAGATCGGAACCGCCTCCCGGGGCGAAAGGAACGACAACCCGGATTGGTCTCGCAGGATAGCGCTCCGCGGCGACGGCATGCGGCGCCGAATGCGCCAGGAAACCGACGAGCAAACAAACAATGATGATTCGAAGCACGGTTTATCCTCCTCGTTGTCGTCCTGCAGTTGAACCCCCATCGTAGTCTGTGCCTTGCCACCGCGTGTGGCGCTATCCTTCCATCGGATCGGCTGATCGTCGAAGCTCGGCATCGTTCGAATTGCTGCCTTCGATCGACCCGGCTTTATTCTCACGGTGCTCGTCGCCGCGCCAGCCTCATTCTGCGACCGAACGGGCGCGACGTTGTCGACTGCGAAAGCCTCGTGCTAGGCTGCCGCGCCGATCGCGCGTGCGGACGGACACGCAACCAGGACTGGAAGGATTTTGCATCATGACAACATTGCGCGCTCCTCAGTTAACCGATTTTTCAGAAGAAGACCGCAGGATTCTTGAACGCGTGGCGAAGCGGATGGGACGGACCCCTGAAGCACTGCTCGAGCCATCGATCATGGGCGTGCAGGCACACTGGCCTGCCTGGCTCGAGGCGAATCACGTGGAAACCAACCAGTCATACCGGATCCAGGGAAAGCTGCCCGCGATCGCCAAGGAGGCGATCCACGTTGCAGTCTCCATGACGAACCATTGCAGTTATTGACTCACCCAGCATTCTGCCGCCGTGTTGCGGCTGACTGGGAGCGAACGGGCGGTCGCAGAGATCGCAGCCGTAGCAGAGCACGTCGCAGCGATGACCGCCGCGGCGGCGAGTTTCATGCTCCAACCCGATGTACCGGCCCCCGCCGGACCGCTTGCCGGCGCCCCCATGGTGGCGCTGCTCGATGAGAACAGCGCGCCGCAAGCCGCATCGACCCTGGCTGAGATCCGGGAATGGACTCAAAGCGCACTGGGAATCCAGCATATCCCCAGTGTGTGGCGCGCGTTGGCCCACCACCCGCGCATGCTGGAGGCGGCGTGGCGCAAGAACCGCCTGGTGCTCACGGCCGGCGTGCTCGACGAGCGCACCAAGGCCGGCGCCGCGCTTGCAGTGGCGCAGCTCCGTCAGAGCCCCTATTGGATCGCCTACCAGTCGCAGTTTCTGCGGGTCTCCTGCGGATTTGACGACCGCAGTCTGGTGGAAGCAACCGCGATGATGATGCACTCGCTGTCGTTCAACACCATTGCGCACGGCATGAACCTGGAGGCGCCGATGGACAATCTGGCTGCTGCCGATTTCGCCGCGGGCGGCCGCTTTGAAAACACCCCGGGACCGGGTCGCCCCGCCACCGCTAACGCACCGGCAAAGGACAATTCGGGAAAGGCGTGACCATGACTCGTTTGCAGTGAGGACGGGTTTCAAACACGCTCGCTCTCCAGGCGGCAAGCAATCGCCTGCCCGGGGTGGCGACGTGGTTTTCCATGTCGCTCTGACTGCAAAAGGGCTCTATGATCGGGCTGTCGGTTCTCTGACGCTCGCCTTCGGTTACGTCCCGCCCGGTCGAAACTAACGGAGCGGTACAAAGATTGGTGCACGAACCACGCCCTGCACAATGGAGGACACGAAGATGCCGTATGACCTCGTAATCAGGAACGGGACGGTGATCGATGGCTCCGGCCTGCCCCGCTATCGCGCCGATGTCGGCGTGCGCAATGGCAAGATCGTGACGATCGGCCGCATCCGCGAGAGCGCGAAGGAGGAGATCGACGCAGAAGGGCACGTCGTCGGGCCCGGCTTCATCGACGGGCACACGCATATGGACGCGCAGGTCTTCTGGGATCCGCTGGGCACGTCCTCGTGCTATCACGGCATCACCACAGCCGTGATGGGCAATTGCGGTTTCACGCTGGCGCCGTGCGCCGAGAAGGACAAGCAACTCGTGGTACGCAACCTCCAGCGCGCCGAGGACATCCCGCCCGCCGCGATGGAGGCCGGGATCAAGTGGACGTGGACGACCTTCCCCCAGTTTCTCGACGCAGTCGAAGGGCTGCCGAAGGGCATCAACTACTCGGGTTACGTGGGCCACTCGGCGATCCGCACGTTCGTGATGGGCGAGCGCGCGTTCGACGGGCCGGCGACCGAGGACGATCTCCAGGCGATGGAGCGTCAGGTGCGCGAGTCGATACAGGCAGGCGCGATGGGTTTCACGTCGTCACGCTCGCCGAGCCACGAGACGCCCGAAGGCCGCGTGGTTGCAAGCCGCAACGCGACGTGGGATGAAGTACGGCGGCTCGTGGGCGCCATGGGCGAGATGAACGCCGGCATCTTCGAAGGCGCCGGCGAAGGCGTGGACCGCAACGCCGGCGATCCCGGCGTGCGCGAGTGGCACACGCGGCTGCGCGATCTCGCAGTCGAATCGGGTCGGCCGATCACATTCGGCGTCTTCGGCCGCCGCGAGTCCCCCGGAACCTGGAAGAAGTACCTGGATCTGCTCAACGAAACCGCAGCGGCGGGCGGACGCATGTTCGCGCAGGCCCACAGCCGGTCGCTCTCCGCGCTGCTGTCGTTCAAGACCCAGATGCCGTTCGACCGCCTGCCGCTGTGGAAGGACATCCGCAAGCTCTCGATCGAAGAGCAGCGGCAGAAGCTGCGCGATCCCGAGCTGCGTCCCAAGCTGATCCAGGCCGCCGGCGCGCGGGACGACCGCGAGGCGCGCGGCACCGAGGCGCGGCCCGCAGATTACGACTGGCTTTTCGTGTTCGATACCGTGAAAGGGCCGCACCGCTCGGTGGCCGACGTCGCGCGCGAACGCAAACAGCATCCCGCCGAGACCATGATCGAGCTCGCGCTGGAAAAGGATCTCGATCTGTTCTTCCTCCAGCCCGTCGCCAACGAGGACCAGGACGTCGCGCTTCAGATCATGCGCCACCCGCGCACGGTCACCACGTTCTCGGATTCCGGCGCCCACGTCTCGCAGCTCATGGATTCCTCACTCCAGACTCATCTCATCTCTCACTGGGTGCGCGAGAAACAGGCTTTCACGCTGGAGCAAGCCGTGCACATGATCACGTGCGTGCCGGCTACGCTCTGGGGTTTCCACGACCGCGGCCTGATCCGCGAAGGCATGGCGGCCGACCTCGTGGTCTTCGATCCCGATACGCTGCAGGCGGAAATGCCGGAAGTCGTCGACGATCTCCCCGCGGGCGCGCGCCGGCTCGTGCAGCGAACGCGCGGGATGGCAGCTACGGTCGTCAACGGCGAGATCCTGTTGCGCGATGGCAAGCACACCGGCGCGCTGCCCGGAAAGCTGCTGCGCGGCCCGCTCGCACGGACATGACGCCGGGTGCCGTCAGCCCGATCGCCTCTCCCGGTCTTGCGGTCCCGCTGAACCACCTCACGGCGCGTGACGCGGTCTTGCGGCTTCGCGGATCGAAGATTCGGGAAGTCGCGAATGCAAGCCTCGGTCGCAGCGACGTGCTCGCGTTCTGGTTCGGAGAGCCCGACGAGCTGACGCCGGAATTCATTCGCCGCGCCGGGATCGAATCGCTGGAAGCCGGCGAGACGTTCTACACCCATAACTTCGGCATTGCCGAGCTGCGCGCGGCGCTGGCCGTGTACGTTTCGGGACTGCATCGCCCGGTTTCGATGGATAACATCGTCGTCACGAGCTCCGGGATGTCGGCGTTGATGCTCGCGACGCAGGCACTGGTCGGCCCCGGCGATCGCGTCGTGGAAGTGACGCCGCTGTGGCCCAATCTCGTCGAGATCCCGAAGGTGCTCGGCGCGCACGTCGAATGCCTGTCGCTCGATTTTTCGCCGGCGGGATGGACCCTCGACCTGGATCGTCTGCTCTTCGCACTCACGCCGGGCACGCGCGCCCTGTACATCAATGCGCCCAACAATCCGACCGGGTGGACCATCACCCGTGAGGAGCAGGAGACCATCCTCGAGCACTGCCGCCGCCTCGGCATCTGGATCGTCGCCGACGACGCCTACGACCGGATGTGGTTCGGGGAGGGACGCGCGGCGCCCGCGTTTCTCGACATCGCGGATGAGAACGATCGCCTGGTCACCACCAACACATTCTCCAAATCATGGCTGATGACCGGCTGGAGAATCGGCTGGCTGGTGGCGCCGCCGGAGCTTGCGGTGCAGGTCGGCAAGCTGATCGAGTACAACGCGTCGTGCGTACCGGTATTCGTTCAGCGCGCGGGCCTCGCGGCGGTGCAAGCGGGCGAACCGGTGATCAAGCGGACGGTGGAACGCTACCGGCGTGCGCGCGATTTCCTGATTCCGGCGCTCAACGCGATTCCCCGCGTGCAGGCGGCGACGCCGGCGGGTGCGATGTACGCCTTTTTCCGCGTCGAGGGTATGACCGACAGCCTGGCGTTCTGCAAGAAGCTGGTGGTCGAGGCGAGTCTCGGGCTCGCGCCAGGTGTCGCGTTCGGGCCTGAGGGCGAAGGCTTCGTGCGGTGGTGTTTCGCCTCGAGCGAGGCGCGGCTGGCAGACGGCATCGGGCGTCTTGAAGAGGTCCTCGCGAAGTAAACGCGTCGCACACGCGCCGCGTTCGCGAATCAACCCGCCTCACCCCGCCGAAGACACCGTAAGCCTCAACGCGACTTTCGCCTGAGATCTCCTCACGCGCTCGACAAATATTTCTCGCGCGAACGCCCAATTTCGAGCGGAAGATGTCGATTCCTCGTACTTCCGTTCGATCAGGCTGTAATGCAGCCGCGTTTCCCGCACGGCTGCAACATGACAGAAACATACTGTAACGGACGCGCTGCATCATCGCGGTTAAGATGCAATCATTCCCGACCACCTCTATCGGATTCACCATGTACACGCTGCGTACGCTTGCGCCCCTGTTGCCCATCGTGCTGTTCGCCGGCTGCGAGCCCAAGGCACCCCCGCCGGCGCCTCCGCCTTCTTCCGTGACCGTGATCACCGCCGAGCCGCGTCAGGTCGCGGTCAGTTACGAGTACGTCGGCCAGACCGCGGGTTATCGCGAAGTCGAAGTGCGTGCGCGCGTCACCGGCATCGTCCAGCGCCGCAATTACAAGGAAGGCAGCCCGGTGAAGCGCGGCGAATCGCTCTTCACGATCGATCCCGAGCCTTTCCGCGTCGCGCTCGCGCGCGCCGACGCCGATCTGGGCGTGATGCAGGCGAAGCTCGAGCAGGCGCGCCGGGACGCCGCGCGGCTCAGGCCCGCGGTCGAGGCCAAGGCAGTCAGCCAGAAAGAGCTGGATGACGCAGTATCCGCCCAGCGCATCGCCGAGGCCGAAGTGAAAAGCGCACAGGCGCGCGTCAACGAAGCGAAGCTCAACATCGACTACACGCGCGTCGAATCGCCGATCAGCGGCGTGAGCAGCCGCGCGGCGATCTCGGAAGGCACGCTGGTGTCGGGTCCCAACGTGCTGCTGGCCACGGTCACGCAGATCGATCCGATGTACGTGATTTTCGGAATCCCCGACCGCGAGTATCTGGCGATACGCCGCGACGTCGAAGCCGGGCGCCTCAAGCTTCCCGCGGGCAACCGCTTCAGGACGACGGTCAAGCTCGCCGACGGCACGGCTTACGCGAAGAGCGGCGACCTGAACTTCACCGACGTGCGGGTCAACTCCCAGACCGGGACGAGCGAAGCGCGCGCCGAGTTCCCGAACACGCAGCAGCAGCTGCGCGCGGGGGAATTCGTGCGCATCGTGCTCGAAGGCGCCACGCGCCCGGCC
>JBKJKJ010000182.1:0-28462 GCA_046597455.1 Burkholderiales bacterium
CATCCAGCGCGCGATCCTGCACGTCCAGTCGTCCGGCAAGAAGGAAGTCACCGGCGCCAACGTGCTCGTTGCCATATTCGGCGAAAAGGATTCACACGCGGTTTATTTCCTTCACCAGAAGGGTGTGACGCGCCTTGACGTCGTCAACTATATTTCGCACGGCATCAGCAAGGTGCCCCAGGCCCAGCAGGCGAAAACCGAAAGCGATTCGGAAGCCGAACACGAAGCCCAGCCCGGCGGCGCGCTTGAAAATTACACGATGAACCTGAACGCGCTGGCTTTGTCCGGCAAGATCGATCCGCTCATCGGTCGCGACAAGGAGCTTGAGCGCGTGGTACAGACGCTGTGCCGCCGTCGCAAGAATAACCCGTTGCTCGTTGGAGAGGCCGGCGTAGGCAAGACCGCTATCGCCGAAGGTCTGGCGCGCCGCATCGTCGAAGGTACGGTCCCTGACATCCTCAAGAAGAGTAATGTGTACGCGCTCGACATGGGTGCGCTGCTGGCGGGCACGAAGTACAGGGGCGATTTCGAGCAGCGCCTGAAGTCGGTGTTGAAGCAACTTCTCGACAACCCGCACGCGATTCTGTTCATCGACGAGATCCACACGCTTATCGGCGCGGGCGCGGCCTCCGGCGGAACGCTCGACGCATCGAACCTGTTGAAGCCTGCGCTCTCGACCGGTCAACTGAAATGCATCGGGGCGACGACTTATCAGGAATACCGCGGGGTGTTCGAGAAAGATCACGCGCTGTCACGTCGTTTTCAAAAGGTCGACGTGATCGAGCCGACCGTCGCGGAAACGGTGCTGATTCTCAAAGGGCTCAAGTCTCGCTTCGAGGCGCACCACGGCGTGAAATACCAGCCGTCGGCGCTGACGGCGGCAGCCGAGCTTTCTGCACGCTTTATCAACGACAGGCATCTGCCGGACAAGGCGATCGACGTCATCGACGAAGCCGGCGCCGCGCAGAAGATCCTGCCGAAGTCCAAGCAGAAGCGCGTGATCAGCAAGCACGAGATCGAAGAGATCATCGCGAAGATCACCCGTATTCCGGCGCAGACCGTTTCGACTGACGACAGGAACGCGCTCAAGTGTCTCGATCGTGACCTGAAAGCGGTCGTATTCGGTCAGGACAAGGCGATCGACGCGTTGTCGTCGGCGATCAAGATGGCGCGCAGCGGGCTGGGCAATCCTCAGAAGCCCATCGGCTCGTTTCTTTTCAGCGGGCCTACCGGCGTCGGGAAGACTGAAGTCGCGCGGCAGCTTGCCTACACGCTGGGCGTAGAACTGATCCGATTCGACATGTCCGAGTATATGGAACGACACGCCGTGTCGCGTCTGATCGGTGCGCCGCCGGGATACGTCGGTTTCGACCAAGGCGGTCTGCTGACCGAAGCGATCACCAAACAGCCGTATTCGGTACTGCTTCTCGACGAGATCGAGAAAGCGCACCCGGATGTGTTCAACATCCTGTTGCAGGTCATGGATCACGGGACGCTGACCGACAACAATGGGCGCAAGGCCGATTTCCGCAACGTCGTCATCGTCATGACTACCAACGCGGGTGCGGCGGAGCTTTCAAAGACGTCGATGGGTTTCACACTGACCAAGCAGTCCGGCGACGAAATGGGCGAGATCAAGCGTATGTTCACGCCGGAGTTCCGTAACCGGCTCGACGCGATTATCTCGTTCGCGGCGCTGAACACCGAAGTCATCCTGCGCGTGGTCGACAAGTTCCTCATGCAACTCGAAGATCAGTTGCACGAGAAGAAAGTGGAAATCACATTCACGCCCGGGTTGAAGGCGCATCTCGCGAAAACCGGCTTCGATCCGCTGATGGGTGCGCGCCCGATGGCACGCCTCATCCAGGACACGATCCGTCGGGCCCTTGCCGATGAGCTCCTGTTTGGAAGTCTGGCGAACGGCGGCAAGGTCACCGTGGATGTCGACGAAGGCGGCAAAGTTCATCTTGTGTTTTCCGACTCCGAGGAACCGGCCGGCGTCGCCTGATTCGCTCCGCAGCGCGGCACCAGAAAAGCCCCGGCGGGTCCCACAGACCGCCGGGGCTTTCGCTATAATGGCCCAGCCGTTTTAGCGCGGGAGCAAACTATGAAGCTGTCATTTCCACAGACTTTTCTCGTGTCGATGGTGTGCCTGTTGGGGCACATCCTCCCGGCTGCCGCGCAGGATCCGAACGCGGGCCGCAACCTCGCCGCCAACTGTTTTACCTGCCACGGCACCAACGGTAACAGCGTGCAAGGCGTGCCGCCGAGTCTCGCTGGCCGGGACCGTTCAGAGCTTTTTCAGATGATGAAGGAATTCCAATCCGGGAAACGGCCCGCGACGATCATGCATCAGCAGGCGAAGGGCTACACCGATCAGCAGCTTCAACTGATCACGGCGTATCTCGCAGCGCAAAAACCTGCGCCGGCACGCGTGCCGCCCAAATCCGGATACTGAGGAGCGATCATGTCACTGACACGACGCAAATTTCTGACGTGGATGTCGGCGGGCGCAGGTGCGACGGCGCTGGCCGGTTGCGAAACGGCAGGTCTTGCCGGAGGCGCGCTGGATGGTCCCGCGCCGGGTGCTGCCCGCGTCGTGGTGGTCGGGGGCGGGTTCGGCGGCGGTACAGCAGCCAAGTACATCAAGATGTGGGCGCCCGACATAGATGTGGTGATCGTCGAGCGGGCGGCGTCCTTCATTTCATGCCCCCTCAGCAATCTCGTGCTGGCGGGAAACACCAGCTTGCAGGAAATCAGCATGGGTTACGACGCACTGCGCGCCCGCGGGGTGCGCATGGTGCGCGACGAGGTGGTGGCCATAGACCCGCAGAAGCGGCAGGTCCGCCTCGCACGAGGCGCCGCGCTGCCCTACGACCGCGTCATCGTATCGCCGGGCGTCGACTTCATGTACGACCAGATCCCCGGACTGCGAACTGCCGAAGCCCAGCAGCGCATACCGCACGCATGGAAAGCCGGCCCGCAGACGCTCGCCCTGCGCAATCAGCTCGAAACGATGCCTGACGGGGGCGTGTTTGTGCTGCAGATTCCGACTCAGCCTTATCGCTGCCCGCCCGGTCCTTACGAGCGCGTGTGCCAGGTCGCCGACTATTTCAAGCGCGCGAAGCCGCGCTCGAAAATCATCGTGCTCGACGCGAATCCGGATATCGTATCGAAAAAAGGCCTGTTCCTCGCGTCGTGGGAAGGACTTTACAAGGGCATGATCGAGTACCGTCCGAACAGCGAGCTTGCCGATGTCGACGTGCGCGGGATGACTGTGAAGCTGCAGTTCGAGGACGTCAAAGGTGATGTCATCAACATCGTTCCGCCGCAGCGCGCGGCGGACATCGCGCGCGAAACAGGGCTCATTACGACCAACCAGCGCTGGTGTGGCGTGGACTGGCAGACATGCGAGTCGGTTGCGGTGAAAGGCGTGCATGTCCTCGGCGACTCGACGCTGTCCGCCTCGGCCATGCCCAAGTCGGCGAGCATGGCGAACCAGCACGGGAAACTGTGTGCTGCCGCGGTCATCGCGCTGATCAAGGGCCAGCCGGTCAATCCTGATCCGGTGATCATGAACACGTGCTACAGCTTCGTCAGCCGCAGTAGCGCGATGCATGTCACCTCGGTGCATCACTACGACGCCAGCCAAAAAACACTGCTGCCGGTGAAAGGCGCGGGCGGCGTGTCCGAAAAGGCGAGTGAGCTCGAAGGCACCTATGCCTGGGGCTGGGCACGAAACATCTGGTCAGACGCACTCGCCTAGCGGCCTAGCAGCGGATAGGTTCGGGGCAAAAGGGGCGCGAGAGCGCCTTTTTGCTATTTCGAACGTCGGCGCGCTGGAGGAACCAGCCAGAATGTGAGCGCAACAGCGGCCGCAAAAATCGCATAAGCCACTGTGAAGGCCCACTCCGGGAAGTTGTAGAACATGACGCGGTGAACCCAGCGCGCGACGAAGCTCGTTTCACCGGCGGTTCCTCTCAAGATATCTTCCCAGATCGTCAGCGGACACGCGACGCCTGCTAACGCTTCGGCAGCGACGAAGCAGATGGCGGCAAGGTGCGCGGCGCGAAACGCAAAACTGCGCACCCAATGCCAGTGAAGTGCTGCGCCCAGCCATATCGCCGCGAGCCCGCCGACGACGAACAGCACGAAGGAAAAATGAATGAACAATACTGCATCGGCTGCGAGCTTGGACACCGGCTTTGGCACAACGTGAATGTCGCGCCATTCTATCGCGGCAGCGCAGCGCTGCAGCGGTTCATGCCCGCCACCGGGGTCCATCGCGCTGTGTGCGGCAGGTCCGACCTCCTTCAATTCCGGGCGCGCCTAAGTATAAGTCTAGGCCGTAGCGTGTAGGCATGGCGCCGCAGGCGGCATGGTGCGTGCGCAAGCATCGGTCACAGCAGCCTTGGGCACCTCGAGCGACAGGCCTAGCCGATTCGCCATAGCCGCTCCGAGATATTTCCCATCGTGTCCAACGTGCCGACAATCTCCTGCAGGCAGATCGAGATGGACTGACTGTCGTTTGTCCCTCGAGTCGGCTTCCAGTCAGGAGATGTCATGATCACGAATCCCCACCAGGTGCCAGTGAATGACAGCCAGCATGACGCGGGCGCAGGCAGCGCCGGTGAGTTCATAACCGTAATAATCGTGCTGATCGTCGCCGCGTGCACCGCAGTGTCCTTGCTGCTCGCGACGCCGCAAAGCTTCGAAGCCGCTGCGCGCAGCCCCACTGCCGCCACGCACGCCGCCAGTGAGACCCCCGATCTCCCGTTCCACGAGCGTCACCCGGTCAATGCGGTGGGCGATCAGGTTGATTCCCCGACTTTCTAGCTACACGCGAAGGAGACAACCATGCTGACAGCCCCGGAACGGAGGAGACTGGAGTCGGATTATGGTGGGTCGACCAGCGCACCGGCTACGCTGGCGAAGTGCGCCGCAGGCCTGCTCATCATTGTCGGAATTGCCGCGATCGGTACTACGGGGAATGAGAACGACCCGCCGCAAGCCGGGATCAGCGCGTCACGGGTCGCGACCGGTCACTGACCCATTCGCTCCACGATCCGGGATAAAGCCGCGAGCCGCCAAGTCCGGCGTGTTCCATCGCCAGCAGGTTGTGGCAAGCCGTAACGCCCGATCCGCACTGATGGACCGCCGATCCAGGCTCGCGGTCGCCTAAGACCGCGCTGAACTCTTTCTTCAGGTCGCCGGATGTCTTGAATCGACCGTCAGCCTCGAGGTTGAGCTTGAAGAACCGGTTCACTGCACCCGGAATGTGCCCTGCAACCGGATCCAGGGTCTCGTTTTCCCCACGGAAGCGATCCGCACTGCGTGCGTCGATCACCGCCATCGAGCCGTCATGGAGATGCGAAGCGACATGCCCGGCGTCGACACTCAGGCCCGCTTTCGGACGCAGGGTGTAAGCCGTTGAATGGACCGACGGCAAGTCAGCCGTCACCGGCAGCGCCGATCGAGTCCAGAAGTCCCAGCTGCCGTCGAGGACCGCCGCCTTGGTATGCCCCACCCATCGCAGCATCCACCACAGCCGCGCCGCGTAGCAGCCGCCGCTCGAGTCGTAAGCCACGACTTGTTTGGCGTTATCTATGCCCAGGACGCCTAATCTCAAAGCAAAAGTGAGCGGATGCGGCAGCGGATGGCGCCCGTTGAGGCCTGTTTTCGGCCCGGACAGGTCCTCGTCCAGGTGAACGAATCGGGAACCCGGAATATGGGCAGCCTGGTAAGCACGCCGCCCCCCGTGGTAGTCAGCCAGATCGTGTCGGCAGTCGCAAACAATCCACTCGGGATCATCCAGATGGCGGGCAAGATCTTCGGCGCTGATTAATGTCGTATGCATCAGATTCCGAAATCCAGTATGCAGGATAACGCTCCGGGCTCGGCAGTGCGGATGCTACCCGGGGTCTTCATTAAAGGTGCCGATGGAGCTCGCGGCGAACGAACTGATGGAAATGACGCATGCCGTCTTCGAGGGGGGATTGGTATGGACCGCTTTCGCTGACGCCCTGTTGAAGCAGCGCCCGGCGCCCGGCAGTCATGCGATCGATGATTTCCGCGTCTTCGATGGCGGTCTCGCGGTATGCCGCCTGTTCGGCTTCGACGAACTCGCGCTCGAACAGCCCGATGTCCTCGGGATAATAAAATTCGACCACATTGGTGCACGCTTCGGGACCGCGTGGGATCAACGTGCTCACGACGAGCGAATGGGGATACCACTCGATCATGATGTTCGGGAAATAGGTGAGCCAGATTGCGCCATGGGCGGGGCCGCGGCCTTCACTGTAGCGCAGCACCTCGTTGTGCCAGCGCTGGTATATCGGGCTGCCCGGCCTCGCAAGGTTACGTTTGATCCCACAGGTCTGGACGCTGTGCCAATGGCCGAACTCCCACTGTAGATCGCGCACGTCGACGAAATTGCCGAGTCCCGGATGAAAAGGTTCGACGTGATAATCCTCGAGGTAAACCTCGATGAACGTTTTCCAGTTGCACGCGTACTCTTCGACGTCGACGCGGTCAAACACGAAGCCGGAAAAATCGAGCTCGCCAGCGACGCCGAGCTCACCGAGATCTTGCGCCGCGTTACGCTGGCCGGCAAAAAGCAAACCGTTCCACGCCGTGAGTTTGGATTTTGCGAGATCGAGGCACGGATTTTCCGGAAACTGCGGTGCGCCCAACAAGCGCCCGTCCAGCGCGTAAGTCCACCGATGAAGCGGGCAGACGATGTTGCTGACGGTGCCGCGGCCCTGCAGCATCACGGCCTGACGGTGACGGCAGATATTCGACAACAGCTCCACACCGTGTTCGCTGCGCACAAGCGCTTTTGAGTTGCCCAGCCATTCAAGCGCCTGGTAATCGCCGACATTGGGCACCATCAGCTCGTGGCCGACGTAGCCGGGGCCGCGCTCGAAAAACACGCGCTTTTCGAGCTCATAGATCCGCGGATCAAAGTACCAGTCCACGGGGAGTTGCGGAGAGTCGGTGCTGAAAACGGCGACGCTGGAAAGATCGGTCATGCGGAGTGGTCGATATCGAAGAATGGGCCGGTCATCGGCGGCGTTACCGGACCGTGCGAGCTGTCTCTACGCCCCCGCAAAAGAGGCGCTATTCTTTCCTAAGTACCTTGAAAATGCAACACATTTTCCGGCGTGGGCGCTCGCGAAATGACGCACGGCGTTGTGACGAAGTACATATGGGGCCATTGAAGGGCAATTCCAGCCGCGCGAAAACGCGAACACTACCCGATAGTCGGCGGGTGCAAGCGAAGTACCGCGGAGAAACACCGGGCATCACGGCTGCGCGCCTGCGCCGCACTGGAGCAAGCCGCTCGCCGCGAGTCGCGTGTAATCGTCCGGACGATCGACATCCCATAACGTCTCGAGCTCCGCCGCACGCCAGCCGAGCGCGCGCAATCGGCTCCGGGTCTGCTGCATCACTTCGTGCGTGCTCCATGCAATGCCTTCGAACAGCCGCGCCTCCAGGTGTCTGACGCCGATCAGGACGTAGCCCCCGTCTTCTGCAGGTGAGAAAACCGCGTCGTGTCCTTCATCGAGCGCGCGCAGCGCGAGTCGTAAGTGCTGGGGCGTGAGCGCCGGACTGTCGCTGCCGATCAATACGGCCGAGTGGCATCCGGTCGTGTGGAAAGCATGCTCCAACGCGGCATACATGCGCTGCCCCAGATCCGCGCCGCGCTGCTCGACGAGCATGACACCGTAGCGAGCCGCGCAGAGGCGAAAGAAGTCGTCGTCGGCCGGCGCGCCATGCAGTTCGACTGC
This sequence comes from Burkholderiales bacterium, assembly GCA_046597455.1. GTDB lineage: Bacteria > Pseudomonadota > Gammaproteobacteria > Burkholderiales > SG8-41 > JAQGMV01. The sequence goes on from JBKJKJ010000182.1 coordinate 7,791, forward strand.
ACCGCGCGCCGCGCGGCTCGCGGTGGTCAGAGTGTGCTCGACCAGCCGCGCGTGCAGGTCGGCAGCGCCTTGCGCTCCGAGCATGGGAATCAACCGTGTCTTGACCGTGCCAGGCCGCGGCGCTTTCGCCAACACGAGCACGCGGCTAGGCATGCCGGTGCGCAGCATAACGTCGGGCGAGGCGGTCGGGACTCGCACCCAGCCAGTAAGCGAGCCTCAGTTGCCACATGAGCAGGACGGTACGCACGATGCCGTGCGTTTCCCAGCGGCGGCCCGAGGTCGTCACGCGCGCGCGCAGGCACGACGGCGGGCCGGTACGGCGCAGCATCTTGGAGAACGCGATGTCTTCCATCAGAGGTATCTCAGGAAATCCGCCCGTCTCGTCAAAGAGGCGGCGCGTTACGAAGAGGGCCTGATCTCCCGTGGCGATGCTCGTGCAGCGCGAGCGCCAGTTCATCGCCGCCGCGATCACCGGGAGTAACGGGTGCCGCCCGGAGATGTCCACGTCGAACCGGCCCCACTGGCGAGCGGTTGTTGCAACACTGTCCAGCACGAGGCTGTCGGCTTCGCAGGGCAGGCGTGTGTCGGCATGCAGAAAGAGCAGCACGTCCCCGCGTGCCCGGTCTGCCCCGGCATTCATCTGTCGCGCCCGTCCCGCCGGGCTCGACAGCACCACATCCGATCCATTACGGGCACGCGCCGCAGTGTCGTCGCTGCTGCCGCCGTCGACGACGATCACTTCAGCCCCGCGTGTGCGCACGACCGACAAGGCTTCGAGCGCCTGTCCGATTTCGTGGCCTTCGTTCAGACACGGAATGATGATCGAGAGTGACACGCGGTTCGCCGTTCAGGCGCGCAGTCCGGCGACAAAGCGCAGGACTGTAGCGGGCAGGCGGTGCTGGATAAGCTTGCGCGGCAGCGCAACGGGTTCCAACGCCACGTCCCGCGGCCCACTCCTGGCGGAGCCATCGCTAGTTCGTCCGCGCGACAACATTGCATGCATCAAACATAACTCCTGAATACGGTGTGATCAGGCGCGAATGGTGTGCGTCCCGCCGTTTTTTTTCAAGCGGGGGCGGCTCGCGGTCATGTTGGGCGGACATGCGCGCGCGAAGCACGGGCAACATGCGCTTGCTGCTCGTGCGCATTGACCGCAAACCACTGATTGCGCTAACATTTCAGTTTCGCCAGGTACCCGTATGCCCACTCCCGGCAAGAGCCCGGACCATCCCAGTTTCGAATCGGCACTTGCGGAGCTCGAGAAAATCGTCGCCAGCATGGAAGCAGGGCAAATGCCGCTCGATCAGTCGCTTGCAGCATACAAGCGCGGCGCCGAGCTGCTCAAATTTTGCCAGTCTGCGCTGCAGGATGCCCAGCAGCAGGTGAAAATCCTCGAAGACAATGTCCTCCGAAATTTCGGGGCAACCGAGCAGTAATGGACCTCGCCGATTTCCAAGGTTGGGCTGCATCCCGGCAGGCCCGCATCGAAACGCTGCTCGACAAGCTGCTTCCCGCGCCCAGAATCGTGCCCGAGCGCTTACACGCGGCAATGCGCTATGCGGTGTTGGGTGGCGGCAAGCGTGTACGGCCTTTGCTTGCTTTCGCCGGCGGCGAGTTGGCCGGGGCCGATCCCGAGCGCTCAGCCCTCGCCGGTGCCGCGGTCGAGCTGATACACGCGTACTCTCTGGTGCACGACGATCTGCCGTGCATGGATGATGACGTACTACGGCGCGGCAAGCCTACGTGTCACGTCGAATTCGATGAACCCACGGCTTTGCTCGTCGGCGACGCGCTGCAAAGTCTCGCGTTTCAGCTTCTCGGCGAGTACCGGCTCGCAGACGATCCGGGCGAGCAGCTGCATATGGTCAAGCTGCTCGCAAGCGCGTCGGGGTCACGCGGCATGGCCGGGGGACAGGCTATCGATCTCGAGTCGGTCGGCAAAAGGCTGTCGGTTCCCGAACTCGAGCTCATGCACATCCACAAGACCGGCGCTTTGATACGCGCTTCGGCGCTGCTCGGTGCGCGCTGCGGCAATGCGCTGGATGCCGCCGGGCTTGCTCAACTCGACACTTTCGCCAAACTCATCGGGCTCGCGTTCCAGGTCGTCGATGACGTGCTGGACGCTGAAGCGCCCACGGCTACCTTGGGAAAGACAGCGGGAAAAGATGCGGACCGCAACAAGCCCACTTATGTGAGCGCGCTGGGGGTGTCCCAGTCGAAGAGCTTTGCAGAACAATTGAGGCAGGACGCGCTGAAAGCCCTGGACGGGTTTGGTGAGCGGGCCCTGCGTTTGCGGCAGCTTGCGGACTTCATCGTACTTCGCAAGTTCTAACGACCTGGCTTATCCCGAGCCCGGCACTCCCCACACGCGGCCAAGATGTACGAATTATTAAACAGTATCAAGTCCCCGCACGACCTTCGCGAGCTCGAAAAAAGCCAGCTGCGCACGCTCGCAGACCAGTTGCGTCAGTTTTTACTCGAATCGGTAAGCCATACGGGAGGGCATCTCTCTTCGAATCTGGGCACGGTCGAGCTCACCATTGCCCTGCATTACGTATTCAATACGCCGGACGATCGCATCGTGTGGGACGTAGGGCACCAGACCTATGGACACAAAATCCTCACCGGGCGGCGGGATGCGATGAGCAAGCTGCGCATGTGGGGCGGGATTTCCGGATTTCCACGGCGCGAGGAAAGCGAGTACGACACGTTCGGAACCGCGCATTCGAGCACATCGATCAGCGCCGCCCTCGGCATGGCGGTGGCTTCGAAACTGAAAGGTGAAAACCGCCGGGCAGTCGCAGTGATCGGCGACGGCGCGATGACCGCCGGCATGGCGTTCGAGGCGCTGAATAATGGAGGCGACATGGACGTCGACCTGCTCGTGATCCTGAACGACAACGACATGTCGATATCGCCGCCGGTGGGGGCCCTTAACAAGTATCTGGCCCGGCTCATGTCCGGCCGTGTTTACAACACCGCGCGCGGTCTGGGTGAGCGGGTGCTGGGCCAGCTCGCGCGCCGCGCCGAGGAGCACGTGAAAGGCATGGTCACGCCGAGCACGATGTTCGAGGAATTCGGGTTCAACTACATCGGGCCCATTGACGGGCACGATCTGGATGCCTTGATTCCGACAATGAGCAACATCAGGCAGCTTCGCGGCCCGCAGTTTCTTCACGTCGTGACGCGCAAAGGGCAGGGGTACAAGCTCGCTGAGGCCGATCCGGTGCTGTACCACGGCGTTTCCAAGTTCGACCACACCAACGGCATCGTCGGCGGCAAGTCAGGCGGCAAGCAAAGCTACACCCAGATTTTCGGAGACTGGATTTGCGACATGGCGGAGCGCGATCCGCGGCTTGTCGGTATCACCCCGGCGATGCGGGAAGGTTCCGGGCTGGTCACCTTCGCCGAACGTTTTCCGGAGCGTTACTTCGACGTGGGTATCGCGGAGCAGCATGCCCTGACATTTGCCGCCGGGGCGGCGTGCGAAGGCTGCAAGCCGGTCGTTGCGATCTACTCCACGTTCCTGCAGCGCGCGTACGATCAGCTCATACACGACGTGCAGATTCAGAACCTGCCGATCGTACTGGCCATCGACCGTGCAGGACTGGTCGGTGCCGACGGGGCGACGCATAACGGCAGCTTCGATCTGACCTATCTCCGGTGCCTGCCGAACATGACCGTCATGACGCCGTCGGATGAAAATGAATGCCGTCAGATGTTGTATACGGCCTATCAGATGGATACGCCTGCCGCAGTGAGGTACCCGCGCGGCACCGGCCCCGGCGTCGAGATACAGCGCGAGATGCTTTCCCTGCCATTGGGAAAAGGCGAGATCAGGCGCGAGACGGCAGGCGCAGACGGGACGCGAAAGGTCGCGATTCTCGCGTTCGGTTCGATGGTACATCCGAGCCTGAATGCAGCCGAGTCGATCGATGCGACGGTGGCCAACATGCGATTCGTGAAGCCTCTGGACGAGGCACTGGTGATCGATCTGGCGCGACGGCACGATCTGCTGGTGACCGTCGAAGAGAATGTCATTGCGGGCGGGGCGGGCAGCGCGGTGCTCGAAGCACTGCAGCGCAGTCGCGTGAGTGTCCCGGTTCTGCAACTGGGTCTTCCGGACCGTTTCATAGATCAGGGAGACCCGGGAATTCAACTCGGTGATTGCGGTCTGACCCCGGACGGCATCCTCGCATCCATCCGCACGCGGCTCGCCGACTAGAGTGCCAGCCTTTCCAGCAGTATCAACCAGATCCACGAGAGCGACGAGAGCGAACTTCCCATGAACCGTCCGCATGATGTGGCGCACGAAAATGAAATGAACGGCTACGCCAAGATCGACCAGTACAATCCTGCACTCATTGAGCGCATTGCAGAGAAATATCGGTCGATACTCGAGGCGCTTGGCGAAGACTCCCAGCGTGAGGGGCTCGCGAAAACACCCGAGCGCGCCGCGAAAGCGCTGCAGTATCTGACCCATGGTTACGGCCTGGATCCGGCTGAGATCCTGCGCTCGGCGATGTTCCGGGAGGAATATCAGCAAATGGTCATCGTGCGCGACATCGAGATGTATTCGCTGTGCGAACATCACATGCTTCCATTCTTCGGCAAAGCCCACGTCGCGTACATTCCCAATGGCCATATCGTGGGGCTTTCGAAAATCCCGCGAGTGGTCGACGCCTATGCGAGACGGCTGCAGGTGCAGGAGCGTCTTACCGTGGACATCCGGAACTGCATAGAGGAGACCCTCAAGCCGTTGGGTGTCGCAGTGGTGATCGAAGCGCAGCATCTGTGCATGATCATGCGGGGGATACAGAAGCAGCACTCGACTGCCACGACTTCCGCCTTCACCGGCGAATTCAATTCCGAAAAGACGCGGGCCGAATTCATGCGTCTCATCAACCGGCCTTCGCCGGCGTAATGCCCGTGCCATGAGCTCGGAAAAAACGAGCGAGTACGTCGTCGAGCGCGCACTTACCGAAGTTCGTAAAGGCCGCATGGTGATTCTGGTCGACAGCGCGGATCGCGAGAACGAAGGCGATCTGTACGTAGCTGCGGACAAGGCGACCCCCGAAGCGATCGCTTTCATGGCTACGCACGGCCGGGGGCTGATCTCGCTGGCGCTCACCGAAGAGCGGATGCGCCAGCTCGACCTCGCGCTCATCACTGACGATCGCGTCAACACCACCCGGTTCCAGACGGCTTTCGCCACGCCCATCGACGCGCGGGAAGGCGTGGGCTCGGGGATGTCGGCGCACGATCGGGCGCGCACCATCCAGGTGGCTATCGCGGATGCCGCCCGGCCTGCTGACCTGATCCGGCCCGGGCGCCTGCAGACTTTGCGCGCGGTGGACGGCGGTGTGCTGGCCCGTCATGGCCACACCGAAGCTGCGGTCGACCTGGCGCGGATGGCCGGGCTCAAGCCCGCAGGCGTCATCTGCGAGATCATGAACGACGACGGGACGATGGCGCGCATGCCCGAACTCGAGCGTTTTGCCGAACGCCACGGCGTCACCATCCTGAGAATCGCCGATGTGGTCGCGTACCGGGAAAACGAGCGGGCCATCCGCCGTCGTGCAGAGACCATACTGCCGACGAGCAAGGCCGGAACGTTTCGCATGATGGTCTACGCGGACAACCTCGAAACAACGCTGTATGTCGCTCTGGTCAAAGGCGAGGTCAAGACGGATGAGCCCACGCTCGTGCGCCTGCACTCCCAGTGTCTCACCGGGGATGTGTTCGGCTCGGAACGTTGCGATTGCGGCGAGCAGCTCGACGCGGCACTCGGCATGCTCGAGGCGGCGGGCAGCGGCGTGCTGGTCTATATGTTCGACGAAGGCCGCGGCATCGGATTGCTCAACAAGATACGCGCCTACGCCCTGCAGGATGAAGGGCAGGACACGGTGGAGGCCAACCATGCCCTCGGTTTCGCGGCAGACATGCGCGATTACAGCGCTGGCGCACACATCCTTTTCGATCTCGGTGTGCGGCAGGTGCGGCTCATGACGAACAACCCGGAGAAAGTCCAGGCACTGGAGAATTACGGGCTCACTGTCGTGGAGCGCGTGCCGGTCGAAGCGCCGCCGCGCTCGGCAAATCGGGCGTACCTCCAGACCAAGCGCACGAAGTTCGGCCATCTCCTTTCGCTGGTGGGCGAACAGCACGATGCAGGCGACAAGCAGGAACCGGGAACGATGAGCGAGGATCCCGGGGCTGGCGAGCGCTGAGGCCGTTCACGGATTTGTTGTCCCGATGTGCTTGACGGGCGCGTTGCGGCCCTGGCACCGGGCTTGCTCCGATGGAAGCCTCATAGCCGAATCTGGAGTCTCATGGATTACCTCGATGTACTGCAATGGCCCGCCATGGTCGTCACCATTGCGGCTGCCTGGCTTGTCGCGTCGCAATCGAAGCGTAAGCGCACCGCGGGCTTCTGGGCGTTTCTCCTGAGCAACGTGCTGTGGAGCGTGTGGGGCTGGCACCAGCAGGCCTACGCGCTCATTATGCTGCAGCTCTTTCTGGCCGCAACGAACGTGCGCGGGGTCTACAAGAACGATCCGCAACTGAAGGGCCGCGCCTGAAGAGGGAGAGGGACTCAGAAGCGGGGACGAGGACCCGAAGCGAAAACAGAAGCGGATTCAGAAGCGCTTGAGCAGCGTCAGCGTGTCGCCGTCTCGCTTCATCTGCATGCGATTCAGAAAGCTCATTCCCAGCAGCGCAACGGGAAGTCCACGGCCTTCACTGACGACGGCTTCGACGTTATTCAGCGTGATGTCGCCGACGCGGACGGTGTCGAGCTTGACCGCGTGGACGGGCATTTTTCCGTTTGCGGTCTCAGCGTAGCCGCGAGGCCCGCTGAGGTAGTTGACGCCAAGCCGTCTCGCCTCATCGCTCGAGAGGGCTATGGTGGACGCGCCGGTGTCGACCATGAAGCGCACACCGATGCCGTTGATCATGCCGTCCGCGAAGAAATGGCCGCGCGTATCCGCCGAGAGCGTCACCTGGCCTGGGCCGCCAGTGGCCGCTGAGCCGCCCACGCGCGTTCCCTGTCCAAGGAGCAGGGTCTCGCGCTTTCCCGCGTATTGGATGACGGCGGATTCGCTGGTCGCGCTCATGAGCTTGATGCCTTCAGGCGTGCTCTGTCCGACGCTCAGTGTCCGCGGCTTGCCGTTGTCGATGATGAGCACCGCTTTGCCGTTGAACAACGCGGTGACGGCGATATCGGCGGCATGCGCATGCGGCATCACCCACGACATCAGAGCCGCTACACTGGCAGCCCGTGCCCACCTCACCCCAGCCATGAAACCCGTCGTCATCTGCCGTTATGCTCCGCACGAAGGCCCTGGCTATTTTGCCACGTACCTGACATCCAGGAATGTGCCCTGGAACCTCGTCAAGCTTGACGAAGGGGCTCCCCTGCCCGAGGTGGACAGTTTCAGCGGGCTGGGCATGATGGGCGGCCCGATGAGCGTGAACGACGAGCTGCCGTGGATTGGCCCGATGCTCGACCTCGTGCGCCGCTGTGTGGAAGCCGACGTTCCGGTCATCGGCCACTGCCTGGGCGGCCAGCTGCTGGCAAAAGCGCTCGGCGCTTCCGTGACGCGCAACGCGGTAAAGGAAATCGGATGGGGGCGCGTTGATGTCGTGGACACTCCTCTCGCGGCGTTATGGGGTCCTGGAGAATCGTTTCTGTCGTATCACTGGCATGGCGAGACCTTCTCCCTGCCAGCCGGTGCGGTGCAGATCTGGTCGAGCGCTCACTGCGACAACCAGGCTTTTGCGGTCGGCATGCACTTTGGGATGCAATGCCACGTCGAAATCACCGGTTCGCTCATCGAAAGCTGGTGCGAGACCGGGGCGGATGAGATCGCGCGCAGCCTGAACCGCAGTCCAGCGGTACAGACCCCGCAGGCGATGCGTCAGGACCTTTCGTCGAAGCTGGACGGCCTGCATCGTGTAGCCGACGGCGTCTACGATCGCTGGACCACCGCACTCAAATACTGAGGTCAGTCCCGGAAGTTTTTGAACTGAAGCGGGAAGTCGGTGATTGATTTGCGCACCAGCGCGATCGCTTCCTGCAGCAGGTCTTTCTTCGCGCCCGAAATTCGAATTGCGTCGCCCTGTATGCTCGCCTGCACCTTGAGCTTGCTGTCCTTCACGAGCTTCACGATTTTTTTACCCAGATCCTGCTCTACGCCTTCGCGCACGTCGATGGTCTGCTTCACCTTGTTGCCGCTTACTTTTTCGATGTCGCCCGTTTTCAGGCAGCGAACGTCGATGCCGCGCTTTGCGAGCTTGGCGGTGAGGACGTCTTGCACCTGCGCAAGCTTGAAGTCGTCGTCGGCATAAACGGTGAGCTTTTTATCTTTCTCGTTGAGCTCGACGCGAGCGTCGGAACCCTTGAAATCGAAACGATTGGTGATTTCCTTGTTCGTCTGATCGAGCGCGTTATGCACTTCGACCTGATTCACTTCGGAGACGATGTCGAACGAAGGCATCGTATGGCTCCCTTTTGTGATGGTAATACGTGGGACGCTTCAGCCGGACTGCGAAGCGCTTTCAGCCTTTGCGCAATTTTATCGCATGGGACGTCACCGGCACGCCCGTGCTGTCGTCGAACTCCGCCGCGCCCTCGATGGCAAGGCGTGCAACATCCTCTGCGGAGCGCTTGGCGTCACCGAACGTCGCGTACATGACGCCCAGTGCAACGTCTCCGCCGCTGCCGAATGCGTAATATCTGGAAAACTCCTGCACGGTACGGTGTGCGGCCACGCCGAATATGCCGCGATCGTTGACGATCAAAACGTCCATTCTCGAGGATTCGATCGCATCGTCCTCGCCGTGTCCGGCGACGAGGAAGTAATCCTGCTTGAGGACCGGATGCATCTTCTGCCAGGTCTTGAAAATTTCCTGCGGGCTGTCGAAACGAGCATACACGCGGGGCCGGGAAAAATAGTCGCGAAGGATGGACTGGAACGTGGCATTCCCGGTGACGCCCAGGTAGGTGTTGCCGACGCGAAAAATCTTGCCGTGGTTGACGATATAGTCGGCGGTTTCCTTGCCCGATCCCCACTTCGTCATGGTATCCGCGGCAATGGCCACATAGCCCTTCTTTCTCACCACTGCTATGGTCGTCATCTCGCACCTTCAGCGCATCACCTTCGGGAAAATACCCGAGCTTCGTCAACGTAATCCAACGTCGTGGTGCGCGCAAACCGCAAAAATTGCCGTCAGACCGCCGGTAAAGAAAGCACCGGACGGGCCCCGGCAGCTTTACCTCTACGCGAGATCCAGCGTTGCTTGATTAGTGCCCGGGCGTTTTCAGCTTCGCGGCAATGCGCAGGCGTAGCGCGTTGAGGCGAATGAAGCCCGCTGCGTCGGCCTGGTTGTAAGCACCCTTGTCGTCTTCGAAAGTCGAGATCGCCGGGTCGAAAAGCGAGTCTGTCGCGGAGTGGCGGCCGACCGTCATGACGGTGCCTTTGTAAAGCTTGAGCTTCACGACGCCGTTCACGGTGGTCTGCGACTCGTCTATGAGCTTCTGCAGGAGCAGCCGCTCGGGGCTGAACCAGTAGCCGTTGTAGATGAGGCGTGCGTAGCGCGGCATCAAATCGTCCTTGAGGGCCAGCACTTCGCGGTCCAGCGTGATCGACTCCATTGCGCGATGAGCTCTGAGCATGATCGTGCCGCCGGGCGTTTCGTAACAGCCACGCGACTTCATGCCGACGTAGCGGTTTTCCACAAGATCGAGACGCCCGATGCCATGACTGCCGCCGAGGCGATTGAGCTCGGTGAGCACTTCCGCCGCCGACATCGGTTTTCCGTTTACCGCGACGATGTCGCCGCGCCTGTATTCGAGCTCGACGTATTCCGGTGCATCGGGTGCTTTTTCCGGCGAGACGGTGATGCGCCACATCGAATCTTCGGGCTCGAAATTCGGATCCTCGAGGATGCCGCCTTCGTATGAAATGTGAAGCAGGTTGGCATCCATCGAGTAAGGCGCCTGGCCCTGCTTCTTCTTGTATTCGACAGCGATGCCGTTTTGCTCTGCATAGTCGAGCAGTTTTTCGCGTGAGAGCAGGTCCCACTCGCGCCAGGGCGCGATCACTTTTACGTTCGGCATCAGCGCATACGCGCCGAGCTCGAATCGAACCTGGTCGTTGCCCTTGCCCGTCGCGCCATGGGAGATGGCGTCGGCCCCGGTTTCGCGCGCGATCTCCACGAGCCGTTTGGCGATCAACGGGCGCGCGATAGAGGTGCCGAGCAGGTACTCGCCTTCGTAGACGGCATTGGCGCGAAACATCGGGAAGACGAAGTCGCGCACGAACTCTTCACGCAGGTCGTCGATGAAGATCTGCTTCACCCCGGCCGCTTTCGCCTTGGCGCGGGCAGGCTCGACTTCTTCGCCCTGGCCGATGTCGGCGGTGAAGGTCACGACTTCACATTTGTAGACGTCCTGCAGCCATTTGACGATGACCGAAGTGTCGAGGCCGCCCGAGTAGGCGAGCACGACTTTGTTTATTTCACTCATGTGCATTCTCGGTTGGATGAATATGCGGCCGGGCTGGCGTGCGGCCGGGAACTGCGGAAATTCAGGATAGGCGACGGCGACGCCGCAGAGCGCTCATTCGTCGACCCGTCCCAGCAGCAGGAACTCCATCAAGGCCTTCTGCGTGTGTAGACGGTTCTCCGCCTCATCCCAGACCACGCTGTTCGGGCCGTCGATGACTTCCGCGGCCACTTCCTCACCGCGGTGCGCCGGAAGGCAATGCATGAAGAGCGCTTCTTTCTTCGCTGCTCGCATCATGTCGGCATCGACCTGCCAGTCTTCGAAATCGCGCTTGCGCTCGGCGCCTTCGGCTTCGAATCCCATGCTGGTCCAGACGTCGGTCGTGATGAGGTCGACGTCTTTCACAGCGGCCATGGGATCGTCGAATTCTTCGTAATGATCCGTGCCGTAGAGACCAGCGCGTTCGGGCTCGACTTCGTAGCCCGGAGGCGTGGAAACGTGGACGTTGAAATCGAAAATCTCAGCCGCCTGCAGCCACGTGTTGCAGACATTGTTCGAATCCCCGATCCACGCCACGGTCTTGCCGCGGATGTCGCCGCGGTGTTCGATGAACGTGTAGATGTCGCCCATGATCTGACACGGGTGATATTCGTTCGTGAGGCCATTGATCACGGGGACGTTGGAGTAGGCCGCAAACTGCTCGATTATCGCCTGCTCAAAGGTGCGGATCATGACCACGTCGACCATGCGCGTAATCACACGGGCGACGTCCTCGATCGGTTCGCCGCGACCGATCTGCGTGTCTCGCGTCATGAGCGTGATCACCGAACCGCCGAGCTGGTGCATGCCGGCTTCGAAGGAAACTCGCGTGCGTGTCGAGTGCTTTTCGAACACCATGGCCAGCGTGCGGTCGTGAAGCGGGCGATAAGGCTCGTAGCGTTTGAATCGCTCCTTGATCGAGCGCGTGCGCGCGAACAGATGCTCGAACTCGTCGCGGCTGAAGTCCTTGAGCTGTAGAAAATGCCGCACGGCCATGTGAGCGCTCGCGCTTCGGCTCAGGGCGACGATGCTGTAGCAGCCGCCGAAGTGTCGGCTGCAGCGGCTTGTCTGGCGAGGAACGCTTTGATCAGCGGCGCGAGCGCGTCTACGAGGTGCTGCGCCTCGGACTGCGTGTAGATGAGCGGCGGCAGGAGGCGCAGGACCGTGTCTGCGGTCACGTTGATCAGCAGGCCCGCTTCGAGCGCCTGCGCGACGATCTCGCCGCAGGGAAAAGCGAGCTCGATGCCGATCATGAGTCCGACGCCCCGGATGTCCTTTACTCCGGCTACGCCGGCGAGCTGGGCGCGCAGCGCATCACGGATGAAATCGCCGATTTTCACGGCATTGTCCATCAGCCCGTCGGCTTCGATGATGGCCAGCGTTTCGAGGCCGGCCGCGCATGCAAGCGGATTGCCGCCGAAGGTCGAGCCATGACTGCCGGGCTTGAACAGCGTCGCCGCTGCGCCCGCCGCCAGGCACGTGCCGATCGGCACGCCGTTGCCGAGGCCTTTGGCCAGTGTGACCACGTCAGGCTTCACGCCCGAATGCTGGAAAGCGAACCATTTTCCGGTGCGACCCGTGCCCGTCTGCACTTCGTCGAGCATGAGCAGCCATTGCTTTTCATCGCAGATTTCACGCAATTGCCTCAGGTAGTCGGGGTGACAGAGGTGCACACCGCCTTCGCCCTGTACGAGCTCCACGAGGATCGCCACGACATTGCGGTTCTGGGCGGCCACGCGGCGCACGGCGTCGACATCATCGAACGGGACGCGCACGAATCCGGACAGTAGCGGCTCGAAGCCCGCCTGCACCTTGCGGCTGCCGGTTGCGGTGAGCGTGGCTATCGTGCGCCCATGGAATGCTTTCTCCATGACGATGATGGCGGGGGCTTCGATACCTTTTTTGTGCCCGTACAGTCGCGCGAGCTTTATCGCCGCCTCGTTGGCTTCGCACCCGGAATTACAGAAGAACACGCTCTCCATGCCGGAGATTTCGGCGAGACGATCCGCGAGCTTTTCCTGGAGGTCGATCTCGTAAATGTTCGAGGTGTGTATGAGCGTGGCGACCTGCTTTTGCAGTGCGACGGTCAGACGCGGATGGGCGTGCCCCAGGCCGCAGACCGCGACGCCTGCAAGCGCGTCGAGGTAGCGCTTGCCGTGCATGTCCCAGAGCCACGGCCCCTCGCCGCGCTCGAACGCGACCGGAAGGCGGGCATACGTATTCATGACGTGTGACATAACAGATCAGCCTCGAAGAATCACCGCGGCACTAACCGGGACAGACCCATGAAAAACATGACGGCGGCTTGAAGCCGCCGTCATCGAACCTATTTTTGCCCATCGACGCCTGGCGCGCAACTTTCATCGCGCGCGCCCGGTGCCGGGCTGCTGCGAGCCGTCGGCGAGCCTTATGGCAAGCCTTATGCCATGCCTTTGATGGCGGCTGACAGACGGCTTTTGTGACGCGCCGCCTTGTTCTTGTGAATGATGTTCTTGTCGGCGATCGAGTCGATGGTGCTGACTGCACGCTGATAAACGGTCGCTGCGGCGGACTTGTCGCCGGTTTCGATCGCTTTGTTCACATTCTTCACGGCGGTGCGGAACTCGGAGCGCAGGCTGGCATTATGCTGACGCTGTGTTTCGCTTTGCCGTGCGCGCTTTCTGGCTGATGCGGTGTTGGCCATGTAAACTCCGGATTCTGCGTAGGAAAAAGGCTGGTATCATACCGGACATTCAGCCCCTTTGACAAGGCGCAAAGCACGCCCTCGCGCCGCATAAGAAAATGAATTTACTAAAGGTTCTGGCGACGGTGAGCGGTATGACGTTCATCTCCCGGGTACTGGGATTTGCGCGCGACGCCATCATCGCACGAATCTTCGGTGCAGGGGCGATGACCGATGCCTTTATCGTCGCCTCCAGGCTTCCCAACCTTCTGCGCCGCCTTTTTGCCGAGGGCGCGTTTTCGCAGGCATTCGTGCCGATCCTCGCGGAATACAAGAACACGCGGGGCGCGGACGACACGAAGAAGCTCGTCGATCATGTCTCGGGCGTGCTGGCGCTGTCGCTGTTCGTGGTAAGCGCGCTGGGCATACTGGCCGCACCGGCGATCATTTATGTCACCGCCCCCGGATTTGCCGCAAGTCCCGCCAAGTACGAGCTTGCGGTGCAGATGCTGCGAATCACGTTTCCATATATTTTTTTCATTTCGCTCACTGCGTTTGCCGGCGGCATTCTCAATACCTATAGCCGCTTTTCAGTCCCCGCGTTCACGCCGGTTTTCCTGAATCTGTCTATCATCGCGTTCGCGTTGTGGGCGGCGCCCTATTTCGACCCGCCCGTGCTGGCGCTGGCGTGGGCGGTATTTGTGGGCGGAGTCGTGCAACTAGCTTTTCAGGTGCCTTTCCTGATTCGGTTGAAGCTTCTGCCGCGGTTTCGTCCGCTGTTCTCCGACCCCGGTGTGAAACGCGTGTTGCGCCAGATGGGCCCCGCCGTATTCGGGGTGTCGGTCGGCCAGGTGAGTCTCGTCATCAATACGATATTCGCGTCGTTTCTGGTGACGGGCAGTGTTTCCTGGCTGTATTACGCCGACCGGCTGATGGAGTTCCCCGCCGGGATGCTGGGCGTGGCGCTCGGCACCATCCTCCTGCCGAGCCTGTCGAAGCACCATGCCGCGCGCTCGACCGAGCAGTATTCACAGCTGCTCGACTGGGGCCTGCGGATCACCTTGATGCTGGCCGTGCCGGCGGCCGTCGCGCTCGGGATCCTCGCCGTGCCGCTCATCACCACGCTTTTTCAGTATGGTGCTTTTTCAGCCGTCGACACGCTTGCGACGCGCAACGCGGTCGTCGCCTACAGCGTTGGTCTGGTGGGGCTCATCCTGGTAAAAGTGCTGGCACCGGCCTTCTATGCCCGCCAGGACATCCGGACGCCAGTCAAGATTGCGATCGTGACGCTGCTGGCCACACAAGCGATGAATGCGATCCTGATCTGGCCGTTGCGTCACGCCGGGCTTGCGCTCGCCACCAGCCTGGGTGCGTGCCTCAATGCAGGTCTGCTTTTCCGCCTGCTGCGTCGTCGGGACATATATCAACCGCAGCCCGGATGGGGCGCGTTCGCGCTCAAGCTCGCGGTGGCGGTCGGTGTCATGGCGAGCGCAGTTTGGTGGGCTGCGGGTCACGCCTCGGTCTGGCTCGCCGCGAGCGCGTCGTTCCGCGTGACGCGCCTCACGGGCGTCGTTGTGCTCGGCGCAGCCGTGTATTTCGCGACGCTGTGGGTACTAGGATTCCGGTGGCGTGATTTCAGTCATCGCGCGGCGGAATAGGGGCGTTTGATGCCGGGCTCGCGGCGCTGTCGGGCGAGCGGCTTGGCTTTGGTCTGCGCCTTGATGCTGGCCGGATCGGTTCATTCCGCGCCTGCGCTGACGCAGGCGAGCGGCGCGTCGGCCCCCGACCTTGTTCTGAGCGATCTGGAAGGCCGCAGCCACAATCTTGCAGCCTATCGCGGGAAAGTCGTCCTGATCAATTTCTGGGCGACGTGGTGCGAGCCCTGTCGGCGGGAAATGGCGTCGATCCAGCGCCTCAGAAACAAGTTCAGGGAGCAGCCTTTCCTGGTGCTGACGATCAACGTCGACGAGTCGGAACCGCTGGTGCGCCAGTTCATGACGACGACGCGGCTGGATCTCCCGGTACTGATGGATCCGGGAAAGATGGTGACGAGGCGATGGGGTGTGCGCGGTCTGCCCGCGACTCACATCGTCGGGCTCGACGGGCGCCTGCGTTACCGGCTGGTCGGCGATCTCGACTGGAGCAGTGATGCGGTAGTCGGCGTGATTACGCAGCTCATCCGAGGTGGTTGAGTTCTGTGTCGGGTCTGTCACATCACGGTGGCGTCGCGCCGCCTGCGGTCAAAGTTCATAGTCGGTACCCGGTCCGCGCATCGTCTTTTCCACGACAGTGCGCGACAAATGCGGGGCGAACATCTCGATGAAGTCGTAGACGTAGCGCCGCAGATAGGCGTTACGGCGAACGGCGATGCGCGTCATGCTCGGCTCGAACAGGTGCGCCGCGTCGATGAGACGTAAAGCGGAATCACGATCCGGGTCGTATGCCATTTTCGCCAGTATGCCCACCCCGAGTCCGAGCTCCACATAGGCCTTGATCACGTCCGCGTCTACCGCGGTCAGGGCGACATTGGGGCGGATATTGCGCGCATCGAAAGCCTTGCGTATCGGAGAGTCGGCATTGAAAGCGAAGTCGTACGTGATGATCGAATACCGCGCGATTGCTTCGAGGGTGAGCGGTTTTTCATTCAATAGCGGGTGACCGGCAGGGGTGATGACCGCCCGGTTCCACTGATAGCAAGGCAGCAGCACGAGGCTCGGGTTATCGGGGTACGATTCGGTCACGATACCCACGTCGACGGCGCCGTCCAAGACCAGCTCGACGATTTGCTCCGGGCTGCCTTCACGCAGCCCGAGACGGACTCGCGGATGACGCTTCACGAAGCCCTGAACGACTGATGGCAGCGCATACCGGGCCTGGGTCGGTGTCGTGGCGACCGTAAGCGCACCGGTGTCTTCCTTGCCGAATTCCTGCCCAACCGCGCGCAGATTGTCCGCGTCCTTGAGCATGCGGTCCGCGATATCGACGATGATCCTGCCCGGTTCCGTGAGATCGATGACGCGCTTGCCGTGCCTCACCAGGATCTGCACGCCAAGCTCGTCCTCGAGCATACGGATCTGCTTGCTGATTCCGGGCTGGGAGGTGTAGAGCGCCTCGGCCGCCTCTGAGACGTTGAGGCCTCGCCGCACGACTTCCCTCAGATAGCGTAATTGCTGCAGTTTCATGGGCTTGCGCCCCTAAGACCGAATGATTATGTAAGTCTAACACAATATTCTTTGTGGCTATAAAGTCTCGCGCTACCATCCGGCGGATCAGGAGGGGGCGCATGTACATCTACGACGAAATCGACCAACGGGTGGTGGACGAGCGGGTCACCCAATTTCGCGACCAGACTCGCCGGTTTCTTGCGGGAACACTGTCGGAAGACGATTTCCGACCTCTGCGGCTCCAAAATGGTCTTTACATTCAGCGATATGCGCCCATGCTGCGAATCGCGGTTCCGTATGGGCTACTCGCCAGCCGGCAGTTGCGAGCGCTTGCTCACATCGCTCGCAAGTACGACCGGGAGTATGGTCATTTCAGTACGCGTCAGAATCTGCAGCTCAATTGGCCGAAACTGGAGGCGGTGCCGGAAATCCTTGCAGAGCTGGCGGCGGTGCAGATGCACGCGATCCAGACGAGCGGCAACTGTATTCGGAATATCACCAGTGACCACTTTGCGGGAATCGCCCCCGACGAGATTATCGATCCCCTCGCGTGGTGCGAGATCGTGCGTCAATGGTCGACATTTCACCCTGAATTCGCCTATCTTCCGCGAAAATTCAAGATAGCGATTTCTGGCGCCAGCGAGGACCGGGCGGCAATCCAGCTCCACGACGTCGGTCTGAATGCGGTTCGTGACGAAGCCGGTGAAATCGGCTTTCGGGTTCTCGTCGGCGGGGGGCTCGGGCGCACGCCGATGATCGGGGCGGTAATACGCGAATTCATCGCGTGGCCGCATCTCCTGACCTATCTCGAAGCGATTTTGCGCGTCTATAACCGTTACGGCCGCCGCGATAACAAATACAAGGCGCGCATCAAGATCCTGGTCAAAGAGCGCACGCCCGAAACGTTCCGGGAGGAAGTCGAGGCCGAGTGGCAACACCTCAAGGATGGTCCTGCGACGCTGACCGCGGCCGAAGTCGATCGCATCAGCGCTCGCTTCACGCGCCCTGCCTACGAAAACCTCGAAGCCCTGTCGAGCGGTTACGTTCTCGCGCTCGGCCGTGACAAGAAGTTTGCGGCGTGGGCGCGCCGCAACGTGCATCCGCACAAGATCCCGGGCTACGCGGCCGTGACCCTCTCGCTCAAGAAGACTGGCGTGCCGCCAGGCGATGCGACCTCCGGGCAGATGGAGGCGGTTGCCGATCTCGCGGACCGCTACAGCTTCGGCGAACTGCGCGTCACACACGAGCAGAACCTGCTGCTCGCCGACGTGCGCCAGTCTGACCTTCATGCGATCTGGCACGAGGCGCAGGCGTTGGGCCTGGCCACGCCGAATATAGGTCTGATTACCAACATCATTGCCTGCCCGGGCGGCGATTTCTGCTCGCTCGCGAATGCAAAATCGATCCCGGTGGCCGAAGCGATCCAGCGTCGTTTCGACGATCTGGATTTCGTTTATGACATCGGTGAGCTCGATCTCAACATCTCGGGTTGCATGAATTCATGCGGCCATCATCACATCGGCCACATCGGCATACTCGGCGTCGACAAGCAGGGGGCCGAGTTCTATCAGATATCCATCGGCGGCGCGCAGGGAAACGAAGCGTCGCTCGGCAAGGTGCTGGGCCCTTCCGTCGCTCAGGATGAAGTGCCCGGTGTTATCGAGAAGCTCATTGCGGTCTATCTCGAGCGTCGCGACAGTGAAGCCGAACGCTTCATCGATGTCGTTCGCCGAATCGGCCTCGACCCTTTCAAGGAAAACGTCTATGGCGCTCATCAAGGATCGAAAGCCCGCGCTCGACAGCTGGCTACTGCTTGACACCGGTTCCGGCAGCGCGAGCGCCCTGATTCCCGAGGGCGGGGATATCATCGTTCCGCTTTCGGTCTGGCGTGACTCGCGCACCAAGCTCGTGGCGCGTAGCGCGGGGCACGCACGCCTGGGCGTGTGGCTGTCCGGCGACGACGAGCCGGCTGAGATCGCGCAGGATCTGGATCACTTCAAAGTGATCGCAGTGAGTTTCACCAGCTTCACCGACGGGCGTGGATACAGCATCGGACGGCTCCTGCGCGAGCGTTACGGCTGGCGCGGTGAACTGCGCGCGATCGGCGACGTTCAGCGCGATCAGCTTTACTATCTGCTGCGCTGCGGGTTCGACGCATTTTCACTTCGTGATGGGGAGGATGTCGAAGGCGCGCTGGGGGCTTTCAACGATTTCAGCGTGGCGTATCAAACCGCCGTCGATCAGCCACTGCCTCTTTTTCGCAGGCGCGAGGCCGCGGGATCGCTTCGATGATCCCAGGCAAGGTCTATCTGGTCGGCGCCGGTCCCGGGGCGCCCGATCTGCTGACATTACGCGCCGCAAAACTGCTCGAACGCTCAGACGTAGTCTTCTACGATGCACTGGTCCATCCCGAAACAATTGCGCTCGCCGCTCATGCTGAGCGCATCGCGGTCGGTAAGCGCTGCGGCAAGCATTCCACCGCGCAGCGGTTCATCAACAAACGTCTGGTCGACGCTGCGCACAAGCATTCGATAGTCGTGAGGCTCAAAGGCGGAGACCCGATGCTCTTCGGGCGCGCTCACGAGGAAATTTCGGCGCTGCACACCGCGGGCATCGAGTTTGAAATCGTTCCTGGCGTCACTGCTGCGCTCGCGGCAAGTGCCGGGCTTGGCGTGTCGCTGACCCAGCGGGGCATGGCCCGCAGTGTCGCGTTCCTGACACCTCGCGTCGGTGAAGGCGAACAACCGAACGACTGGGCGCGCGCCGCAGTCTCGGCCGATACCGCGGTCATTTACATGGGGATCGGACAGGCCGCCGCGATAACCGCGACACTCCTTGCTGCAGGCATGCCCTCGACCACCCCCGTTGCCGTGGTCGAAAATGCCTCCTTGCCGCAGGAGACCCGGCACCGGGTCACCCTGCGCGACCTGCCGTCGATCGAGTCGCTCGGCCTGACAGGGCCTGCGCTGATTCTGCTGGGTGCGGTGTATTCACAGGTGCGGGTATCACGCTCCCGAACCTTGCCGAAAGTCCGCTGCGCCTAGACTGGCTGGCTCAAAACACGCTACAATTCAAGCTTTTACGCCCTTTCCCCGCGCCATTGTATGCGTATCCTGCGCAGCGTACCCGTCGCGGCGGCGTCCCCTATTGCGCTGACGATCGGCAACTTTGACGGTGTCCACCTGGGGCACCGGGCGATGCTATCGAAACTGCGCGATGCCGCACACGAAGAAGGCTTGCCACCTTGTGCCATGACGTTCGAGCCGCATCCGCGGGAGTTCTTCGCGCCTGATCAGGCGCCTGCACGCATCACCTCGCTGCGCGAAAAGCTCGAGTTGCTGGCCAGTGAAAGCGTGGCGCGCACGCATCTCCTCCGCTTCGATTACCGGCTTGCGCAAATCACCGCTGACGATTTCATCGAACGCATACTCGTGCGGGGCCTCGGTGCGCGCCGCCTGCTGGTGGGGGACGACTTTCGGTTCGGCGCACGACGCGCCGGAGATTTTGCATTACTCAAAGCGCGCGGGGCGAGCCTGGGTTTTACGGTGGAAGCCCTGTCCAGCGTGACGATCGATGGCGAGCGTGTCTCGAGCACCGCGGTTCGCAAGGCCCTCGAAGCCGGCGACCTGCAGCGCGCGCAGCTGTTCCTGGGCAGGCCGTACAGCATCAGCGGACGGGTCATCCGCGGCGATGGCCTGGGCCGCCAGCTCGGGTATCCGACCGCCAACATCCGGATCAGGCACAACCGTCCTGCGCTGACCGGAATTTTTGCGGTGGAAGTAACCGGCGCTGTCGATGCGCCCGGTGCGTCCGCGTTGCCCCTTCGCGGCGTGGCGAGCCTGGGCATCCGCCCGACCGTCAAGGAGCACGGGCAGCCGGTGCTCGAAGTTTATCTGTTCGATTTTTCGGGCGACCTTTACGGCAGGCGCGTGCGCGTCGACTTCCTGCGGAAGTTCCGCGACGAAGCGAAGTTCGACGACCTTGCCGCGCTCACCCGACAGATCGCGCTCGACGTGGCGGACACGCGCGCTTTTTTCGATCAATCCGATGCCGCGCGCAAAACGGACGGGGCGTCCGACGTAGTTCGCGCACACCGCGGCTGACCCTTGCACCGAGCTCGAATGGCTGATTACAAGAAAACACTGAACCTCCCCGATACGCCTTTTGCCATGCGCGGGGATCTCGCGCGCCGTGAGCCCCTGATGCTCGAAAGCTGGCGGGCGCGCAACCTGTACCAGCGCATACGCGAGGCGAGCCGCGGACGTCCGCGTTTCGTGCTCCACGACGGGCCGCCGTACGC
>JBKJKJ010000212.1:0-18263 GCA_046597455.1 Burkholderiales bacterium
GCCAGTTTCGCATCATATGAAGTGTCCGGGAAAGCGGGGGAATTCCAACCAGGCGGTGTAATTCTTGACGGCCGAATCGACCGACGGAGCGCCGGAGTTCCAGAATGCTTGAACTGCGGGCGGGAAAGCGGCGAGTGCGTTTGATTCCATTTGCTTTGACATGATCGATCACCTTTCACAGTTCGATGTGTGTCGACGCCGAAGTCCGCTCACCGAATCAGTCGTGCCGACAATATCAGTGTGGACGTTGTGGGGAGCGCCTGCTTGACTGATATCAATAACGGCGCCTATTTCCGCGCAGTCGTGCAATCCGCCGAATGCGTCCTTCGCCTGCGGTGCTCGCGCTACGCTCATGCTTGCAGCACGTAGGTGCCTGGCGCGTCGCATAGCGGCGCGTAACCCAGCGCGGAAGAACTCATTTCGGGGCGCGATACCGGCGCCCCGGAGTTAGTATCGAGCCACGCGACCCACTCGGGCCACCATGAGCCGGCTTTCTGTGACGTTTTCGCCATCCAGACCTCCGGATCTGCGTACCTTGCGTCTGAGCGCTTAGTGGCGACGCGGTAGTGCCGATCGGCATGGCCGGGCTCGGAGACGATACCGACGTTGTGCCCGCCGCTGGTGAGCAGGAACGTGACGTCGGTGTCCGTAAGAAGGTGGAGCTTGTATACCGATCGCCAAGGTGCAACATGGTCCCGTTCGGTGCCGACTGCGAAGATCGGCACTCGGATGTCGCTGAGCGCGATCGCCTGTCCATCGGTTTGATAGTGGCCCTCCGCCAGGTCGTTGGCGAGAAACAATTGACGCAAGTATTGCGTATGCATGCGGTAGGGCATGCGCGTCGCATCGGCATTCCAAGCCATCAGGTCCGTCATCGGCCGGCGCTCGCCCATCAGATAGTCGTGAATAACGCGGGACCACACGAGATCGTTTGACCGCAGTATTTGGAAAGCGCCGGCCATTTGCTTGGTATCGAGAAACCCCTGCTCCCACATGGCGTCCTCGAGGAATGCCAGTTGGCTTTCGTTGATGAATAACATCAACTCGCCGGCCTCGGTGAAGTCAGTCTGCGTTGCGAAGAAGGTCGCGGACTTGAGCCGGTCGTCATGATCGCGGGCCATTGCCGCAGTTGCGATCGCAAGCAGCGTGCCGCCGATGCAATAGCCGACACCGTGCACTTTCGCGTTCGGGACGATGTCAGAAACTGTGTCGAGCGAAGCCATGATGCCGAGCTTTCGATAATCCTCCATGCTGAGATCGCGATCCTCGGGCCCGGGGTTCTTCCATGACACCATGAACACCGTATAGCCCTGTTCGGTCAGGTACTTGACCAGCGAGTTCTCCGGGCTGAGATCGAGGATGTAGTACTTCATGATCCAGGCGGGAACGATCAGTATCGGCTCGGGCCGTACCTTTTCGGTTGCCGGAGCGTATTGGATCAGTTCGATCAGTCGATTGCGATAAATGACCTTGCCTGGCGTGACTGCGACGGTTTTGCCCACGCCGAACCGGTTCGCATCGATCGGACTGTGGCCGCCCGCCGCCCGCTCCCAGTCCTCGAGAAAGTTCTGGAAGCCGCGTACGAGATTCATGCCTCCTTCCTTCTTCGTTCTCTCCAGCACTTCGGGATTGGTAAGGAGAAAGTTCGACGGCGAAAAGACGTCGAGCATCTGGCGTGTTGCAAATTCAACGATCTGCTCGTGTTGGCGGGAGACACCGCTGACGCCGGTCATGGCGTTATGCCACCACTGCTGGGTCAGAAGAAAGGCTTGGTAGATCGTGTCGTAGGGTGGGCTTTGCCAAGCTTTTCCGACGAAGCGTCGATCCTGTGGCAGGGGCACGATGCACGGCTCCAGACCATCGGGACCTGCTGCGCGGCGACTGGCGTAACGGGCGAGCCGGATCGACTTCTTGATGGCCTTCTCTATTAACTGGAAACGCTTGCCGGGGGAAAAGCCGAGGTGAGCGGCCCAATCCATATAAGCACTGATCAGCATCATCGGCGACAGGCCGGTGGTGAGTCGCGCCGTGGCTGCATGCATTGATCGATCCATGATTTCCGCCAGTGCGGTCGACGAATAGGAATCACGGATGAATGAGGGGTCCGGTGCCGGTGCAGGCGGCTCAGCAGTATGCCGGGCAGGCCTGCGCGATGCCCCCGTTGTTACAAGCTTGAGCTTGGCACCCTTCGCCGAAGGTGAAGTGCGACGACGTTTGGGCTGGATATCCATCTCAATCCCTTCGGCTCTTTCTCATTGTGCAAATGTGACACAGCGGCTGACCATACTATTGATCAGGATCATTTCCGTGCGTCGCCATTTCGCGCGATCGTGCTGGTCTACCGCTTCGGAAGGGGTCAAGCACCAAGGACTGGTCCCAACGCCCCGGACCTTGATCCAACGCAAGCGGCAGAACGACGTCGTGCGTCATCCTAAGTCTTCGGAGAAGCTCAGTCGTCGAGGAGACGAACCATGTCCGCGAAAATGCTTAAATTTCACCGGGAGGCGCGGGAAAAGATCTGCGCCGGACTCAACCTGTTGGCCAGCGCCGTCAAGGTAACGCTCGGTCCCAAAGGTCGGCTGGTCATGCTGGAGCGCAGTTTCGGGCCGCCCACGGTGATCAACTCCGGCGTGATCGTGGCCAAGGAAATCGAGCTCGAGGACAGGTTCGAAAATCTTGGGGCGCAGATGGCGCGGGAAGTCGCGGCGAAGACGTCGGAGACCGCGGGCGACGGAACGACCAGCAAAGTACCGCGACTGCGATCTCCAGCGACGGCTCGGTAATTGCGGGAGCAGGACATCCCGTGCTGACGGGGGCCGTAATTTGGGCCGCAAATGCCAGCCCGACCGTTATCGGTAAACTGCCAGGTGATGCGACGGGTGTCGCCACGGCGGTTTCGACAGAAGGATCGGTCGTTGTCGGATCGTCAACGGACAACGCCGGGACGTCTCGCGCGTTTCGCTGGACGCAAAAAACGGGCATGGTCGATCTCGGCGACGGCATGAATGGGTTACTCGGAAGCTTCGCCACTTCGGTTTCGGGCAGTGGGAGCATCATCGTCGGATATGGCCCCACAGCCACGGGCGACGCAGCGCTGATTTGGGATGCGGATCACGGCTTGCGCTCGTTGGAGGCCGCGCTGGCGGCTGATTACCAGACTCAAATCGCGGGCTGGAAACTCCTTCGGGCCACCGCCATTTCCAACGACGGACATACGCTTGCCGGTTACGGGACGAACCCGCAGGGTCAGACCGAGGCCTGGATCGTGAAGCTGCCGGAATGACACCGATCACTGGCCGGCGGCGAAGGCACAGCGTGACTTGGATTTCAAGGATTAGCCCCGTTCGATGCAGTGGAAAATGCCGATCAAGGTTGGCGCATCAACGGAGAGCGAGATGACGAAAAATTAGCCTGGTCGCGCGCATCGTGGCCAGACTTTGACCAAGATCAATTGCCAGACTTAGCGAAGGAATAGCATGTAATCATGAATTGCTTCGCTTTACGGTCTTGCGTCATCGTAGCGAGCCTGCTTGGAATGATGTTGGCGTGGACACCAGTGGCCGCGCAGCAAGTCAAAGTGATCGTCGGCGTTGTGATCAATTTCGGCCTCATGCCGGCCGAGCTCGCCTTGCGCGCCGAGGGTCATCGCGATGCGCATCCACAGCATCCCCCTGCCGGTTCGCAGCATGTGCTCATCGCGCTCGATGACGAGAAGAGCCATGAGCGGATCGGCGACGCCGAGGTGTTGGTCGAAGTAACCGATCCTCGCGGCCGGGTGGAAAAGAAGCCCTTGCTGCATACGCAGGGCGGTGGCCTTCGAGACTATAGTGAGCTTTTCCAGTTCAGCTGGTCCGGCGAGTACATTGTCCGCGCGATCATCACGCTGCGGCCGGGCGCTAAGCCGATCGAAGCGCGGTTCACAGTTCAGCACACGATCTAAACCAAAGCGCCGCCTGGACGTGCCCCGCGCATAAAGATTTCAGGAGTGCTCGCTCTGCGACGAGCTTTGAACTGCGTTGCCAGCTTGCGTCGGCCGACAATGAAAGTCGAGCCAAGCGCGATTCCCGCGGTTCAGGAGTGGGGTGCCGTGGAGAAGGCTTGTTCAAAGCGCCGAGCGAATTCCGGCAACGCGTCGCGCGGCAAATGATTGATGCCCGCCGCTTCGGCCCGACCGCCACCAGTCATGAACTGGCGGCAAAGGGCGTCCGCGCCAGCCCGGACCGCAACAGGCGCGCGCACGCTGACGGTGTATCCGCCTTGCCCATTCGGCGTGAGGACGGCATGCGCCAGGTCCGGAAAGCAGTTCGCCAGATGATTGCTGAATACGCCACTAACGCGTCGGCTCCAGGCTGCGTCCGGCAGGATATAGATAGTGGCTTTTTCAAACGCGAGTTCAGGATCGACTTCGCTCGCCATCGCGAGATCGTCGCGACGAGCCTTGCCAAGACGCGCGATGACCGGCTCCGTGCGGAGAAATTGGAACGGATCAGCGTAGCGACGCATGAGCTCATACAGCGCCGCGGGCGGGATGACAAGGTCGCCTATCTTTTCTCCGTAGGCGTTGTATGCGAGGTCCTCGCCAAGTTCCCGCAGTTCGGCGAGACGCTCGTCGCTCAGAGCGAGGGTCTGAGCGAGCTCGCGCGCGGCGTCGGGCAGGTTATCGCCGAATGCCGCCACGATGGCCCAAATGCGTCGTTTCCCGCCGAGGTAGCGGTCGACGAGCATTGCCGTACACACGCCCGAAGACGGGTCGATGTTCGCCATCAGGGCGGGATGGCGCGGCAAGTCGCCGGCATAGTGATGGTCGAAATATTGGACGGTCACGCCCCGATCGAGTAACGCGACGAGCGCATCGTGGTTGGTCGCGGCCGAGATGTCGAGCGCGGTCACTGCATCGCCACGCTGCGCCGGCACACGCTGGAGCAATGCAATGTCACGTTTGACCCCGGTGACGAGCACCGACTCGAGCGGCGTCTCCAGCCGCAGCTGGTGCAACGCGCACAGCCCGTCGGCATCACCGTTGAAGACGTCAAACTGCGTCATAGTTGGCGAGGTCGTGAATCGTCGGTTGGAACGAGCCACGCCGACGTAATGGAGGACATTTCATGCACGATGAACTGATGCTGTTCGCGCTCGATGCGACACGCACCTACGGGGAGGCGGTTGCCCGCGCGCTCGGCGCCACGCTGGCGCCGCACGAGGAACGGGAGTTCGAGGACGGCGAGCACAAGGCACGGCCGCTGTTGAACGTGCGCGGCCGCGACGTGTACGTCATCCAATCGCTCTACGGCGATGCCAAGCAAAGCGTCAACGACAAGCTCGTGCGGCTGCTGTTTTTCCTGGGCGCGCTCAGGGACGCCTCGGCAGGCCGTCTTACTGCGATCGTTCCGTATCTTGCCTATGCCCGCAAGGACCGCAAGTCGAAGGTCCGGGATCCCGTGACCACGCGCTATGTGGCGACGCTGTTCGAAGCCGTCGGGACCGATTGCGTCGTGACGCTGGATGTGCACAATCTGGCCGCCTTTCAAAACGCGTTTCGCTGTCGCACCGAGCATCTCGAGGCCGCGGCGCTCTTCGTTGCCGAGCTCGTTCCACTGGTCGGCGCGGACGAGCTTGCGGTCGTTTCGCCGGACGCGGGAGGCATCAAGCGCGCGGAGGCGTTCCGCACGCGGTTGTCGGCCGTCCTCAAGCGTCCGATTACCGCGGCGTTTGCCGAGAAGTATCGCAGCAGCGGTGTCCTCACCGGGGAAGCCCTCGTCGGTGACGTCCGTGGCAAGACGGCCATCATCGTCGATGACTTGATCAGCGCGGGCAATACGGTCGCGCGCGCCGCGCACGCATGCCGCGAGCACGGCGCCGCGCGTGTGCTCGCGGTCGCCTCGCACGGCGTCTTCGCGGAAGCGGCCAACACCGTGCTCGCCGCAAGCGAAGTCGAGCGGATCATTGTGACGGACACGATCCCGCCTTTGCG
The DNA here is from genome assembly GCA_046597455.1 of Burkholderiales bacterium. Classification (GTDB taxonomy): domain Bacteria; phylum Pseudomonadota; class Gammaproteobacteria; order Burkholderiales; family SG8-41; genus JAQGMV01. The sequence goes on from JBKJKJ010000212.1 coordinate 5,972, forward strand.
TGTGACCGCGCCGGGCCTGCAATCGCGTCTCGTGCAGGTCAGCACGGCACGCTTGTTCGCGGAGGCGATCCGCAGGCTGCACAACGATGGCTCGATCGTGGAGCTGCTCGGCGACTAAATCCACGGATTGCATCCCAAGATTCACGCGATGAGCGCGCCATGCCAGCTGGCGAGCTGCAGATAGTCTTGTGCACGTGCTACCCACTTGGACGGCTCGCGCGGCTCCGGATCGTTGAGATGCCAAATCGCAAGCTTTGCGCGCACGCAGGCGCGATAGCTTCGGTAGAAGGCGAGCAGGGGTGGCGGCGGCAGGTCACCCGTGATCCCGGTGTAGGTCTCGAAAATGGTGGCCGCGAAGGCAGGTGCGCCAAGCCGTTGGCATTCGAGCGCCAGGAACGCGAGCTCGTCCGCGGGGTCGAGGATGCGCAGCTCGCGCGAAAACTCCAGGCAGTCGATGATCTGCGGCTCGGCCTCGAGGCAGATATGCTCGGGTCGCAGATCTCCGTGCGCCTCGATGATGCGGCCCGACTGCGCGCGCGCGTCGAACAACTCCGGCCGATGCTCCAGAAGCGTTCGCTGTTGCCTCCCGATGGACGCGATGAGCTCCGCCGGCAGGCCGTAGGCGGGAGCGCCGAGCTCGCGCAGATTTGCGGCGATGTTCTGAGCGAACCCTTCGCGGTAGTCGGTGCCAGAAATGCCGACCGGAGCGCTGGCACCGTAGAAGCGCGCAAGCCGGCACACCACGTGACGAACGTCGTCGTTCGTCGCCACCCCGCCGACGATCAGCCGGTCGAGCATGCGTGCCGCGGGCAGCCGGCGCATCTTGACCAGCCAATCGATAGCGTGATCGTCGGCGGAGAACTGCAAGCGGCCGCCGCCGTCGAGCGACAACGGCACGATGTCGAGATAGACGTCATCCGAGAGCCGGCGATTGAGCCGCAACTCCTCAGCGCAGTTGAGTCGGCGCGCGGTCACGGTGGTGAAGTCGAAGTCCGGTGAGCGGACCGGCTTCTTGAGCTTCCAGGCGTGCCGATCGGTGAGAAAAACCCAGGACAGGTGCGTTTCCACGGTAGCGACTTGCGTGGTCGCCTCGGGGTAGCTTGCCGGCAGCGACAGGAACGCGACCTTGGCCCCCAGGCCGGGATCGGCGCCGGCGCGCGCCTTGGCGTCTGCGATGGAACGGTTCGCGGCTGCGACCCGCTCGACGACCGGACCCCAGGTCGCGGCCGCATGGCCACGCTCGAGTGGCGCTTCGCTATCGTAGACAACTACCTCTGCGCGCTCTTCCGGCGCGAGCGGCTCCTGCACCTGCAACTGATGGTCCAGCACAGCCAGGTCCGCGTCCGACGCATCGTGCCCCTCCACCGCGCGGCACGTAATGCGCTCGCGCAGCGTTGACTCGCCGGCGACGAAGCTCACGATCACAAACGGAATCTGCAGATCGGCCGCGAGCTTGCGAAACAGATCGCGCTGCCAGCGCTTCAGGAATGTCGCATCGACAAGTGCGACATGACCGGCGGCGGCGACGCCGCGGGCCAACGAGCACACGCGATGGTAGGTGGCCTCGGTGGCGTCAGGGGCATAGCGGTCGATGCCGCCTGCCGATCGCTCGCGCGCTCCTGGCCCGTGCAGGCGCTTGCGCTCGATATCGGTGCGGATACGTACCGTGCCCAGCGCTTCCAGCAACCACTGCGAGAGCGTCGACTTTCCGGAGCCGGAAAGGCCGTGCGTGAGAATGATCGCCGGCTGCGGTGGTCGCGCATAGGATAGCGCAAGATCGACATAGCCATGGTATTCGTCGAGGACGGCTCGGCTCGCATCGCTGGCGCCGAGTTGAACGGCGCGCAGCCGGGTGATCTTTGCACGCACCATCGCGCGATACGCGAGATAGAAGCGGAGGACCGACAGGCCCGCATAATCGCCCGTGATCTCCAGGTAGGCGTTGAGGAAGCGGTGGCCGAGGTCGCCCCGGCCGCGATCCTGCAGGTCCATCACGGTGAAGGCCACCTCGCTCATGACGTCGATCCAGCGCATCGAATCGTTGAATTCGATGCAGTCGAAGATCGTGACTTCGCCATCGATGCGCGCGATGTTGCCAAGGTGCAAGTCGCCATGGCATTCGCGTATGAACCCGCCGCGTTGCCGCTCGCAGAACGCAGGGTAATGAGCCTTGTGCTCATGCTTGGCCCATAGCGTGAGTGTGTCGAGGTCCGCCTCTTCGGCAGGCGTCTCCAGGAGCGGACGGATCTGAGAAAAGTTCTGCAGCGCAATGCGCAGGACATCGTCGGGTCGGCCGAACGAGCTGTCCGGCGCAGCGACGCCAACCCTGGCGTGAAAAGCGGCGACTTTGGCGGCCAGTACGTCGATATCGGCTGCGTCGAGTTGGTTACGCAAGAGCAGCAAACTCGCGAGCGCTTCCTGGGGGAATTCGCGCATCCTGACGGCATATTCGAGCGGCGGACCATCGCCACCAAGAATCGGGGCATCGACGGTGCCGGTGATCGCAACGACGTCGAGATACAGTGCCGGTGCAAGACGGCGGTTGAGCCTAAGCTCTTCCTCGCAATAGAAGCGCCGCGCCGACAGCGTCGTGAAATCCAGGAACCCCAGGCTCACGCTCTTTTTTATCTTGTACGCGTGCTTTCCGGTCAGCAGGACGTAGGAGATGTGCGTCTCCAGGACATGGACGTGCGCACACCCGTCGCCGAAAACAGAGGGCGTGCGCAGGGCGGCAATAAGTCGCGCCTGATCGCTGGCAGGTCTGGGTGAATCTGGCGCCATGATCCGATCATGCTCCCGGGGGATTGTGAACGGCGCAAGATCCTGATGCGGACGGTGCGGAGTTGGCTGAAGGAGTCCGGAAGCCTACCAAGCACACCTGCCGTCGCAACCGCCAAAGCCACCCTGCCAGCGCGTCAATCTTCCGCGCTGGTGCGGGTATAACGCCGTGCCCGTTATTGGACCGTCAATTCCTTGACGGGTGTGCCGCCCTGCTTGGGCAGTGTGAGCTCGAGAATCCCATCCTGGTACTTTGCCTCGGCCTTGGCTTGATCGACATCATGCCTCAGCGTAAAGCTGCGCGATTGGCTGCCGTAATAGCGCTCGCTACGCAGGACGGTTTCGCCCTTCTTCTCTTCCTTCTCGCGCTTGACCTCAGCGGTGATCGAAACGCTGTTGCCGTCGATCGCCACGCGGATGTCTTCCTTCTTGACGCCGGGAATCTCCGCCTTGATCCGGTAGACCTTTTCGTCCTCGGCGACGTCCATCTTGATCTCGGGCGCTTCGGGCAGATCACGCATGAATGACCGTAGCCGCCGGTTGGTGAACAAATCTTCGAAATCGCGGAAAGGATCGAAGCGTGCAAGCTCGCCCAAGGGGTTGTTGCGAATGATGTTGGCCATGGCTGGTTCCTCGATGAATGTACTTAACTTCGCGTGCCCGCCGACTCGTCACCCGACCCTGGGTTGGTGGGCATTGCGACGTGCGGACCGCATGAACTCCTTGTTGCAGTCCATGATAGGTCCGCCGTCGAATGAGGAATTGACTTGCGTCAAGTCCCCGCAACCGAATGCGCGCCACCGTGACAATCCTTCCCCAGGCCTCGCCCTGCTTCATTTCCGGAGCGCTTGGGAAGCAGTCGCCAGCCTGCCCAGGACGCGTCCAAGCCCCAGCATGCTCGGCGTTTAGGCACACGCGTTGTTGATATCCGTCAAGCGGGATAGCGCGATGCAGGCTTAGGCTTTCCTTCATCACGAAGGGCCTGATTGATCAACGGCCGTGCAGAAGAGGAAGCAAAGCATCGCAATGACCACGCGCACGACGCCCTGGGAGCCCGTCAGCTCGTCGATCGCCTATTGGAGGTCATGGTCACGCGCATGCGAGATCTGGTGGACGCGAGCCGCGGGCGCGGATGCCGTCAATGCCGCGCGGCAAAGGCGATTCAACGCGCTGGTCCGGTTTGCACGCAGTCAGTCCCCCATCTATCGCGACGCCTATCGCAAGCTGCCGGAACGCGAGCTCGATCCGCGCGAATTGCCGGTCATGACCAAGCCCAAGTTGATGGCACACTTCGACCAATGGATCACCGATCCGGAGATCAGCTTGGCCGGGGTTACGGCCTTCGTCGCTGACCGCGCGCATATCGGCGAGCGCTATCTCGATCGCTACGTGATCTGGAAGAGCTCTGGCAGCACTGGCGCGCCTGGCGTCTATGTGGAGGACGCCGACGCGCTGGCGACTTTCGACGCGCTCATGGCCGTACATCTCGATCCGATGCGCTTCGCGTCGCGACATTCCTGGGATTTTTTTGCGAACGGCGGGCGGGCGGCGCTGGTGGCCGCAACCGGCGATCATTTCGCCAGCATCGCCTCGTGGCAGCGGGTGTGTCAAAGCAGTCCATGGATTTCCGCGCGCGGCTTTTCGATCCTGGACCCACTGCCGCGGCTCGTTGCCGCGCTGAATAATTATCGACCGGTATTTCTCGCCAGTTACCCGACAATGCTTTCGCTGTTGGCTGAAGAAAAGGAAGCCGGACGTCTCAAGATCGACCTGGTGCGGGTGTGGTCCGGGGGAGAGTGCCTGGCGCCGGACGCAGGCGCGGCCATCGAACGTGCTTTCGGCTGCCCTTTGACCAACGAATACGGTGCCTCGGAATGCATGAGCATCGGGTTCGGCTGCCGTGAGGGTTGGCTCCATGTGAACGCCGATTGGGTTCTGCTCGAGCCGGTTGATCGCGATTATTGCCCGACGCCGCCAGGCGAAGCGTCATACACGGTGTTGCTCAGCAACCTTTCCAATCGGGTGCAGCCGATCATACGATACGACCTGGGCGACAGCATCATTGCCAAGCCCGAGCCCTGTCCCTGCGGCAATCCACTCCCTGCGAGCCGGGTGGAGGGGAGGCGCGATGATGTAGTGTCGATTCGGGCCCCGGACGGCAAGCTCGTGCGTTTGCTGCCATTGGCGCTCACGACGATCGTCGAAGATGCCGCGCACGTGCATCGTTTCCAGATCGTCCAAACGGCTCCCGACCGCCTGATGCTGCGCCTCGAATCTTCTGGTGACGACACGCGGCACGCGATCTGGCTGGCTGCCGCCGATGCCTTGCGTAGCTATCTGGCGCAACAATCGCTTCCTAATGTCCATGTGGGGCTGGATCGTCATGGTCCGCTCGCCGATCGCCGTAGCGGCAAACTAAGGGAAGTCATCGTGGAAATGGAACGCTCATTGGCGTAGCGAGTCGCTTTGCGCTGCTAGCCTTCGCCGTGGCAATCCGGATCGCAAGCAAGTCTTAAGGCACTTCCGTCAACCCGAGGACATGACCGATGAACAAGATCGATTTTCCAGTGCTTCGCAATGTGATGGTCGACCGCCACGTCGCTGGGCGTGGCGTACGCTCGCGGCAAGTGCTGGAAGCGATGCGCATCGTCCCGCGCGAAGCGTTCCTGCCCGAGACGCTGCAGGAATTCGCCTACGAGGACGCGCCGCTGCCCATCGCAGAAGGGCAAACAATCTCCCAACCCTATATCGTCGCCCTGATGACCGAAGCGTTGGAGCTCAAGGGCGGTGAAGAGGTGCTGGAGATCGGCACCGGCTCTGGTTACGCCGCGGCGGTCCTCTCGCGGATCGCCGGAAACGTCTATACCGTCGAGCGCATCGGCCAGCTCGCCGAAAAGGCAGCTGCGGTACTAAATAAGCTCGGCTATGCGAACGTCCATGTGCTGCATGCCGACGGGACGCGCGGCTGGCCCGATCACGCGCCGTACGATGCGATCGTGGTGGCCGCCGGTGGGCCAGAGGTACCGGAATCCTTGAAGGCGCAACTCAAGATCGGGGGCCGCCTGGTCATTCCAGTAGGAATCGATCGGCGTGTTCAGGAATTATTGCGGGTAACCCGGGTGTCGCATCACGAGTACAAGACGGAGGATATCGCCGATGTCCGTTTCGTCCCGCTGGTCGGCGAGGAAGGCTGGGCGCCAGAGGAGGGGCGGTCGGTCGCGCCGCGAACCGCTCCTGTGGTCGCAACGTCCGATGGCGTGCTTGCCAAGGCTATCGCAGGATCCTGCGAAAAATTTGCAGCGACTGACTCCGTCGACCTCGAGCCGTTGTTGCGTCGGATCGGCAATGCGCGCGTAGTCCTCCTCGGCGAAGCGACGCATGGCACTTCCGAGTTCTATCGGATGCGCGAGCGCATTTCACGCGAGCTCATCGAGCGCAAGGGATTCTCGTTCATTGCGATCGAGGGCGATTGGCCGGATGCCGCACGCGTCGATCATTACGTCCGGCATGCCGAGTACGCGCCCTCGGAATGGACGGCGTTCGCTCGGTTTCCAACTTGGATGTGGCGTAACGAGGAGGTGCGCGATTTCGTCGACTGGCTGCGCGCGCGCAATGCAACCGTGGATCCCGCCAAGAGAGTGGCATTTCACGGCCTCGACCTCTACAGCCTTTACAACTCGATTCGCTCGGTGTTGAACTACCTGGACGATGTCGATCCGCGAGCCGCGCGCGTTGCCCGTGAGCGTTACGGATGCCTGACGCCCTGGCAGTCCGACCCGGCGACCTACGGCCATGCGGCGCTGACTGGCGCCTACGAGACCTGCGAGCGTGAAGTTGTCACCATGCTCCTGGACCTGATGGAAAAGCGCCAGGCCTATGCCGAGCATGATGGAGAGCGGTTCCTCGACGCCGTGCAGAACGCGCGCCTGGTGGCGAATGCCGAACGCTATTACCGGATCATGTACTACGGTTCTCGTGCTTCCTGGAACCTGCGCGACGGACACATGTTCGAGACACTGAAGACGCTGCTCGCGTTTCATGGGCCGGAGAGCAAGGCCATCGTCTGGGCCCACAATTCGCACGTCGGCGACTCTGCGGCGACCGAAATGTCTTCCCGCGGCGAATACAACATCGGGCATCTGTGCCGCAAGGAATTCGGTGACGCGGCTTACACCGTCGGCTTCGGCACCAATAGGGGGTTTGTTGCAGCCGCCTCGGACTGGGACGGTCCGATGGAGGTCAAAGCGGTCCGCCCGGCGCTATCCGCAAGTTACGAACGCCTCTGTCACGAAGCTGGGCATCCGCAGTTCTTGCTGCCGTTGCGGGCTCCCATGTCGGCGGATGTTGTTCGGGGATTGCTGAAGCCTCGGTTCGAACGAGCCATCGGCGTGATTTATCGCCCGAAGACGGAGCTCGAAAGTCATTATTTTCAGGCCATCTTGCCCCGCCAATTCGACGAATACATCTGGTTCGACGAGACCAAAGCGATCACACCCTTGTCGACAGAAAAGCTTGAGGGACTTCCAGATACCTATCCGTTCGGACTCTGAGCGTCCTCATGACGGCCAGCAACGACCTAGGGTACGTCGTCGACAAGCTCAACTGGATGCGTGCGGAGGGCATCTGGCCGAACGGCCTGAGGTATCTCTGGACGGATGCTTTCGGAGTCGTCCTGCTTGCATCGCTCTATGCGGCGTCGGAAGAGCGCAAGTACCTCGACGAGGCGGAACGGGTGGTTGCCGAGGTCGAGCGCGTGCTTGGGCGGAGCCGGGGCATTCGCATCGGCGAAGCGCCTAATCGCGATGGCCAGTATTTCCATTACCTCGCGAGGTGGCTCTTTGCGCTGTCCGTCCTCGGCCGGCATGTTCCAGATTACAGGCAGAAGGGCGTTGAGCTCGTGCGCCAGATTCACGATCGCTTTGTCGTCCCGAACCGTGGCGTTGTCTGGAAGATGAGCGAGGATCTGAGCGCGCCTTATCCAGGCTATGGCTTTGGCGCGCTCGATGCCTTCGATGGCTATGTGTCCTATCGTCTTCTCGATGAAAGGGCCCTGTCGCGGGAGATCGCCGACATGCGCCGGCTGATCGATCGGTCGGCGCCGGGTCTTCAGATCACCCAGGATCTGGGCATGGGCATGATGCTATGGATGAGTCACTTCGTTCCTGAAGAAGGCTGGGCGCAGGTACAGAAAGCGCGTTGTCTAGGCATGCTCGATCGAATGTGGATGGAGGAGGGCTATTTTTGCCGCGCGCCAGACCTGCACGAAGTGAAGTTTGCCTTCACCAACTATGGCGTATCGGTTGGATTGCAGGCAGTGGCCGGAATGCCTGAGCGAGTAACGAGGCTCAACGCGTTTTTCGAGACCTATCGCTCGGGAGACGAATACGATCGGGAGGCCATTACCCACGTCATGGCTTGCAGCTCCCATTTTCCAGGCTATCTCGTCCGGACGTTTGGCTGATCGGGACAGCGCTTCCCACGCACTCGTTGGCCGGCGGTGGATCGTGTTCACGATCCGCGAGGTGACGGGCCACGCCCATACCGCCGCACGGGATATCGCTTATTGCGCGGGCGCATGGTGCAGCTGCGGGACCCCCGCACCCGCCGTTCAGGGCGCGGCCGGCGGAACCACCAGGACCGGAACGTCGACGGCGCGCAATAACTTCATGGCGGTCGATCCGAGGATCAGGTTGCGGCTCGCACCCATGCCGCGCGTCCCTAGGCAGACGAGATCGCAGCGCTGTGCCTGGACGGTGGCGCGGATTTCCTCGGCCGGCGGGCCGATCGCCGTGTGCTCGATCACTTCGAATGCCGTGCCGGCGAGCGCGCTACGCGCCGGCAGGAGCGCGGCCTCGAAGCGCTTTTGCTGGTGTTCGCGCAGCGCCTCCGCACCTACCATGGCCCCGATTTCGACGTCGAGCGGCGTCCCTTCGTAGACGGCGAGTAGGTGCACTTCGGGAACATCCCGGAACCACGAAGCGATGCGGAAAACCTCCTGCAGCGCTGCCGTTGCGCCCGCGGATCCGTCGACGGGCACGAGAACCCTTGCCGCACGGTGCGGCGGGCCGTATGCGGACCGAGGCCGCGGCTGCGAAGAGGGGATCACGAGGACCGGCCGGGAGCTGAGATGGATCACTTTCGTCGTCACCGATCCCGTGACCAAACTCTCGACGGCGCCCGCACCGCGCGAGCCCATCGCGATTATCGCGCAATCGAGCGTCACGGCAGCGTGGGCGATTGCCGTCGCGGCGTCGCCGAACAATACCGTGGCCGCGCACCGGGTCGCCACGTCGCGCAGCAGCGTATCCGCCGTCGCCAAAGCGCGCTCTCCCTCCTCCCGCATGCGGCTTTCGGCGCGTTTGCGTAAATATGGGACGAACTCGTTCAAGATGAACGGCTCTGGTTGGATGTTTAGGACTTCGACTTCGGTTGCCTTCCACCAGCTCAGGAGTTCCGCCAGTCCGCGGGCCGCACGCAGTGAGGCCTCCGAGCCGTCTACGGCAAACAGGATTTTCGGCATAGGTCATCCTTCCCGCGGTGCACTCCCGATCCCGCGATCGGTAAGCATATTGCCCTCCCAAGAGTAACTTACGACCGCAAGCAATCGAGCGCATTGACGTAGGTCATATACCGCCGGTTACTCTGCATCACCCCGCCCGTTTCGAATCGTCGCGCGGTTGCGCAAGTGAGCCGAGCCGGAGACTTACGGCGACCGCATCGGAGACCCTGGTCGCGCGCTCATGCGGATAGCTGCTCACCGCGTTGCGCCAGATCAACGTGCACCGATAGCAAAGGACGCATGCTGAGTTACAGCGCAGAATCGCGCACACAATCAGTTGACGAAACAGGAAGTCAATATGATGACGATTGTCTTAGTCAGTGGCGCCGTCGCTGCAGTATTGTCGGCGATGCTTGTATTCGGGCACAGGAGACAGGATATGCGCGCCGCAGTGCGTGTTCCAGATGAAAGCGCTATGGGGCCTGACGCGCGGGCACGATCGAGCGGGCTCTAAATATGTCCGATGTTGCCGGTCGCCTTGGGACACTCACCTGCAGAACGCTCAACGTTCGCATCTCGCCGTTATGTGGCTGTACGTGAAGGGTTACCGGTCCAATGCCCCTGTTCTGCTGCGCCAAAGCCGCCTGAAGTCGCCACCAGGCGACGATCTGACGTTCTCATCCGTCGCCTGCACGTGCCCTAGCCCACGAAAAGTCGAACTGGGATGTGGGGAACGCCCGTCCGTCATCGCGTAGCTGCGCCAATATGCCAAGGACGCGGAAGAACGGTGTTGATCTCGCGATTGCAATCGTGAATGACTAGCCCAGGCGTCGATACCCCCTATTGGAGCCAGGACGCTGCTGCGCTAAGCGCAGTGTTGGAGTCGGGCCCGGGCGGCCTTTCGTTGGAAAGCGCCGCCGCGAAGCTACGCCTGGTCGGCCCCAACAGCGTCGAAGACGCGTCGCACCTGAGCGCATCTCGCTTGCTTGTGCGGCAAATCGAGAGCCCGCTTATGCTCATCCTCATCTTCGGCGCCGCGATCTCGCTGATCCTGCGGCAGTGGGTGGATTCGGCGATCATTCTTGCGATCGTGCTCGGAAGCGCGCTGCTGGGCTTCTTTCAGGAGTACCGGGCGTCGGCGGCAGTCGAGGCGCTGAAACGCCGGCTGGCACTGACTTGCCGCGTACTGCGCGACGGCGTCGAACGGACTGAACCGCCCCATGTTTGCCGGAGGCTCCATTCTTTGAGAGGATGGAGCAATGAGCAGACCTTCGAAGTTTTCACCTGAAGCGCATGAGCGTGCGGTCCGGATGGTTCTGGAACATCGCGGTGAGCACGACTCCCAATGGGCGGGGATCCGATCGATCGCCGGCAAGATTGGGGTCACCCCGGAGACGCTGCGGCGCTGGGTTCGGCAGACTGAAGTTGACGTGGGCAACGGCTCCGATCTGTCGAGCGCTCCAACGAGAAAGGTCAGTGCCCTTAGGGAAGTACTGCCTCAACAGGCCATTGGTATTCTCGTTTGTGCCGCGCTGCCAACGCCTCCGGGAACCCATCGGGAACATCCCGCCGGCCGAGGCCGAGGAGCGCTACTATCAGCAACTTTCCGAGTTACCCATGGCGGCGTAACTCACACCAAGGAGACTCCGGGATTCCCGGGGCGGTTCAGAAGACCCTGAAGGCGTTCAGTGACCAACCGGACTTCTCCGCGCGACTCGCCCATTTGATGGCAACTGTAGATTCTGTGTTTCAGAACTGGTATCACCACACGCTGATTTTTGGCGACGGCAAGGCCGTGCCTGGAGGAGCGTTGAAGTACGCAATATTACTTGGGACGCCGTTGGTACTTTGGCTCGTTGCGGAGTGGCGGCGGCAGTCTCCCGCCTTGTTGCGAGTATTGATTGCGATGACGGTTTCGTTTGTAGCGATCGCGTTGATTTTCGGGACGCGGCTTTCGGGACACCACTATATGGTGTTGCTGCCGTTGTCATATGCCGCACTTGTGGCTGGACTGCATTTGTCACGTTCAAACAATCCAAATTCGCGGCTATCCGATTTGATGATGCTTTCTCCATTCGTAGTGCTTGCAGTAATAAGTTCGGCCGGCCAGATTTCCGAAGCGCGCAATTTACGCGACTCGCGCGGAGTGGGCCTCTACTCGGACGCCATCACTCAACTTGCAGTTGATCTCGATACCGCGAAAAAACGGCCCTTTGTGTACTTTCCGGACTGGGGCCTCTCGATGCCGGTGGCGTTTATGACTGGCGGCCGGGTAGGAATGGACTCTGACGTTAATGTCGACCGTGCGCGAAAACTACTGTGCAGCGGCAGCGATGTCGCGATAGCCGCGATTACCGGCGATCGCGCGGCGCGGTTTGCAGCGTGGCAACAATCGCTGACTTGGGGAGCGCCATTGCGGAAGCAATATACGCAAGGCGACGGAAAAGTGGCATTTGAAATCGCCACATTTTTGGGGCAGGCCGACAACCCTAACTGTCAGATTAAATGAGCTGCAAGATGTTGTACTTTCCCTAGCGGCCATTGCAACAAAGCATGTTGCACCTCTCCCATCGCCGGCCGTTCGGAAATAAACGTCATCCACTTTCTACTATGCTCACCTCATTGGGCCGGAATACTTGGCGTACCTGGGGAAGTCGATGTCTCGATTAGGTCTGTCCTCCAAACTCGGAGAAGTCCAACGGTGCTGGCACGTTGTTCGGCGAAGCCAGTGCGACCAAAACGGTGCTACAGACTTGCATTTTTTGCAGCCAAATAGGCGAGACGTTTCGCCTCGCGGCGGCCTCGCGCCACACTGTCTAGGATCAGCCCGCAGACCAGCGCCAGTGACGCCAGCAGCATCAGCCCCGTGGCCAGCACGGCAGTGGGCAATCGGGGCACGAGGCGCGTCCGCATGTACTCGACCACAACTTCGGCGCCCAGGAATAGCCCGGCCGCCGCCAGCAGCACCGCGAAGGCCCCGAAGAACGGCAGCGGGCGGATGTCGCGGAAGAGCTT
>JBKJKJ010000278.1:0-23986 GCA_046597455.1 Burkholderiales bacterium
GGCACACGATTGCAGTCGGACCCGAACGGGTCCGCCGAGCGTGACCGTGCGCTGCGCAAGACCATCCGGGACGCGCACTGCGGGGCGCTACCCGAGTCCGTCGTACCCGGCATGACCGCGGCGCAGCGCGCCCGCGATGCAACGCTCGCCGAATCGATACTCGATGCCGGCCACGATGGCGCCGTGCTGATTGCGGGGAACGGCCACGTTCGTCGGGATTTCGGCGTGCCTGTGCACCTGCACGCCCGCGCCCCCGACCGGCCGGCCTGCGCGGTAGGCATTCTCGAAGTCGAGACCGGAACGCACGACGCTCGGGCGTACGCCCCCCTGACCGGATCCGAAGCGCGATACGATTTCGTGTGCTTTACCCCCCGGGCGGACCGGCCCGACCCCTGTGCCCCCTTTCGCGCGAGGTAATCAGCTCACGCGGGCCCTAAAGTCCTCAACCGGACGCGCCGTTACATCGTTCAATGCGCCTGAATAGGCGTCTCGTATCGAACGAACAGGACGAATCATGAAAATATGCGTAGTCGGAGCGGGGGCGATCGGGGGCTATCTGGCGGTCATGCTTGCCCGCGGCGGGAATGAGGTCACGGTCATCGCGCGCGGCGTGCACCTGGCCGCCATACGGGAGCACGGGCTGCGCCTGATTGCTGCGGACGGTGCGCAGATCGGCTGCGCGAAAGTCAAAGCGACCTCGAACATCGCCGAGGCCGGCAAGCAGGATCTCGTCCTCCTCACCGTCAAAGCGCATCAGGTCGAGCCCATCGTCGGGCAGCTGGACGCACTGATGCACGAGAACACCATCCTCGTGCCCATGCAGAACGGCATTCCCTGGTGGTATTTCCAGCGCCATGGCGGCGAACACGAAGGGCTGATCGTCAAGACCGCCGACCCGACGGGGCTGATCGCGAAAACCATCGATCCCGCGCGTATCCTGGGCTGCGTCGTGTATCCGGCGACCACCATGATCAACCCCGGCGTCATCAAGCATATCGAAGGCAACCGCTTCCCGCTCGGCGAGCTCGACGGGACCGAGTCCGCGCGGGTCGCGCAGATCGCGCAGGTGTTCATCGATTCCGGGCTCAAATCCCCGGTCCTTCCGGATATCCGCGCCGAGATCTGGCTCAAAGTCTGGGGCAATCTGAGCTTCAACCCCATCAGTGCCCTTTCGCACTCGACCCTGGTCGACCTGTGCCAGCACCCGCTTGCCCGCGAGCTCGCCCGCAACATGATGCTCGAAGCGCAAGTGGTCGCCACCAAGCTCGGCCGACAATTGCGCGTCACGGTCGACCGGCGTATCGAAGGCGCCGAACGCGTCGGCAAGCACAAGACATCGATGCTGCAGGACGTCGAAGCCGGACGCGACCCCGAGATCGACGCCCTAGTCGGTTCAGTGATCGAGCTCGGGCGGCTCACCCACACGCCGACGCCGCATATCAGCTCGGTCTACGCGTGCGTCAAGCTGTTGAGCCAGACCATGGCCACGGAGAAAGCAGCTGTGCGCTTCATGCCGACGACGCCCGCTTTCGAAACGAAGTCGGCCTACGCGGCGTTGCCCGTGTAAGGCTCAGCGTTTCCGGGTTCACCCGCAACCGATTTGCAGCGCTCGACTTTCCACCAGCCGGGCAGCAGGCGACGAACATCGGTGCGGTTGTAGCGGTCGTCGATCAGATAGACGACCCCGCGATCGAGCGGCGTGCGTATCACGCGTCCCGCCGCCTGCACGACCTTCTGGATGCCCGGATACAGATAGGTGTAGTCGAAGCCCGCGCCCAACGTGGCCTCCATGCGGCGCATGATCGCCTCGTTCACCGCATTCATCTGGGGCAATCCCAACGTCGCAATAAAGGCGCCAATGAGGCGCTCACCGCGCAGATCGATCCCTTCGGCAAACGCGCCGCCCAGCACCGCAAAACCGATTCCCTGACTGACCGGCGTGAAGCGGGCCAGGAGCTGCTCCCGATCCGGCTCGGACATCTCGCGCGACTGCGCCCACGCCGGGATGTGCGGGTAGCGCGCGCGAAACAGGCCGGCCGCCTGGTGCAGATAGTCGAAGCTGCTGAAGAATGTGAGGTAGTTTCCGGGCTTCGCCTCGAATTGCTGCGCCATCAGCTCGACGATGGGCGAGAGCGAATCTTCACGGTGCCGATAACGGGTGGACACGTGATTGACGACCCGCACCGACAACTGATCGGCAGTGAACGCCGATGGGACATCGACCCATTGCGTATCCCCGGGAAGGCCCAGCGTATCACTGTAAAAGCGCCCCGGGCTCAGTGTCGCCGAGAACAACACCGTCGAGTGCGCAGCGGCGAAGCGCCGTTTGAGAAAAGGCGCCGGAACGATATTTCTCAGGCACAGCACCGCAACCGCCGGGGCTCGCCCCGAAGCACCCGGATCGCGGCGCGTCGTGATATCGAAAAGCGAGTGGGCACCGAACGATTCGGCAATGCGGGAGAAATGCAGTGCATCGAAAAAAAAGCGCTTCAGGCCCGCATCGATGCCTGTCGGGTGCTCGGCGAGATAATCCGAGGCGTGCGCGATGAACTCGTGCAGCACGGTCAGAAACGTCGCCGGCACGTCGGTTTGGACCTGGTAGGCCTCCACCTGATCTTCGTAGAGCGCGCTCACGCGTCGATCGAGCCGAGCAAGCGGGGTTTTCAGGGTTGGCGGCGCGCACAGGCGCACGAGCTGCAACGCCGACTGATCGAGGACCGCCGAATACATCTTGCGCGCCCGCTCGAGCAGATTGTGAGCCTCGTCGACGAGTACGCTCACGCGCCACTCGCTTTCGACCGTGAGCGCGTGCAGCATGGCGCTCAGATCGTAGTAGTAGTTGTAGTCGCCGACGATCACATCGCACCAGCGGACGAGATCCTGACTCAGATAGTAGGGGCAGACCCGATGCTCGAGGGCGACGTTGCGCAGCGCCGCCTGGTCCATCAGGCCCACTGCCAGCGCTGCAACACGGGCATGCGGGAGGCGATCGTAAAAGCCTTGCGCGAGCGGGCACGACTCACCGTGGCACGCCTTGTCGGGATGCACACACGCCTTGTCCCGCGCCACCAGCTCGAGCACTCTCAGAGGCAATTCGTGCTCGCCCGTCCTGATCAGGGCGAGAGCATCCAGCGCCACGCGGCGGCCCGGCGTTTTCGCGACGAGAAAGTAGAGCTTGTCCAGCGCCTGACGCGGCCACGCTTTGAGCGCTGGAAAAATCGTTCCGACCGTCTTCCCGATTCCAGTCGGCGCCTGGGCGATCAGGCAACAGCCGACGTTGAGCGACTTGTATACCGCCTCGGCGAGCGATCGCTGGCCGGTTCGAAAGCTCGGGTAAGGAAAGCGCAGACGCCCCAGCGCATCGTTGCGCGCAGCGCGATGGGCCAGCTCGTGCTCGGACCACTTCACGAATCGCTCGCACTGCGCGTTGAAATAGTGCTCGAGCGCGTCGGCTGGGTAGAGCTCGACCAGAACGGTCTCCCGCTGGCGCGCGATGTCGAAGTAGACCAGCGCCAGGCGAACCTCGGCCAGCGCGCGCGTGCGGCAGAGCAGCCACCCATAGACCTTGAGCTGCGCCCAGTGCAGGCTGCGGTGATTGCCGGGCATGGCGGCAAGATCGCCGCGGAACGTCTTGATTTCCTCGAGCTGATTGCGAACCGGGTCGTAACCGTCGGCCCGCCCGCGAACGAGCAGATTGCCGTACTCGCCCGACAGAGTGACTTCGGTTTCATACGGCGGCGATCGGCGCGATGTGACGGCGGCGTGCCCGGCCATGCCTTCGGAAGCGGAGGGCGACGGAGTGAAGCGCTGATCGAGATCGCCTTGTTTGGCGGTGAACTCGCACAGGGCGCGAACGGCGATCGCGTATTTCAATCGAGGCCCTGCCCCACTATCCGCAGCACTTGAGCCACCGCGTCAATCGAGCTGATCGTCTGCAGAGGCCGGGGGCGTCCTGCATACGAGTGGGGGTCTGGATCATCGTCAACGACTGATCGCCCAGTGCACGCGTGCTGCATTTGGAAGCCTGAAAATTTCGGGCAGGACGCGGAGTCTTAAATGCCCCGCATTCGAGGTAGCTGTATGGAGATACAGTATAAACCAACCCGGCGAAACCCGCAGCGAGGCCGGGGCTACGTCAGCGCATTCACGCCGTGTGCGAATTCAGACCGTGGGAATTCACACCGCGCCGAACCCCGGCGAGCACATGATTCCGCCGCTTGCGCGAAGCTCCAGTGGCCTACGGATCTCCTCAGAGCCGGCGACCTTCACGATCTGCCGGGCGTTGTTCAACGCCCATGCGGCAGCCTCATCCTCGCGCATATGCCAGCCGAGGGTACGCCATCTGTCCCGCCCCCGCTGGTCCTTCTCCAGGACGCGCCACCGATAAACCGTAATCATCGGGCGATTCTAGGACGACGGGTGGCTCGCCAGACGAGCCGGCGAATGCAGCGTCCTCCTGAATCGAACCGACGACCGCTGAAGTTACTTGCGCTTGGCCTTCGTCGGACGCTTGGCTGCCGGGCCCGTGGCCTTCGCCGAACGTTTAGCCGGCGCTTTCACCTTGACGCCTCGCTTCGCCGCCGCACTACGGGTAGCCGGGCGTTTGGCTTTGGAGGGACGCTTCGCCGTTGCCTTACGTTTAACCAAAGCTTTTTTCTTCGCAGGCCGTTTCACACCGCGCGTGGCCGGGCTCGACGCGCTCTTGCGCGCTTTCGCGGCTGGGCGTTTCCTGGCTTTGGTCTTCTTCGTTTTCTTGTCGGTAAGTCCGAGGAAGTTGCCCACGGGCTCCACCACGTACTCTTCTGCGGCGTTCATTGCACTCTTCGCGGCGTCGCTCACGGTCTGACCCACCATCTCGAGCGTTCCCTGCTTGCGTTTTCTCGCCATACCATAGCTCCTAGGTTGAAGACGCTGTCATAAGCGCCCGGACGCATCATACACATCTGGCCGCACTCATAAAGCAAAACAGATGCCGTGTGGCGCGCGATGCCGACAAACACGATGCAGTGTGCATCGACATCAGCCGTGCCGGATGGCATCGAGTCACCTTGACTCGTCGGGCTGCAGCAGCCTATCGTGAGCATCCGCGCATACCGCAACCGACCGAGGCCCCCCATGAAAATCGACGATGGTTCCTGGAGTGTGAGCGCCGCCGAGGCTCAGCGCAGCCGGCAGCGGCCGGAAGCCTTCGGGACTCGCGGCATGGTGGCGTCGGCTCATCCCGTAGCGGCGTTCATCGGCCTCACCATCCTTCAGCAGGGCGGCAACGCATTCGACGCCGCAATCGCCATCGCGGCCGCCGAAGGCGTGGTGCTGCCGATGAAGTGCGGGTTGGGCGGCGATGCTTTCGTGGTGATGCATGACGCGCGCAAGCGCGAGAACGTCGCATTCAACGGCAGCGGCGTAGCGGCTGCCGGCGCGAGCGCCGAGTACTACACGAGCCTCGGTCACCGGACGATGCCCCTCAAAGGGGTGCATGCGGCGAGCGTCCCGGGGGCGGTCAGCGTCTACGAGGCGCTGTGGAAGCGGCACTGCTCGATGCCCTGGGCGCAATTGTGGGCGCCCGCGATACGCCTCGCCGAAGAAGGCGTCGCGATCACCGAATACATCAGCAACCGCATCGCCGACGAGGCCGAAGAGCTCGCTCGCCATCCCTGGTCCGCTGCCCAGTTCCTCCCGAACGGACGCGCGCCTGCCGCGGGCGAGCGCTGGTCAGCGCCGAGTCTCGCCCGGACCCTGCGCGCGGTCGCCGAAGGGGGTGCCGACGCGTTCTACCGCGGAGAGATCGCCGAGAAGTTGCTGGCATTCCTCGGGCAGGAAGGCGCAACGTTCAAGCCCGATGATTTCGCGCGGCAAGAGGCCGTGATCTATACGCCTATCTCGACGACTTATCGCGACGTGACCGTCTACGAGACCGCGCCGCCTTCGCAGGGTTTCCTCGTGCTCGAGCAGCTCAACATCCTCGAAGGCTTCGATCTCGGCGGCTTGGCGCCGCTGAGCCCCGAGCGCATGCATCTCCTGATCGAAGCGAAGAAGCTCGCTTTCGCCGACCGCAACCGTTATGCGGGTGACCCGGCATTCGTGCGCTGGCCCCTGGAGACGTTTCTCTCGAAAGCGCACGCCGAGCGCCGACGCGCGCAAATCGACCCGACGCGCGCGCTGTGGCCCGATGGCGCCGTCATTCCCGAGCACAGCGGCGACACGAGCTACTTCTGTGTCGCCGATGGCGCGGGCAATGCGGTCTCATTCATCCACAGCCTGTCGAACTCGTTCGGCTGCGGCGTCGTCGCCGGCGAAACCGGCGTCACTCTCAACAATCGCGCAGGCCGCGGTTTCAGCCTCGACCCGGATCACCCGAACGTGATCGCACCCGGGCGCCGCACGATGCACACCCTGAACGCGTACATGATCCATCGCAACGACAAGCCGTGGCTCATCGGGGGCACACCGGGCGGCGACCAGCAGACCCAGTGGAATACTCAGGTGATCACCAACGTCATCGATCACGGCCTGTCGCTGCAGGATGCGATGGACGCGCCGCGGTTTCACAGCTTTCCCGGAACCGATCCAGTCAACCTCGACCGCGCGAGTGTGCTGAAAGTGGAAGGCCGCGTTCCGGAAGCGACTCGCGCAGCCCTTTCGGCGCTCGGCCACAAAATCGAAGTGCTCGGGCCCTGGGGCGGCGGCGGCGCGACGCAGCTGATCGAGCTCGATCACGGCCGCGGCGTGCTGCGCGGCGCAACCGACCCGCGTCCGGGCGGCCTGGCGCTGGGGTTCTGACGCCACGCCTGCGCGTACCGGTGCGTCAGCGAACGTGACCGGCGGCTGCGCCCGAGCCTACCGTGCTCGCAGCACGTTCAGGAAGCTGACCGCTGGATCGGGGGCGGCTTGCCGCCAGCCTTCCGCACAACTGCGTATGTCGGGGTAATACGCATTCGAAGACAGGCAGTAGTATGCGACCGGGGCGGTGGGCGGCTCAGACGCGACTGACGCCGCGGTGTGTTCGATGGTGATGGCATGATCGTAAGGATTTCCGTAGGACCCGCCATAACGCGGCCCGGCGTTCTCGACATATACGGGCGCGGCGTACGACGGGAGATACGGCGCCGGTGCCGGGAAGTAAGGCGCCCGGACAGGGATGGGAGCCGCAGCCCGCAAGCGGGCTCGGGGCCGGAAAACGAAAGCGCGACGCGCGGCGCGCAACGGTGTGCGTCGGGCGTTGGCGTGCGCCCGACTCACCGCACGCACTTGGGGACTGGGACTGCTCGCCGGCGCCGCACTGCGCGCGCCGTGCGCAGCAGGCGTTTCGAGGGTCAAGCCCAGCGACACCGGCAACAGCAGCCACACCAGGGCGAAGTTGACGCCGTTCCCGTTCATATTCCCGCTCCACGGCCGGGCCGATGTTTCAACAACGTTTCGGCTCGAGAACCCGCGTACGCCGGCGACTCATTCGAGCTTGATGTTGGCCCGCTTGATCACATTCGCGTATTTCACGATCTCGCGCTTGAGCAGCGCCGAGAGCTCCTCAGGCGTGCTCGCCACCGGATCCAGCGCTTCCCTCGGCATGAAGGCGCGTATCTCCGGGGTGTCGAGCGCTTTGCGGATCTCGGCGTTCATTTTGTCGACGATCGGTTTCGGCGTGCCTTTCGGAAAGAACATCGCATACCAGTTGTCGGACTCGAAACCGGGATAGATCGAGTTCATGGTCGGCAAATCGGGCAGCACCGAAGATCGCTTCGGCGTCGTGACCGCAAGCGCTCGCGCTTTACCGCTCTTCAGGAAGGGCATGATCGAAGGTGCAGTGGCAAAGAGGTAATCGGCCTCACCCGAGATCAGGGCCAGCACGGCAGGCCCGCCGCCGCGATACGTGAGCACGGTCGACTTGAGACCCGCGGCCTGGTTCAGCATCTCGGCGCTGAGGTGCGCGGTGCTGCCTGCGCTGTTACCCGCGGCGTTGAAGACCCCCGGTTTCGCCTTCGCCAGCGCGACGAGCTCGCCGACCGACTTTGCCGGGACGCTCGGATGCACCGACAGGACCAGCGGCGTCGAGGAAATCCAGCTGATGGGCGCCAGATCGTTCTCGATGTTGAACTTCATCCGCTTGGCGTAGAGCGTAACGACCACCGCTATGCTGCCGGATGTAAAGAGGATGGTATAGCCGTCGGGCGGCGCATCCACGGCGATCTGGCCTGCGATCAGCCCGCCGGCGCCGGTCCGGTTGTCCACGATGAACGTCTGCCCCATGCTCTTCTGGAAAGCGGTCGACAGCAGCCGGGCCTGGATATCAGTTCCGCCGCCCGGCGCGAAAGGCACCAGGATACGCACCGGTTTCTCGGGCCACTGCTGAGCGACGGTCTGAGTGGGGTTGAGCATCCAGAGCGCCGTGATCACTGCGAGCGCGCACGAATTCATACTCATCGGGACCTCCTCGTTGTGGCCGGACGATTTTGCCAGCCTTGCGCGCATCGTAGCACCCCGGCTTATTCCTGCGCCTTCGCGAGCCTGCGCTGGGTGACCGCGTCGGCCAGCGCCTGCAGTAATTGCTCGGTATCCCCCCACCCGATGCACGCATCGGTCACACTCACCCCGTAAAGCAGAGGCTGGCCCGGGACGAGATCCTGCCGGCCCGCCTGCAAATGGCTTTCCGCCATCACGCCCACGATACGCACGTCCCCACCCGCGATCTGGCGTGCCACATCCATCCCGGCATCCATCTGTTTCTCGAACTGCTTGGCGGAATTGGCATGACTCAGATCGACCATCAGGTTTTGCGCAAGGCCGGCCTCGCCCAGCACGTGGCACGCCGCGTCGACGCTCGCCGCATCGTAATTGGGCGCTCTACCGCCCCGCAGGACGACGTGGCAGTCCTCGTTTCCGGTCGTGGACACGATCGCCGATTGCCCCGCCTTGGTCACCCCGATGAAGTGATGCGGCGCGCGCGCTGCACGAATCGCATCCACGGCGATACGCACGTTGCCGTCGGTCCCGTTCTTGAAGCCGACCGCGCACGACAGACCCGACGCGAGCTCGCGATGCACCTGGCTTTCGGTCGTGCGCGCGCCGATCGCGCCCCACGAGACCAGATCGCCGATGTACTGGGGTGTCACCATGTCCAGGAACTCGCAGCCCACCGGCATTCCCGATTCGTTGAGCTCAAGCAGGAGGCGGCGCGCGATGCGCAGACCTTCATCGATGCGGAAGCTGCCGTCGAGGCCCGGATCGTTGATCAGGCCTTTCCAGCCGACCGTCGTGCGCGGCTTCTCGAAGTAGACCCGCATCAAAACCAGCAGCTCGACAGACAGGCGCTGTTTCGCGGCGATCAGCCTGGCCGCATACTCCTTCGCCGCTTTCACGTCGTGTATGGAGCACGGGCCCACGATGACGATGAGCCTGTCGTCGGCACCGTGCAGGACGCGGTGTATGTCGCGCCGGGCGTCAGCGACGCTCTGCCGGGCTGTCGCGGTGAGCGCGATATCGCCGACGATGCGCGCAGGCGGGGCGAGCGCCTGTATGGCCAGAACCCGAACGTCGTCCGTGCCGTCAGTCGTGTTCATCTCGGGGCCGCCTCGTCTGACTTTTCGGGTTTTTCGGACTTTTCCTGCGTTTCAGTGTTGGCGGCCGCAGGCGCATCGACGATCGCCGCAGGCTGCGGCTCCACCGGCGCCCCCAGTGTCATTGGCGCCTTCAGCGCCTGCAACACCCGTGCACCCGCACGGCCGTCGGCCTCCAGACCTGCAGCCGTCTGGAATTGAGCGATGGCTCGTCGCGTGCGTGCGCCGATCATGCCGTCTGCTGCGCCGATGTCGAAACCGCGCTCGATCAGGCGCGTCTGGACTTCGCGGCGACCGGCACGCGAGAGCCCCGGATCGTCGGTCGGCCATGCCACGCGAAACGGGCCCGCGCCGCGCAGGCGGTCCGACAGGTGGGCAATCGCGAGTGCGTACGATTCGGCGGCGTTGTACGAATAGATCGCGTTGAAGTTCCTGAACACGATGAACGCCGGACCTGCCGAGCCCGCAGGCAACAAAAGCGCCGCTGGGCCGGTGCCTGAAAGTGCGCTGCCATCGGCCTTGCGTATGCCATGGCGCTCCCACTGCGCCAGCGGCTTGCGATCACGGCGGCCGGCGGGCCCGTCGTAACCGGCGGGCAGCAGCACCTCGTAACCCCACGGCTGGCCGCTCACCCAACCCGCGCGCGCCAGGAAATTCGCGGTCGATCCGAGCGCGTCGGGAACCGAGCCGACGATGTCTCGCTTGCCGTCCCCGTCGAAATCGACCGCGAGGCGCTGATAGGTGCTCGGCATGAACTGCGTCTGCCCGAACGCCCCCGCCCACGATCCCACCAGCGCTTCGGGCTGCATGTCGCCGCTTTGCAGTATGCGCAGCGTGGCGGCGAGCTCGCCTCGAAAAAAGCGCTGGCGCGAGCCGAAGCACGACACGGTCGCGAGCGAGCGCACCAGCGGACGCCCGCCCAGCGTCGTCCCGAAATTGGACTCGACACCCCAAACCGCGATGATGGTGTGGCGATCGACGCCGAACCGCTGCTCCGCTTCGCCCAGAACAGCGGCCCATTGCACGAGCTTCGCGCGACCGTCGGCAACGCGTTCCTCGTCGACCAAGCCGGCGAGGTAATCCCAGATCGGCGTCGTGAACTCGGGCTGGGCATCCATTGCATCGAGCACGCTCTGGTCGGGTGTCACGCCCGAGAGCGCCGTATCGAAAGTCTGAGCAGTGATGCCTTTGGCGATCGCGTCGCTGCGCAACCGGTCCAGACACACTTCGAATTCGCCGGCGTAGGCATGCGGTACCGCCGCCAGTGCGAGGGACAACATCAGTATTCTTGAATTAGTGTTTGGCATGGTTGCGCTGGCTCATGACACCGCCGACCACCAGAAAGCCGGCGTTGGCGAAGAAAACGGCGGGCAGGCCGACTGCCGAACCCATCGCGCCGAAGAGGAGAGGAATCACGAAGTGTGTCATCTGGTTCACGGTAATGCGCATCCCGGTGGCTTCGGCCGCGCGGCCTTTCGGTGAAGCGTTATACACCAGCGTCATCGATAGCGGCTGACCGCAGCCGCAACCCACGCCCAGCAGGAACGACACGGCCGCCAGCGGCCACGCGCTCTGGAACAGTGGAAACAGCAAAAACGCCGCGCAGGCGACGAACATCGAATACGTGAGGAGTTGCGCTTCGCTAGCGCGCCGCAACGCAAACGGCAGTACGCCGCGCACCAGGATGATGGACAGCGCGAATGCACTCATCACCGAGCCGATCGCCGTCGCCGAAAGACCTTGCGCGCGCCCGTAGATGGGCATGAAAAACTGGTAGACGTCCCACGCGGCGGAGACGATGCCGCTCGCGATCAGGGTGTTGCGCAACTCCGTGATCCGGAGCAGATCGAACGTCGCGCCGCGGACCGCTTCACCTCTCGCGTGAACCGGCGGAATCCAGCGCGAACCCAGTGCGGCCACAACGATCGCCGGAACGAGCGGTATGGCGAGCGCGCCGAAGGTGCGTGCATAGCCAATCTGGTCGATCAGGAATCCCGCGAGCAACGGGCCCGTCAGGTTCGCCGCAGCGAAGCCGAGGCTCAGATAGCTGAAATTGCGCGCACGTTCGCTCGGTTTTGCGATCGCACCGGCGAGGGTCTGCACGCCGAGCTGCAGCGCCATGAAAGCGAGCCCGAGCAGCGAGGCGGTGACGTACAGCACGCCCATCGACGGCCACAGGAACGGCAGGACGAGCGCGACCAGTACGCCGCTGGTGCCGAACAGGAGCGGGATTTTGAAACCGAGGCGATCGATCATGCGCCCGGCCGGCAGTGCAAGCACCGCGGGCAGCGCGGCATAAAGGGCGACCACCGTACCCACGACGAACGGCGTTGCGCCCTGATCGACGGCGAAGAGGGGCACTGCGAGCCGGCTGCCGGCAAAGCCGATATGCGTGAGAAAAGCCACCAGGACGACGAGGGGAAATGCCATGCAGTTTTTTCTTGTTGGTTTTTGTCAGTGTCCGCGGTTCACAGCCGCTCGAGCGTCGAGCGATCGCGCTCGCCTGCAAAATACTTGTGCAAAGCCTGGTCGAAAACCTGATCTTCAGGCGCCGCTTCGGCGAAGAGCGTCATGCACGAGTGAAATTTGAGTTGGTCGGGGTCACCGAATATCTCTCCGACCGACCGCCCTTCGACATGGTTCACCAGCCGGGCACATTCTCTCAACCGGGGCCCGAGAACGGGATGCGCCAGATACGCCTTTGCTTCCACGATCGAAGCCAGCGCGAACCGTATTGCCGTGGCGCTGCGCCCCAGGCCTGCGATCTGCGGGAATGTGAACCACATCCAGTGCGTTCTCTTGCGCCCCGTGCGCAGCTCTTCGCAAACATCCGCGTAGACCGCGCGCTGGGCGTCCACGAAGCGCTGCAGGTCGTGAGGATCGTTCGCACCGGTTTTCGACATCGTCGCCGCCTCAGGGCTCGACGCTGATTGCGGTCAGGATGCCCTGCATGATCGCCGCGGGCGGCGGCGGACAGCCCGGCACGAGCACGTCGACCGGAATGACTTTCGCGACCCCGCCGCAGCTCGCATAGCTTTCGCCGTAAATTCCGCCGTCGCGCGCGCATCCGCCGACCGCGACCACGAGCTTCGGCTCCGGCGTCGCCTCGTAGGTGCGTCTGAGCGCGATGACCATGTGGCGCGATACCGGCCCCGTGACCAGCAGCATATCCGCGTGGCGCGGGCTCGCAACGAAGCGGATTCCCAGGCCTTCGAGGTTGTAGTACGGATTGCCGAGCGCATTGATCTCGAGCTCGCAGCCGTTGCACGAGCCCGCGTCGACATGACGGATTGCCAGCGCGCCGTGAAAGCGCTTCAGTATCCCGGCCTCCAGCGCGGCGGCAACCCGCAATGCGTCATCCGCCTGCGGCGGCGGCTCACTGACGATTCCAGTGCGTGCAATGTATTTAAGCAGTTGAAACATATCCACTCCGAAACAATCCAGGGCGCATCACCGCTGCACCTCGCATCTCATAGATCGTGTCCGCTGTACGACAAATTGAACGACTTGTTGATCAGGGGAAAATCAGGAACGATATTGTCGAGTGCCGCGTGCTCGAGCAGCGGCCAGTTCTGCCACGACGGGTCGTGCGGATGGAGCCGCTCGATTCGACCGTCGGTGCGTATCTCGA
The DNA here is from genome assembly GCA_046597455.1 of Burkholderiales bacterium. Taxonomy (GTDB): domain Bacteria; phylum Pseudomonadota; class Gammaproteobacteria; order Burkholderiales; family SG8-41; genus JAQGMV01. The sequence goes on from JBKJKJ010000278.1 coordinate 13,183, forward strand.
TCGCCATGAAGACTTCGCCGCGCCAGCCTTCGACCCAGCCGTAGCCGACTGCCGCGTCCCGCGCCGCCGGCAGCGGCGCGATCACGTCACCCGCAGGTACGCGGTCGAGTATCGAGCGCACGAGTCGAAGGGATTCCATGATCTCGTCGAAGCGCACGATGACGCGCGCTGCGACGTCGCCATTGCGGTGCGTGGCCATCTGCACGTCGAGCTCGTCGTACGGCGGGCAAGGGAACTGGACGCGCAAATCCCACGACTGCGCGCTCGCGCGCCCCGCGCTGCCGATGAGACCCAGCTTCGCGGCCAGTTCGGGCGCGACCCGTCCGGCCGCGATAAAGCGGTCCTGAAGACCTGGATGCTCGTCGTAAATGGCGCGCAGCACCCTCAGCTCGCTCTCTATCGCGGTGCATTCCGTGCGAATCCGCTCGATGCCTGCAGGGGCGAGGTCGACCGAGACGCCGCCCGGCACGATTGCATCCATCAGGTAGCGATGGCCGAACAGGTTGTGGCTTGCGCGCAGAAGGTCTTCCTTGAGACGGGAGAACTGCGCGAGCCCGAAAGCAAGCCCCGCATCGTTGCCGAGAAAACCCAGGTCTCCCAGATGATTGGCGATGCGCTCGCGTTCCAGAAACAGCGCGCGCAGCCACGATGCGCGGCGCGGCGGCGCGGCACCGCAGGCGCTCTCCACGGCCATCGCGTAGGCCCACGCGTAGGCCACCGTCGAATCGCATGAAATACGCCCGGCCAGCTTCGCGCCGTGCGCGACGTCCATCTGCTCGAAGCGCTTCTCGACACCTTTGTGTGTGTAGCCGAGGCGCGCCTCGAGCTTCAACACGCGCTCCCCGATCACGGAAAAGCGAAAGTGGCCTGGCTCTATGGTACCGGCGTGCACCGGGCCGACCGGAATCTCGTGCACCCCGTCACCCGCGACGGGGACGAAGGGGTAATCGTCAGCGGCGAGTGCTTCGCCGCTGACCGGCAGACCGACCGCGGGAAAGTCCTTGCGTAGCGGAAACGCCTGTTCGTCCCAGGCCGCGTGGCGCAGCCATTTGCGAGTGTCCGCGGGCGCTGACGCGCGCACGCCGAGAAGATCGAACACCGCACGCTGCATGCGGCTCGCCGCGGGGAACGCATCGCTCACATCGGGAAAGCCGACCTCCATGGCGACCGGCAGTGTGATGACGACGAGTCCCGTCTGCACCACGAGCGCGGCGTGCACCGCAAAACGCGGTTGGGCGCCCGCCTTGTCGCTCACCCTGTCGCTTCCCCACAGCGCGACCAGCCGCCCCCCGCCTGCCGCGACATGGACGCACACTGCGCGCCACTGCGCAGTATCGACCTGCGCCCCCCACGCGCCGATGGCGCCCGGGGACTGGGAGAAATGGATATCGAGATCGCCGAGCGTCATCGGTCAGCCTATGAGCTTCGCCGCCTGGCGATACCAGTCGGCCAGATACGGCGGGATGTACAGCCCGAGCACCAGCACGATGGCGAGATGCACGAACACCGGCAGCAGCGCGGGCGCGTGAGGCAGGCGCTTGGCAGTGGTCTCACCGAACACCATGCCCTGCACCCGCGCGAAAATCGCCGCGAAGGCCACACCCAGCGCGAGCAGCAGAATCGGTGTCGCCCACGGCTGCTGGCGCATGGCACTGGTCAATATCAAGAACTCGCTCGCGAACACGCCGAAAGGCGGCATGCCCAGGATCGCCAGGCTGCCGAGCATGAGGCCCCAGCCGATCGTCGGATTGGTCACCACGAGCCCGCGGATGTCCGCCATCGTCTGGGTGCCGGTCTTTTGCACCGCGTGGCCGACCGCGAAAAAAATCGCCGACTTGGTGAGGCTGTGGACGGTCATGTGCAGCAGGCCCGCGAAGGTGGCGACCGCGCCGCCCATGCCGAACGCAAACGTCACGAGCCCCATGTGCTCGATCGACGAATACGCGAACATGCGCTTCACGTCGCGCTGGCGGGTGAGAAAAAAAGCAGCCACGATCACCGACAGCAAACCGAAACCCATCATGAGATGGCCGGCGAAGGGGGTGCCGAGCGCGCCGTCGACGAGCACTTTGCAGCGGACCACCGCGTAGAGCGCAACGTTGAGAAGGAGGCCCGAAAGAACCGCGGACATCGGCGTGGGCCCTTCCGCGTGCGCGTCGGGGAGCCAGTTGTGCAGCGGCACCAGGCCGACTTTCGTGCCGTAGCCCACGAACAGGAAAACGAACGCGAGCGACAGCACCGTCGGCTCGAGCTCGCCCTTGACCGCGTTCAGATGCGTCCAGAGCAGCGCCGTGCCGCCGCTTCCGAGCACTTTCTCCGCAGCGAAATACAGCAGTATCGTGCCGAACAGCGCCAGCGCGATGCCTACGCCGCAGAGGATGAAATACTTCCACGCCGCTTCGATGCTCGCCGGCGTTCGATAAAGGCTCACCAGCAACACGGTCGAGAGCGTCGCGGCCTCCATCGCCACCCACAGCACTCCCATGTTGTTCGAGAGCAGCGCGAGCAGCATGGTGAAAATGAATAACTGATACATCGCGTGATAAAGGCGCAGCATGCCCGGCTTGAGGCGGCCGTGGCTGAGCTCGTTCATCATGTACGGCCGGCTGAAGACCGCCGTGGTGAACGCGACAAATGCGGTGAGTGCGACCAGGAACACGTTGAACGAGTCGACGAAGAAATTCTCGTCCCACGCGAGTATCGAGCCGTCGGACACCACGCGGCGGGCGAGGAATGCTGCCGCAACGAATGCAGCGAAGCTGAACGACACGTTCAGCACGGCCGCGCGCGGGCGGGCGCCGAGGACGCCCAGCACGACCGAACCGAGGAGCGGCAGTCCGAGAACGCACGCGATCTCGATCACCGGTCGGTCTCCTTGAGCTTTTCCATGTGACGCAGATCGAGGCTGTCGAAAGCGTCCCGGACCTGAAAGAAGAAAATGCCGAGTATCAGCACGCCGACGAGGAGATCCAGCGCGACGCCGAGCTCGATCGCGAGCGGCATGCCATACGTCGTGCTGGTCGCTGCAAAGAACAGCCCGTTTTCCAGCGCGAGAAAACCGATCACCTGCGGCACCGCTTTACGACGCGTGATCATCATGAGCAGAGACAGCAGCACGACCGCAATCGCGATGCCGAGGGTGCTGCGGGTGATCGTGCCGGCGAGCTCGGTGATCGGCAGCGCGAGATTGAACGCGAAGATGACGAGTGCGATTCCGACGAGCATGGTCGTCGGAATGTTGAGCAGCGTTTCGACGTCCCAGCGAATGTTGAGGCGCACGATGAGCCGGTGCAGAATCCACGGCAGCAGGATCGCCTTGAGCGCGAACGTGATCAGCGCCGAGTAGTAAAGGTGAGTCTGGTCGCTCGAGTAGCCGACGATCACTGAATTGAGCGCGAGCACCACGCCCTGCCACGCGTAAAGGTGTATGAGCGACAGGATGCGCCGCTGCGACAGCATGGCGAACGCGATCAGCAGCAGCAGCGCTGCCATGACGTTGATGAGTTGCGTACCCAGCGGCACGCTCAGGCTCCGAGCAGCAGAAAAATCAGCATGCCGAGCACCGCCAGCAGGAAAGCCATGCCCAGGAATTCCGGCGCACGAAAAATCCGCATTTTCGCCGAAATCGTTTCCAGAAGCGCGAGACCCGCGCCGGCGACGAGCAGCTTCATCACCAGCGCCAGCACCGACAACGGCAGCATTCGCCACTCGCCCGACTCGGCGATTCCCCACGGCACGAACAATGCGATGCCAAGCGCGCAGTAAATCGTGAGCTTCATCGCGGCAGCCCACTCGATCAGCGCGAGGTGCCGCGCGGAATACTCGAGTATCAGGGCTTCGTGGATCATCGTGAGCTCGAGGTGCGTTGCGGGATTGTCGACGGGAATGCGGGCATTCTCGGCGAGCAGCACCATGACGAAAGCCACGGCCGCAAATGCGAGGCTCGGATAGAGCGCGAACTGCCGGTGGGCGAGTGCGTCCACGATCGCGGTGAGCGAGGTCGATTGCGCGATGAGGAGCGGGGTGAAAAACACCATCAGGAGCGCCGGCTCGGACAGGCTCGCGATCAGCATCTCGCGGCGCGCCCCCATGGTGCCGAAGGACGTGCCGATGTCCATGGCGGCCAGCGCGGAGAACACCCGCGCGAGCGCAAAAATGCCCACCAGCGCGATCACGTCCGCAGCCGATGAAAAAGCGAGATCGGTTTCGATGACCGGCACGATGCTCGCGGCGAGCACCATGCATCCGAACTGAACATACGGCGCCACGCGAAACACCGGCGATGCGGTATGGGCCAGGACCGCGTCTTTGGCGAACAGCTTGCCCAGCACGCGGTAGGGCTGGAGCACGCCGGGACCGCTGCGGTTCTGCAGCCAGGCGCGGCACTGGTTGAGCCAGCCCAGCACCGCGGGCGCCATCAGCACCACGATCACGGTCTGCGTGAGCTGAGAAAGAACGGTTTCGGCCCAGGGCGCCATGGGCCTAACGCGCGAAAAGCAGCAGCGCGATCAGCGTCGCGAAGCTGTACAGGAGATACAGATAGATGCGGCCGTGCTGGAGCCGTCCTATCCACCCGCCGATGCGCTGGTTGAGTCGGGCGATCGGCAGGTAGATCCAGTACCAGAGTCGATCCTCGGTCGTGGCGGCGTAGCGCGGTGAGGCGTCGAACGGTCCGGGCATGTGGCGGCGGATGCGGAAGAAAGGCTCGAAAATCTGCTTGATCGGCTGGCCGAATCCCTCAGCGGAGTCCTGCATGCGCGGCGTCTGCGCAGGGAAGCCGCAATCCCACGGCGCGGCGCGGCGCACCCGGCCGTGATAGACCTTGCGCACCACGACGAAGGTGATCAGGACCGCGCCCGCAATACCGAGCAGGAACAGCAGCGGACCGTAGCTCGCGCGTCCGGCGCCGACCGGCGCGAGCAGCAGCCAACCTGCGCGCCCAGCGTTCTCGCCTATCGCATAGCCGACCAGCGGCACAGTGACGTGATCGAGCAGCGAGATCACCGCCATCGGGATGAGACCGAGTATCACGCACGCCGCAGCCAGCCATGACAGCCCTGCGCGTTCCCAGACGCCGGCCTCCTGCGCCTGCGCGAGCGCGGGCTCTCGCGGCTGCCCGAGGAAAATGACGCCGTAGAACTTGACCATGACGTATGCGGAAAGCGCGGCAGCGAGCACGAGCGCTGCTGAACCGAGCGGCACCAGCATGTTGAGATACGGATTGGGCAAACCCGGTGAAAACAGAAACGCCTGCAGCATCAGCCATTCGGAAACAAAACCGTTCAGCGGCGGCAGGCCGGCAATGGCGAGGGTGCCGACGAGGGCGAGCACGGCGACCCACGGCATGTTGCGTATGAGCCCGCCGAGCTTGCCCAGGCTGCGCTCGTGCGTGGCGTGCAGCACCGAGCCGGTGGCGAGGAACAGCAGGCTTTTGGCGCAGGCGTGGTTGAGGCAGTGATAAAGCGTGGCCACCAGCGCGAGCGCGGCGAGTTGCGGGTTCCCGTAAGCGTGAAAAATGATCGTCAGACCGAAACCGGCGACGATGATGCCGATGTTTTCGATCGACGAGTAGGCGAGCAGCCGCTTCATGTCGGTCTGCACGGCGGCGAACATGACACCGAAGAGTGCCGTGGCGAGGCCCAGCACCAGCGCGATGACGCCCCACCACCACAAGGGGTGAGCCAGCAGATCGAACACCACCCGCAGCAGACCGTAGATCGCAGTCTTCAGCATGACGCCGCTCATCAGCGCCGAGACCGGGGACGGCGCGGCGGGATGCGCCTCCGGCAACCATGCATGGAGCGGCAGCAGGCCGGCTTTGGCGCTGAAGCCGAAAAGCGCGAGCAGAAAAGCGGCGCTGGCCCAGAACGCAGGCAGGTCGCCGACGCGCATCGCGTCGAACGTGTAATCGCCCCCTGCGCCCTGCATCACGCCGAACGCGAGCAGGATCGCGAGCGCGCCGATGTGGGCGATCAGCAGGTAGAGGAAACCCGCGCTGCGAATTTCAGGTAAGCGATGGCTGGAGATGACGAGGAAGTACGACGCCAGGGCCATCGTCTCCCACGCGATCATGAAGAGATAGCCGTCGTTCGCCAGCAGAACGACTACCATCGCTGCCACGAAGACGTGATACTGAAGGCACAGCAACCCAGGCGCAGTACCTTCACCGTGGCGGAAATAGCCTGCGGAAAAAAACGAAATGCCAGTGACCGCGAATCCGAGGAGTACGATGAAAAAAGCGGAAAGCGAGTCGACCCGCAGATGAAAGGGCAAATCGGGGAGCCCCAGCGCGATTACGACAACCGAGGGTTGGTCGAGCACCGCGGCAACGCCGGCAAGGGTGAGGACGAGCGAACCGGCCGCGCTGAGGGGAAAGAGAACGCGGCTCACAAAGCGCAGGTCGGCGGCGCGCGCCAGACCCGCGAGACCCAGCAGCACCCAGTACAGGACGACCCCCAGCACGACGTCCAGGGGAAGCACTGAGGGCGGAATCATTTATCGGTCTGTAGGGACACTGGCGCTCCAAATCCTTTTTTGATTGTAAGTGCTCGGTCACCACCGCGGCAAACCTCGCGGGCACGTAAATCTCCCCAGCAATTCAAGGAGTAAGCGGCGCTTCCAGTGCTATACTCCCGGACCCCTTTTGACCGCTTGCCCGGTACGCCACCGGATAACCAGGACAGGATCACGCCAGTATGGATATGGACACCGACGTCATTCGCGCCGAACCGCATGTCGAGATCGGTTCGTTGCTGCAACGCCACGCGAATGCCATCGTCGATCGCTGGTGCAATGCCGCCCGGGATGAAACGACGGCGGCCAAGCGCGTCCATCAAGTGGTCCTCCGCGACGACCTGTCCGCGTTCCTGGACGCGATGGGTCGCGCGCTCGAGCGCGACGGGCGCGCGGACTCGGCGCCGGACGCAAAAGCCAAAGAGCACGGAAAGCAGAGATGGGACAGCGGCTGGTCGGTCACTGAGCTGGTGCGCGATTATCAGATCCTGCGGCTCACCGTGCTGGAATTCCTCGAAGAGAACCTGGCGCGTCCGTTGTATTACCGCGAAGCGCTCGCCGTCGGCGTGTTCATCGACGACGCCATCGCCGCGAGCATCGCGCGCTACGTCGAATACCGCGACCAGCACCTGCGCCGGATCGACGACGAGCGCATCCAGGTGCTCGCGGACCTGAGCCGCCGCAAGGACGAGTTTCTCGCCATACTCGGCCACGAGTTGCGCAATCCGCTCGCGCCGATCCGCAACTCGGTCGAAGTGATGCGCCGGGTCCTGCATCAACCTCACCCCGCTGTGGCCTCGTCTCTCGATGTGCTGGACCGGCAAAGCCAGCAGTTGTCCCGGCTGGTGGACGATCTCCTCGATCTCGCGCGAATCAGCCGCGGCGAGTTCGAGCTTCGCAAGGTGCATTACGATGTGCGCACCTCGGTCGAGCAGGCGCTACAGATGACCGAGCCACTGATCAAAACCCGCCAGCATCGCCTCAACGCGGTGCTTCCGGCCGCCCCGCTCTACCTCGAAGCCGATCCGCACCGGGTCACGCAAATCATCGGAAACCTGCTCAACAACGCCGCAAAATACACCGACTCCGGCGGCCTGATCGACCTCACGCTCACGTCCGAGGAAGACGGCATCGCGATCTGTGTACGCGACAACGGCATCGGCATCGCGCCCCAGATGCTGTCGCAGGTCTTCGAGCTTTTTACGCGGGTCGAACAACTTCACACCGGACGCGACGGGCTCGGCATCGGTCTCACGCTGGTCCAGCGCCTGGTGCAGCAGCACGGGGGCAGCGTGACCGCGCACAGCGACGGGCTGGGGCACGGTGCCGAGTTCATCGTTCGTCTGCCGGCGGAGCACGCCCGTATCGATGAGGCTGCGGGCGTTACCCGGCCGGTGCTCGTCATCGAATCGCTCACGGGAAGCCGCCCAGCCGAAAAGCAGTAACGCCCGGGGCAACCGCGCGCGCGGTGCCGCCGCTCTACCTGGGAGGCTTTCTATCCGGGGATCCGAACAACGTTCGGGGTGACGGCCAACGGCCCCACCTCTGTGGCGGTTCTGCATCAGCCGGCGCGCCGGTCCGGGGCGGGGAGCGCGTGCACGGCACGATGGTCGCTACTGTAGCTGAAGCGACCCGACTCCCCATTCGATCCGCATGTCCCTGATCAGTCTCACCCCCGCCGGGTTGTTCTGCGAAGCCGGTGGCTTCTACATCGACCCCTGGCGCCCCGTGAGCCGGGCGGTGATCACCCACGCCCACAGCGACCACGCGAGCGCGGGTCACGAGCACTACCTCATCGCGCGCGCGGGTGAGCACGTCACGCGCCAGCGCCTGGGCGAAGTCGATCTGCAGTGCGTGGAGTACGGCGAAGCGCTGACGCTCAACGGGGTTCGAGTGTCGCTGCATCCGGCCGGCCACGTTCTGGGCTCATCTCAGGTTCGCGTCGAGCACGGCGGTGAAGTGTGGGTCGCTTCGGGCGACTACAAGGTCCAGCGCGATCCGACCTGCGTCCCGTTCGAGCCGATCGCGTGCGATACCTTCATCACCGAATCGACTTTCGGCCTGCCGATCTACCGTTGGCGCGAGCCGCGTGACCTCTTCGCCGACGTCGACCGCTGGTGGCGCGACAATCAGGCCGTCGATCGCGCCAGCGTGGTTTACGCATACTCGCTCGGCAAAGCGCAGCGCCTGCTGATGAGCATCGATCCGGGAATCGGTCCGATCTATACGCATGGCGCCGTGGAAACGCTCAACGAAGCGTATCGCGCTTCAGGTCTCGTGCTTCCGCCCACGCAGCGCGTGTCGGAGCTGCCGCGCGGTCACGATTTCAGCCGTGCGTTGATCGTCGCGCCGCCGTCTGCGCAAAGCACGCCATGGCTGCGGCGATTCGGCGACTACGCGGACGCTTTCGCTTCGGGCTGGATGCAGATCCGCGGTGTGCGGCGGCGGCGCGCGGTCGATCGTGGCTTTGCGTTATCCGACCACGCGGACTGGCCGGGTTTGCTCGAGGCCATAGGGGCAACCGGCGCGCAGCGCGTCTTCGTGACACACGGGTACAGCGAGCCGCTGGTGCGCTGGCTGTGCGAGCACGGACTGGACGCACAGAAGCTCACGACGCGCTTCACCGGCGAGCAGGGTAGCGCTGAAGGCGAGCCGCCGAGCGACGAGACGCCGGTGGCGGCGTTGCCTGAGGACACACCCGGCGCTGCGGAGCCCGAACGGTGAAGCGCTTCGCCCAGCTTTACAGCGAGCTCGACAGCACCAACTCCACACTCGCGAAGCTCGCCGCGCTGGAGCGCTACTTTCGCGACGCCGCGCCCGAAGACGCGGCGTGGGCGATTTACTTCCTCACCGGAAACAAGCCGCGTCAGGTCGTGCCTTCGCGACGGCTCTACGAGCTCGCCGGCGAGATCAGCGCCCTTCCCGGCTGGCTGATGGATGAATGCTACGAAGCGGTGGGGGATCTGGCCGAGACGGTGGCGCACGTGCTGCCGCCGGCTGACGCCCACAGCGATCTGAGCCTCAGCGTGTGGGTCGAGGCACGCCTGCTGCCCCTCGCCGGCTCGACCGACGAGGAACGCGTAGCCGCCCTGCGCCAGGCGTGGCGCGAGCTCGACGGCATTGCGCGCCTCGTGTGGAACAAGCTCATCACCGGGGAATTCCGTGTCGGGGTGTCGGCCCGCAGCGTGGTGCGCGCACTCGCAGCGCTGACCGGAATCGACCCCGCGGTCATCGCGCATCGGCTTGCAGGACACTGGCGGCCGTCGGCCGAAAACTATCGCACGCTCATCTCTGCAGACGGCGAGCAGGGTGCGGCGAGCCGTCCTTATCCGCTTTTTCTCGCGCACGCGCTCGAAGCCGAGCCCGAGACACTCGGAGACATCGCAGCGTGGCAGATCGAGTGGAAATGGGACGGCATTCGCGCGCAACTGATACGGCGCGACGGCTCGGTTTATCTCTGGTCGCGCGGCGATGAGCTCATCAACGACACGTTTCCCGATCTGGTCGCGGCAGGCACAACGCTCCCGGAGGGCATCGTCATCGACGGCGAGATCGTGGTGTGGCAGAACGATCGCGCAGCGCCTTTCAACACCCTGCAAAAACGCCTTGGACGCAAAACGGCCGGCAAGACGCTGCTTGCGCAGGCGCCCGCCGCGCTCATCACTTACGACCTGCTCGAGCGCGATGGCCGGGACCTGCGCGTCGCCCCGCTCGCCGAGCGCCGCGAGCAGCTCGAAGCGGTGCTGGGACAGCCGGGCGTCTCCCCGGCGCTGCGGCTTTCCCCCGTCGTCAGGGCAGCCGACTGGGATGAGCTCAAAGCGCTGCGTAGTCAAAGCCGCGCCCTCGGCGTCGAAGGCATGATGTTGAAGCGCCGCGACTCCGCTTACGGCGTCGGGCGCGTCCGCGGGCCGTGGTGGAAGTGGAAAATCGATCCGTATTCAGTCGATGCCGTGATCATTTACGCGCAGCGCGGGCACGGGCGACGCGCAGGCCTGTATACCGACTACACCTTCGGCGTGTGGAACGACGGCGCGCTCGTGCCATTCGCGAAAGCGTATTCCGGACTGACCGACGCTGAGATTCGCGAAGTCGATCGCTACATTCGCGAACACACGCTGGACACGTTCGGCCCGGTGCGTGTCGTCGAGCCGTCGATCGTATGCGAGCTGGCTTTCGAAGGTATCCAGCTTTCCCCGCGCCACAAGTCAGGGATCGCGGTGCGCTTTCCGCGCATCGCGCGCCTGCGGCCCGACAAGCAGCCGCAGGACGCCCACAGCCTCGAGCGCGTGCG
>JBKJKJ010000315.1:0-15832 GCA_046597455.1 Burkholderiales bacterium
CGAAGCCGGGCGCGCTCAACTACGGCGCGGTCATCGGCAACGGCGCACATCTGGCGACCGAGTTGTTCAAGACGGCAGCCGGTGTGAACATCGTTCATATTCCGTACAAAGGCGCGAATCTCGCTACCAACGACGTCATCAGTGGCCTCATCCAGGTGACCTTCGCTTCGACACCGGGGTCGATGCCGCACGTGAAGACCGGCAAGCTGAAAGCGCTGGGCATCACCAGCGCGAAGCGCGCAAGCGCCCTTCCCAGCCTGCCGACCGTCGCCGAAACACTGCCCGGTTACGAAGCCACGGTCTGGTACGGACTCGCCGCGCCCGCGAGGACTCCGCGCGCCATCATTCGGCGTCTGAATACCGAATTGAACGACGTGGTCAAAAACCCTGTTCATCGCGAGCGCATGATCGCCGCCGATTACGAGCCGGCGACTGGCACGCCTGAGCAGTTCGGCGTCTTCATCCGCAGCGAAATCGTGAAGTGGGCGGCCGCGGTCAAAATTTCCGGCGCGCGCGCCGAGTAAGCAGTTTCTCATCGGACTCGAAATGCCCATCTACAAAGTCGATAACAAACCATTCCAAGGCGCGCACGTCCTCGACAATCCGCCGCCTTTTCACGAAAAGTTGCTCGATTACGGGGAGCGTCCGTACTGGTCCCCTGACGGCAAGCGCATCGCCTTCATCGACAAGAACTACGGCGACGTGTGCGAAATGGATTTCTCGACCCGCAAGGTCCGCAACCTGACAAAAAACCAGGGCGAACATCATTCGTTTCTCAGGGTTCTGATTCTGCCCAACGACGATTACCTGCTGATCGGCCCGAAAGTATTCAAGGACCGTCATACGAGCCGGCATCTGGAGTCGGAGCTCTGGATCCTGGACAGACACGCATCTTCGCCGCCCAAGCCGCTCGGTCTGAAAATCGCTGAAGGTGCTGCGGTATCGAGCATCGCGAACCGTTTCGCATACGCGATACACGGCGGACACGACCCGCGTATCGGCGGATTCGACGATTTCGAATGCCACGTAACCGAGATCGCCTATGGCGCGGACGGGCCCGTGGTTGCAAACGATCGCGCGATATACCGCAGCGTCGAGGGCCGTCGGCCCGAGCCTCAGGATTTCCGTCACAACGACTCCGAAGTCATTTTTGCGGAATACATGGGACCGCGCACCCGGGACAGCGCGTGGAAGACCGTGACGCGGGGAATCGATCTGAGGACCCTGGACGTCACGACGTACATCGACGAACCGCTGACACACAACGAATGCGAAGGCATCTTCCCCGATCACGAGCATATCTGCCTCGAGTCGTCGTGCGATCTGGTCAACCAGTTTCCCCCGTACGACCTGTGGAAGCTGAAGCTCGACGGCACCGGCAGGCGCGTGCGGATGACGCGCATGTTCGAGCACCCCCCGTGGCGCGCCAGCAACTCCAACGTAAGCCCCGACAGCAAATGGCTCGCCTTCATGGTCAACACCTACACCAGCGAGCCCGGCTTCGGCATGGGATTGGGACTCATGGATTTGCACGCGTGGGAGAAAAGCGAATACGCGCTGCAGTGGGAAACGCCGGCCGAGCGCGCCGCGCTGCGAAACCACGATCGGTGAACCTGCGCGCCGGGCAATCCCCCGGCGCGCAGCGCTCGAGGTTTTCGCCCTTCGGCGCGCGCACGCTTGAGGCGCTTGACGCTTGCACGGCAGGGGATGAAGCTGGCAGGCGACGGTAAGCCACCGTCGTCGACCAGGGGGAAGATCATGAGCGCCAGCGCGACCGGAATCGGCCTGACCGTTTTACTCGCTTTTGCCTGCACGACCGCCCACGCACAGTCCTGGATGCCGCCTGCGGAAAACCAGCGCTGTCCTTCGAAATGGGGCGCAGGGGACGAGCGGGGCTCTGCCAACCACATGAAACCCGCCTCGGTGCTCAAAGCCGCGAAGCTGATCCGAACCGGCGAAGTGATCGAGATCGGTCACGTGCTTCGTCAGGGCATCCCGCTGCAGGCCACGCGGCAATTCAACATGCACACCAAGCGCACTGCAATGAATCCCCAGATGAACCAGCGCGGGAGCAACGAAGAGCTGGTAACGACCGAGCTGGGACAGGTCGGCACGCAGTTCGACGGCTTTGCACACCAGACCTACGGCGACAGTTTCTACAACTGTTTCAAAGTGAGCGAAGTCGCGACGCGCACGGGTTTCACCAAGCTCGGAGTCGAGAATGTCGGTGCGCTCGTCACGCGCGGCGTGCTGATCGATGTCGCCGCGCTCAAAGGCGTGGCCACCCTGCCTGACAGTTACGAAATTACCGTCGAGGACCTGCAACAGGCGCTCAAACGCCAGAATCTCACGCTGCAGCCGGGCGACGCGGTGATCATCCACACCGGATGGGGCCGGCTGTGGGGCAAGGAGAACGCGCGCTACATGACTAAGAGTCCCGGCATCGGGATCGCGGCCGGCGAATGGCTCGCGAAACAGGATCCAATGCTGCTGGGCGCCGACAACATCCCGGTGGAAGTGGCGCCGGCCGTGGATCCGAAGCTCTCAGGCCCGATTCACCAGATGATGCTCGTCGTCTACGGCATACACCTGCTCGAGAACCTGAAGCTCGACGAGCTCGCCGAAAAACGTGTACACGAGTTCGCTTTCGTGATGCAGCCGCTCAAGCTCCAGGGTGCGACGGGATCGACAGTCGCGCCGATCGCAATCCGCTAGCCCGCCTTACTCGCAGGCGTCGGGAACGTCGCCAGTGTCATGGCGAGTCACCTGTTTCGACACCCGGGTGCCGGATCGAGTCCGGCATCCAGGTGTCGTAGAACGAGGCGGCGGCCGGCGCCGCGGGATCGCCACGCCGCCGCGCGACTCGCGATGACCACTTGACCCGGCGTCTCGCCCAGGCCGCCGCTCGAACCCGCGGCGGGCGCAGCAGGCCGGGTTCGGCTGTTCAATCGCGGTGGGGCGTCCGCAAAGCAGAGATCGAACGCTCGCGTTCAGCCGGCTTTCTTCACGTCCCCCGATTTCACCGCCTCACTCATTTTCACCGGCGGCACCACCGGCACGATACCGCTCATCAGCGATTGCGGAACGTCCTCGATCAGCTCGTCGAGGGTGAACATGCCGTCGTCGCCCTTTTGGAGTGACTTGAAGTCTTCCCCGAAGTAGTAGGTGTTGATGCGCCCCTTCTCGACGTGGAAAACCTGGCCGTTGATGAAATCGGCCTGGTCGAGACAGAGGTAAGCGACCATCGGCGCGATGTATTCCGGCCCACGGGGAATCTGGTAGCGCTCGTACTGCTCTTTGGTCAACAATCCGGCTTCGAACTTGCGCCTTCTGTTCTCCTTCACGGCGTCAGTGAGCGTCATGCGCGTGTCGGCCATGGGGCATATCGCGTTCGCGGTGATGCCGAACCTGGACGCCTCCTTGGCGATGGAGCGCGTGAGCCCGATGATGCCGGCCTTCGACGCGCTGTAGTTGCACTGCCCCACCGAGCCTTTGAATGCGTCCGACGAGAAATTAACGATGCGCCCATGGCCGGCCGCGCGCATGTACTTGATCGCGTGGTGGCACATGTTCCAGTGCCCCTTCAGGTGCACGGCGACCACCGAGTCGAAATCGTCCTCGGACATGTTCCAGATCATGCGCTCGCGCAGATTGCCTGCCACGTTCACGACGATGTCGATCTTGCCGAACTCGTCGACGCACTGCTTGATCATGAGACCGGCTTTGAGATAGTCGGAGACCGAGTCGTAATTGGCCAGCGCCTTGCCGCCCGCCTGCCTGATCTCGGCGACCACGGCGTCGGCGGGCCGTTCCGCGGTCTTCTCACCGCCGCGACCCACGCCGGGGTCGCACACGATCACGCTCGCGCCTTCGGCCGCGAGCAGTTTCGCCACCTCACGCCCGATACCGCGGCCCGCGCCGGTAACGACGGCTGCCTTTCCTTTCAGATGCATGGTAACTCTCCTTTTTTGCGGCTTTAAGCCACTGGTGCCCGCCTCGCGCGGCGCGAAGCGTCCTCTCGATTGATTCGCGTCAGTATACCGGCCCGCCCCGGCCCGTTAATGCCGCCCGAGGAACGCGAGCACGGTGCTGTTGAAGCGCTCCGGGCTTTCCCAGTAAGACGAGTGCCCGGTCTCCGGGATGACGGCAGACTCGGTGTTCTTCATGCAAGCAGCGAACAGGCGCATCACCGAAGGCGGCATGTAGAGATCCGCATCGCCCGTGACGAGCAGCGTCGGCACATCGAGCGCCGCGAGCCCCGCCCAGGTGACGGCGCGCCCGGGTCTCATCGCAAACCGCGGATTCGTCGCTTGTCCCTTTGCGCTCGCAGCGGACAGCGCGAGCCAGCGCTCGACGCCTTGGGGGTTCTGCGCCCGGTAAGACGGCCCGAGCTCGCGAAAATCGAGCGGCAACGCGTCGAACTGCGGTGAAGGCCGGATGCGAGCGCCCATTTCGAGGTAATCCGGGTCCGTCACGTTGCCGTGGCTGTTGGCGATCACCAGACTGCGAACCTTCTCGCGAAAAGCGAGTGTGTACTGGAATGCATTCCCGCCGCCCGCGGCCGTGCCGAGCAGGTGAAAGCGCGGCAGCCCGAGCGTCGTCACCAGCGCATCGATCTGATCCGACCAGTCGAACGCGCCGACTTTGCCGTCGACGCCGCGGTAGTCGATCGCGATGAATCGATAGCCCGCAGCCCTGAAGGCCGGGATCTGCTCGCCCCACATCATGCTGTTTCCCGAAGCCGCGTGCAGGAAAACCACGGGAACACCGCTTCCCCCCGAATCGCGATAAAAAACTTTTCCCGTCGCCAGATCGACGGTCGTGTCGGTCACGTCGTTGGTGCCCTGCGTCCTCTGCGGTGAACTGCCCATCGTGTGCGGCTCCTCAATCTGATGTGCCTGATAGTAGCAAGCCGATGGCAGCAAGCCTCGAGCGTTTTTTTGGTGCACCGCACACCCACCTGACCGACTGAACAAACACCCGTCCATCGGGCTCCAACTCAATATCGTTCCACGCGTACGCGCTTATGAGGAGTGACCTCGTGCTGCTCCGCAATGAGACCGACTCGCCCATAACACTGGAGGCCCGCTACGGCGCGCGTAATTACGCGCCGCTGCCGGTCGTGTTGGTGAGGGGTGAAGGCGTGTATCTGTGGGACGATCGCGGACGCCGCTACATCGACATGATGAGCGCGTATTCCGCAGTCAGCCTCGGCCACGCGCATCCACGCATCGTGGCGGCGCTGCAAAGGCAGGCCGGCACGCTCGCGGTCACATCACGCGCCTATTACAACGACCGCCTGCCGTATCTGCTCCAGCAGCTGTGCGCGCTCACGGGCCAGGACCGGGCCCTGCCGACCAATACCGGGCTCGAAGCGGTCGAGACCGCGCTCAAAGCAGCTCGCAAGTGGGGCTACAAGGTCAAAGGCATCGAAACCGATCGCGCCGAGATCATCGCGTGTTCGGGCAACTTCCACGGCCGCTCGATCGCGATCGTGGCGATGTCGACCGAAGCGCAATACCGCGACGGATTCGGTCCGTTCCCGCCGGGGTTCAGAACGATTCCCTACGGTGACGCGCAGGCGCTCGAACGCGCGATCACGCCCCAGACCGCTGCGTTCCTCGTCGAGCCTATCCAGGGCGAGGCCGGTATCATCGTGCCGCCACACGGCTATCTGGCGGATTGCGCGCGCATCTGCCGCAGCCGCAACGTGCTCCTGCTCTGCGACGAAGTTCAGACCGGCTTCGGCAGGACGGGACGGCTGTTCGCGTGCGAGCACGAAAGCGTGAAGCCCGACGGCATCATTCTCGGCAAGGCGCTGGGGGGCGGGGTTCTTCCGGTCTCCGCGTTCGTGGCCCGCGACGACGTGATGGCAGTATTCAAGCCCGGCGACCACGGCAGCACGTTCGGCGGGAACCCCCTTGCGGCAGCGGTGGCGCTCGAGGCGATCGACGTGCTGCTCGAAGAGCGTCTCGCCGAACGCGCCGCGGAGCTCGGCGCGTATCTGCTCGAACGCCTGCGCGCGCTCGACAGCCCGCTCGTGCGCGAGGTGCGCGGCCGGGGTCTGCTGATCGGCGTCGAGATCGATCCCGCCCTGGCAAGCGCGCAGACCGTATGCGAACGGCTGCTCGCGCACGGCGTCCTCAGCAAGGACACGCATCAGACCGTAGTCCGTTTCGCGCCGCCGCTGGTGATCACGCGCGAGCAGATCGACGCGTCCCTCGACGCGATCCGTTCGACCTTCGATGAGCTCGACCGGGAGCGCGCGGATGCCCTCTGAGTTCGTACCCGAAGCGCTGGCGCACTCCTTCCTGACCGACCTCGGACTCGCGGCGGAGAATCCTGCCGCCAGCGACGGCGCGGCGTGGTTTCAGGGCGAGAGCCCGTTCGCGTCGATCGAACCCGCAACTGCAGAACCCATTGCGCTCGTCGGTGCATCGAGCCCCGAGGACTATGAGCGCGTGCTCTCGCGTGCGGCAATGTCGTGGCCGGCGTGGCGCACCGTGCCCGCGCCAAAACGCGGAGAGGTGGTGCGCCGCATCGGCAATGCGCTGCGCGCCAGCAAGGACGCGCTCGGCAGCCTGATTGCGCTCGAAACCGGAAAGATCAAAGCCGAAGGCGATGGTGAAGTGCAGGAGATGATCGACATGGCCGATTTCGCGGTGGGCCAGTCGCGCATGCTCTACGGCAGGACGATGCATTCGGAGCGGCCGCAGCATCGCATGTACGAGCAGTGGCATCCAATGGGCGTGGTCGGTGTTATCACGGCATTCAACTTCCCTGCGGCGGTGTGGTCGTGGAACGCGTTCGTTGCGGCAATCGCCGGCAACGTCGTCGTCTGGAAGCCTTCGCCCAAGGCGCCGCTGACTGCAATTGCGGTGCAGCTCATCGTGAACCGCGTCGTGGCCGAGAGCGGACACGAAGGCGTTTTCTCCCTATTCATCAGCGACGACGACAGTCTCGCCGAAACGTTCGTCGCCGATCCGCGCGTCGCGCTGCTCTCCTTCACCGGGTCGAGCGCCGTCGGCCGGCGCGTGGCGGCTACCGTGGCAGGGCGGATGGGCCGGTATCTGCTCGAATGCTCGGGCAACAATGCGGTGATCGTGGACGGGACGGCGAACCTCGAGCTCGCCGTGCGCGCGATCGTGTTCGGCGCGGTCGGCACCGCGGGCCAGCGCTGCACGACGACGCGGCGCCTGATCGCGCACGCTGCGATTTACGACACGCTCATCGAGCGGCTTGCGCTCGCCTACGGCAACGTGCGCGTGGGCGATCCGCTCGATCCGCACACGCTGATGGGTCCGCTCATCGACGCGGCCGCGGTCGCTCGCTTCAGCAGCGCGATGGACGAGCTGCATAGCCTGGGCGCACGGGTCGCTTACGGCGGCAATGTTCTGGCGCGTTCGGGCTATTTCGTGGAGCCCACGCTCGTCCACGCCGAGCCCGGATGGGATATCGTGAAGCGCGAGACTTTCGCCCCGCTCCTCTACGCGATGCGCTATGGCCCGATCGACGAAGCGATCGCGATCAACAACGACGTGCCGCAAGGGCTTTCATCGGCGCTGTTCACGCGCGATCTGCAGGGCGCAGAGCGCTTCCTGTCCGCCACCGGCAGCGACTGCGGCATCGCGAACGTCAACGTGGGCACGTCGGGCGCCGAAATCGGCGGTGCATTCGGCGGAGAGAAGGACACCGGCGGCGGCAGGGAAGCCGGCTCCGATGCATGGCAGGCCTACATGCGGCGCCAGACCAGCACCATCAACTGGGGCACGGCGCTTCCGCTCGCACAGGGTATCCGGTTCGACACTTGATCCGCGGGTGTGTATCGTTTGCGTTCCGGGGAGGGACACGACATGGGAACACGAACCGCGCACCTTTCGATCTGGCTGTCCACGCTGCTCGTCACGTCGCTTGCTCAGGCACAGACCGCTTATCCCACATATCCCACGCGGCCCGTGCGCATGATCGTGCCTTATCCGCCCGCGGGCACGACCGACTTCGTCGCGCGCGAGGTTGCGCGCAAAGTCGGCGACGCACTCGGGCAGCCGATCGTGATCGACAACCGGCCGGGTGCCGGCACCCTGATCGGCCTCACGCTGGGCGCGAAAGCGCCGCCGGACGGCTACACCATCACGTTCGCCACGTCGGCAGGGCTGGCTGTGAATCCCGCGCTCGGCGTCAAGATGCAGTACGACCCGCTACGGGACTTCACGCCGATCGGCCTCATGGTCTACGTGCCCTATCTGCTCGTCGTACCCACCGACCTGCCGGTGCGCAACATCAGGGAGCTCGTCGATCTTGCAAAAGCCCAGCCCGGCAAACTCAATTTCGCTTCGCCGGGCGTCGGGACCCCCAACCACCTCGGCATCGAACTCCTGAACGTCATGGCCGGCGTGAAGTTCGTGCACGTGCCGTACAAAGGCGGCGCGGCCGCTGTGACCGATCTCGTGGGGGGACGTGTCCAGGTCCTGTTCTCGGGCACACCGCAAGTGTCGTCGATGATCAAGGCCGGGCGCCTGCGGGTGATCGCCGTGGCGACACAAAAGCCGTCGCGGATCGCGCCCGACGTGCCGCCGATCGCGGAGACTTTTCCCGGCTTCGACTGCAACACCTGGTACGGCCTCGTCGCGCCGACCGGCACGCCGCCGCCCATCATCGCCAGGCTCAATGCCGAGCTCAATCGGACGCTCACCGATCCCGGCGTGATCCAGCGGCTGACGGATCAGGGCGTCGAAGCCACGCCCGGCACACCCGCTGCGCTTCGCGAGCTGGTGGTTGCGGAGACCGCCCGGTGGAGCAAAGTGATCAGGAGCGCAGGCATCACCGCCGAAGCAGCCCAATAAAGCGCCGGGGGTCTCTCCAGCTTCATGATGAAGGCGTGTCGGGCATGTAGAACGGCGTGAACCATTCGAGCCCGAAGACCGCGTCCACGCCGAGGAGCGCGAATCCGAGGACGGCGAGCACGACCACAGAGAAGGAAACGCGCAGCCAGCGGTGCTTCAAAAGCATCATGTCTCTGAGGATCGTCACTGTCAGCCCCACCAGCAGCGTGATCAGCAGCGACAGCCATCCGAAGTGGACCGCCGCAGGCTGGTTGAGCAGGAGCCCGCCGGCGAGTATCAGCCCCTCCACCGCGACGAGCAGCTTGAACCAGTGATAGAAAAGCAGGTTGCCGATGGATCCCGGCACCGCCAGCTGCACCAGCCCCCAGAACACGCTTCCCAGCCGTGCGATCCAGGTGAGATGCCGGCTCTGACGACTCGCCCGGGTGCGGCTGGCCATGTCTTCGAACATCTTGCCGATGACCTGAGTCGCGCGCGAGATCGTATCCAGAACCGGTTTGGGATCGAGGCGTCGATCGACCGTGTAGTGCTTGCGCATGAATTCGAGCAGGTGAGCGCGTGACAGCGTGCTGTTCACGACTCCGGCGATCGCTTTCTGATTGGCGATCTGCTCGCTGGGCGCCATGCGCAGGCCATCGGGCGAGGCGTCATCGAATTTACGCATCATCGAGCTCGCGATCCGCTCGCCGAGTTTCCTCGCCTGTGCTGCCTGCGCGAGATCGGCGAGGATTTCCTCGTGCAGCTGTCGCGTGAGATCCGCCCGTATGCTTTCGTCTTCAGGGTCGGGGAGCACCGAGGTGACGAGTCGTTCCGCGCCGTCGAGCCGCCCCCATAACACGTCGTTCTCGCGCCAAGCCTCATCGAGAAATCCGCCGAAATTGAACAGGGCGACGCCGGCGAGCTTGCGTCGTTTTTTTTCATCCCGTCTTTCGTCGATCACGCTGACGGCGTCCTCGGGACTGACCCGGAATATTTCCACCGGCTCCGCCTCGCCGACGTTGGTGCCGAAGAGAATCGGAAAGGTCACCTGGTCGTAATCCTCGAAAGCCAGAAACTCTTTCCACAGATACGCATACAGCGGCTCGGACGACTCGCTCAACAGACTCTCGACCCCGCTGTAAGCCTCATCGAAGGTTCTGCACAGCCGTTGCTTGAGACCCTGCGCCACATCACCGAGCTCATCGCGCAGGCCTGGCGCGAGATCGAATCGCGTGGGCTCATCGAGAATCTGCGCGGCTCTCTTTTCCCGGTCATCATTGGTCACGGATCGCGCGAACGTTGCGTCCGGCCCAGGCACCACGCGCCTTGACACCGGATCGTCGGGATTTTCCACGACCACTTTCCATTCCATTCCCAGGATGTACTTGAGATGAGCCCCCGATATGCCCAGGGTTGTGATGGCCTTACCGAGCTGCAGGCCGTCGGGATTCGCTTGCGCAGTCGCTGAAGCCGGCGCACCGGGCAGCGTGCCGGCTTCGACGGCCGCGCGGGCGCGTTGCAGGCTGTGCTCGACGACGTTGAGCTGTCCCTTCAGCGTTTTCAACGCCTCCTTGAATTTGCTCTTCCACGTCAGGTCGTAGTCGAAACCGAGCCCCCGCAACTGCTGATACGCCATCCGGATCTCACTGGGCACCGTACCGTTCTCGAGATCGTGCTTCTCCGAGTCGGTCATCCGGTGCAGCAAGTCGATCTGCCGGCGGATGAACGTCATCCTGCGCACCCTGAAGCCGACATCGAAATCGTTCAGGAACGCGTTCACGCTGGGGATATCGTCGTCATTCTTGTAGTCGGCATAGTTGCGGACCCGCCAGATGTGCACGATTGCGCGTATCGCAAGAAACTCGTCGGAATGGACGTCGAATCCGGCCTGACTGGTGAAGCATCTCGAAAGCTCATCCGTCGCGTCCGCGATGCGCATGCGCCGATAGGCTACATACGCCTTGCCGAAACGCTTCACGGTGTCGGGCAGATAATCCGTCGGCCAGAAATCGCGCTTCTGATCTGCGAATCCCGTCACCGCCCTGCGCTCACCGCTGTGCTCGTTGCGGGCGCGGGTGACGTCGTTGCGCACCTGATCGAGCGTGCGGTCCGCTCGCTCGATCAGCCGGTTGCGATCGAGCAGCCGCTGCAGATCCTCGCGGATGGTTTCCTGGCGGGGCAGCGTCAGCAGTGCCGCGACCACGTTCTCGAGCGCGTTCGGCGCGGGGGCGTCCGCACGCTCGTCCTCGGGATGTTCCGGAGAAGGCTCGATGTACAAAAGCTTGCGCCGTACGGGAACGTCGCTGTAGCGCCGCGAGAGCGTGTCGGTCACATACGTGAAAGGCTTGTTGTCCAGGTAACCGCCATCGCCGAACGCGCGCTGCGTGAAATCCAGCTTCGAAGCGTCGCCCGCCACGCTGAGGCTTTCGGTGAAGTAACGCTGCCACTGCGGATTCGCAGAGCCCCAGCTCGCCTCATGTCCGGGCAACGCTTCGACGACGCAATCGATGTCCGACAGACTCATGGGCTCGAACGCGAACGGGAACGAGGACGTGCACCGCGCCGCGAATGCGAGGAAAGGACTGTGCTTGTCCGTGAGGTCGTTCTTGTAAGCGCTGTAGGTCCCATCCGCGTAACGAAAATGGAACACGTTACGGTAACGGCGCTCGTAGACCACGCGGTCCGACAAACGAACCGGGAGCGGAACACCGTGGATATCGGTCGTCGTCACGAACAGATCGAGCTCGTCCACCAGCGGCGAAGGGCTGTTTTCCGAGCCGACCGGGCCGGTGGCCGGTGCGGATCCGCCTTTGGAGCGGTCGACCTCACTCAGGGCATTGAGCAGCTTCAGATACATGCGCCGGCTGTTGAGCAGCGACCGCGGCGGATCGACGAGCCCGACATTGTTCATGCCGTCGAGCGATCCGCGATCGTTGATGAGCTTCCCGAGGTCGCCCTCGGTGACCCACATGTCCTTCAGCCCCCCGATCTGCTTGTCGTTGCTGAGCGCTTTCGCCAGGAAGATCGCGTTGATTCCGCCAGCTGAAGTACCCGAAAGTATGTCGACGACGAATCGGGTGGAAAGCGGCTCGTTCTTCTCCAGGCACGAATCGACGGCGGGCGCGACGCCATCGTCCCGCGCCTGCCCTTCCCCACCGGCATCCGGCGCACGCTGCGCGAGCCACTCTCTGTAGTCCCGACGCAAGGACTCGCTGCCCGACAGATAGGCAAGCTTGCGGTAAACCTTTTCCACCGGGGAGAGGGCTGCGCAGCCGAACGCCCCCTCAGCGGGGTTCTCACCGCTCGCGTACGCGGTCGCGCGAACCAGATTCAGCAGCTCCTGGGTAACGCCGTTGATGTAAATGGCCAGCGACACGCCGCCATACATGACCACGGCGAAGCGCACTTCCTGCACCACCTCGAGCTCGGTGCGGACTTTCGGGGGATGCGCGGTGGTGTCTTCGTGCGAGAGGGCTGCGGATTGCGGCATGTTCAGTTGCTCCTCGTCGTGAAAGCGTTACGGCTGCTTCAGGACGGAAGGTAACCGTCATGCCAGGCATCGGCAAGGCCACGCCGAGCGGACCGGGAGGGGCAGTTGACTCGAAGTCACGTTGCGGCGGTCAGGGCACGAAGGCCGCCGCAACGGTTCAGCTAGCAGCCTGTCGGACTTACCAGTCGGTAAAGGCTGCTAAAAGGAGCTCGTCGCATAGGAGCTCGTCGCATCGCAAATACGACGAGCTCCTCGTGTAGTGATGCTGAAATTCGCACCCTATTCGCCTTCCGTTCGTGCTGAGCGTAACGCTGTGAAGTCGAAGCATGAAGGGCGTTGTTTGTCGTTCATCCTTCGACTTCAGCACTCGTTGCCTACGCTCAGGACGAACGGATTGTGAAGCGGACTTATGAATCACGACACTAGGCGTTGAGCGAAAACTTCTGGAACGTGTGGCAGTCTTCGGGCGCACGTCCGCGGCTGACCGCGAAAGTCCACGTGACCTCGCTCACGTAGAGGTCGTTCTTCGAGTCGAGCGCAAGACCATGCGGCGCCGCAAAGCTTCCGGGCTCGGTCACTTCCGGCGTGCCCCACCGCGCGAGGACCTTGCCGGTCTTGTCGAAGATGCTCATGCGGGCGTGGCGCGCCACCTTGATCGGACCGAGGCTTTGAGAGGTATCGCCCACGTGCCATGCAAGCTCGGTGACGTAAGCCCGCCCCTCGCCGTCGAAAACGATGTGCGTAGGGCGTTGCGTGTCCGTCCACTCGCTCAGGTATTCGCCATCGGGGCTGAAGATCTGGATCCGGTCGGCTTCGCGGTCGCAGACGAAGACGCGCCCTTCGGCATCCACGCAGATCCCGTGCGGAAGATAGAACTGTCCCGGACCGCTCCCCGGCTCCCCCCACGAGCGCTTGAGCTGGCCCGTCGGCGAGAACATGTGGACGCGGCTGTTGCCGTATCCGTCCGAAATATAGATGTCGCCACGGGGACCGATGGCCACATTGGTGGGCCGATTGAAAGGGCCTGCGCCCCGCTTGATGCTGGTGATGTTCTTGCCGTCGTATCCCGTGTCCGAAGGCGTGTTCAGGACCCCGAGCGTCATCAGCAGCTTGCCCTCGGGCGTGAACTGACGCACGGTGTGCTGGCCGTCATCCGTGCAGAAGATCGTGCCGTTGGGCGCCACGTAAATGCCGTGGGTGCGATAGGAGAAATCGCCTTCCCCCCACGAGCCCTGGAAGTTGCCCTTCTGGTCGTAGATGATGACGGGATGGTCCCCCCGGCACATGAGATAGACGCGATCCTCGCCGTCGACGGCCACGCCAGCCACGTCGCGATGAGCATAGCCTTTGGGCAGTTGCTCCCACCCCTCGACCGGGGAATATCCGAGCTTGCCTGACGTTGTCATATGCACCTCCTGGCGGATGAGTCGGCTAGATTAGCCTAAGCGGCGGCCTGACGAAACGGCGCGTATCGATGACGCGCACCGATGGTATCGTCGAAGGCCCGGGCCGAGCCCTGCAGAGCACGACAAACAGGGCACGCGATCGCTTCTTTCCACATCGAGGACATCATGCTGACCTCCACACCTATCGGCGCCCGACTGGCGCTCGTTCTTCTCGGCGCCCTTGCGCTATTTGCCACCGTGCCGGCGCTCGCGCAGGCCTTCCCCACGCGACCGGTCAGGCTCGTGGTGCCCTATCCACCGGGCGGCGCGAACGACGCGGTGGCGCGGTTGCTCGTGCCGAAGATGATCGAACAACTCGGGCAGAACGTCGTCGTCGACAACCGCGGCGGCGGCAATACGATCATCGGGTCGGAACTGGTCGCGAGGGCAGTGCCTGACGGGCACACCGTGCTGGTCATCGCCGCGGGCCACGCCATCAATCCCAGCCTGTATCCCAAGCTCCCTTACGATACGGCGCGGGATTTCGCGCCGGTGGCCCTCGTCGGTGACGGCGCCTACGTGCTCGTCGCGCACCCGTCGCTCGGTATCGCCTCCACCGCCGATCTCATCAGCCTCGCAAAATCCAGGCCGGGACAGATCGCCTATGCGTCCTCGAGCATCGGCAACCTCACCCACCTGGCTGCGGAAGTCTTCAATTCGATGGCCGGGACCCGGATGCTGCACGTGCCCTACAAAGGCGGCGGACCGGCGATGGTGGATCTGCTGGGGGGACGCGTGTCGATTTTCTTTTCCACCGTCGCCGTCGCGCGGCCTCATTTGCAGGCAGGCCGGATCAAGGCACTGGGGGTCACCACGGCGCGCCGCAGCGCGGCCCTGCCCGGGGTGCCGACGATAGCCGAATCGGGCTTGCCCGGTTACGAAGTCAGCGGCTGGTACGGCCTGGTCGCGCCGGCCGCCACGCCCAAACCCGTGATTGCCCGACTGCACAGCACGGTCCAGGGTGCGGCGCGCCAGCCCGACACCCGGGAGAAACTTATCGGCGTCGGCGTCGATGTGGTCGAGATGACGAGCGCGCAGTTCGGGGAGCGCATCGCGCGTGAGCTCGCAAAATGGGACAAGATCGTCAAACCGCTGCACATAACACCGGAATAAAGCCCGCTCGAGCGCCGTCAGCTGCCCGTTGACCACGCAAGTGGGCATCGCGCTTGCACTGGCGCACGAAGCCTGGGACTCCGGAAACTCATTGCGCCTAGACGCGTGAGTGTGCGAAGGTGTCCCGCCACCGCGCCACGTTTCGCTCCGGACCCACGTCATGCTCAGCTCTTCGGACATACTTAACGCGAAAATTCTTCTCGTCGACGACCGGCCGGACAATCTTTTCCTGCTCGAGTCCGCCTTGATGATCGCAGGCTACACACGTGTGGAGTCCACCACCAACCCGCGCGAAGTGTGCGAAATGCATGGTGCCCATCGCTACGACCTCATCATGCTCGACCTGCAAATGCCCGGCATGGACGGCTTCGACGTGATGGAGGCGCTGAAGACGATCGAGAAGGACAGCTACCTCCCGGTGCTCGCGATCACAGCCGAGCCGAGCCACAAGGTTCGCGCCCTCAAAGCCGGCGCGAAAGACTTCGTGTCCAAGCCTTTCGACATGGACGAAGTCCTGATGCGCGTTTACAACATGCTGGAAGTGCGGCTGTTGCATGAGTCGGCGCGCAAGCATGCCAAGCTGCTCGAATCCCTGGCGCTGCAGGACCCGCTCACCGGTCTGGCGAACAGGCGGCTACTGCCCGAGCGCGTGTGGATGGCCATCGCCCACGCACGCCGGAACAAAACCGCGATGGCGGTGATTTATCTCGATCTGGACGGTTTCAAGTCGATCAACGACACGCTGGGGCATGCAGCCGGCGACGATCTTCTGAAAATGGTCGCTGACCGGCTGGTCGCCGCGGTGCGCGAGGAAGACACGGTGGCGCGAATCGGCGGTGACGAATTCATGATCGCGCTGTGGCACGTCATCGGCGCGGACGATACGGCGAAAGTCGCGGCCAAAGTGATCGAAGCCATCGCGAAACCCTACGAGATCGACGGCCACGTGGTCAGCATCACCG